>CAZKSR010000046.1:0-11884 GCA_964555465.1 uncultured Oscillospiraceae bacterium
ACCACACCTTTCCCCGTTTGTCAAGTGCCTTTTTTCGATTTTTTTGAGTTTTTTAGAAAAATTTTTCCATTCCTTGACGAACCTCAACGATGCTTTCAAAAAAACAGCTCTCCGAGAGGTGTCTCGGAGAGCCGTTTTACGATTTCATTCAGATCAGGTCACAGAAAACGCAGAGGATCTTGGCCACCTCGCAACGCTTGATATTATCCTTCGGTGCAAGGTAGGTTCCCTCTTTTTCGTGGCTCGTGGTGCCGTTAACGATGCCGTTTTCAACTGCCCAAGCGAAGGCCGTCCTTGCGTATTCGCTGACGGCAGCAGTGTCCTCAAAGCCTTCCAGCTCTTTCGATGTCTCGGGCTTGCCCTCCAAGCGCCAAAGCATGGTGACAAACTGCTCACGGGTCACTGTCTCATCGGGTCGGAAGGTGCCGTCGGGGTAGCCCGTGACGACGCCGGTCGTCTCCGCCCACGCGATGGCTTCCCGATACCACTCATTGGGAAGATCACTAAACGATGCGGTCGCTGTAGCTTCGGGGGAACCGGAGAGTCGGTACAGAAGTGTGGCGGCCTCTGCGCGGGTCAGAGAATTGCTCGGGCGGAAGGTGCCGTCGTTATAGCCGTTGACCAGCTTCGCCTGTGCTGCCGCCATGACATAATTATAGTACCAGTCCGTCTCGTAGGCATCGGGGAACAGGGTTTCAACAGGCCGGTAGTCCGGATCGGCCTCGCCGCAACGGGTGCAGGAGCCGTCGGCAAAGTCATGGCCGAGGGCGGCGGTGTAGTTCTTCTTATAGCTGTCACCGCAGCGAGTGCAGGTATAGAGGTCATAGCCCTTTTCCGTGCAGGTCGGCGCGACGGTCGTACGCTCGTGGTTATGGCCGAGCTTTGCGATGCTCTGCGTGGCAACGACGGCACCGCAGTTGTCGCAGACCGTTTCGATCTTTCCGGCCTTATCGCAGGTCGGCTCGGTTCTTTCCTCGTGGGTGCTCTCATGCGCACAGGTATCGGTCAGATAGTAGACGACGCCGCCGTCTTGATAGGAATAGACGCCGTAAAAGGTCGTGGTTTCCGCAGTGACGGTATAGCTGCTGCCTGCGGCCTTGACCGTGGGCTTGGTCGTGGTCAGCTCGACCTCTGAGCTTCCCCAGCCGACAAAGGTATAGCTATGGGTGGTGTCACTCGGGGAACCGCTGACAGTCGCCAAAGCGATACGGTCACCGACGTAGGCGCTTGTCGTTCCCGAAACGGTGACGCCCGTCGGAACATGATAGAGGATCGTCGCCGCAGTCCGTGCCTTAAAGTTGACGGTAACGGTGCAGTCGGCCGTCATGTTGCTGACCTTGAAGGTGTTGCCGCTCTGTGTGACGGTTGCCGCGCCGCTCGGAGAGACGGTATAGGGGTTCGCGCTGTCGATTTCATAGCCGTTCCTCGGCGTGGCGGTGATGGTCTTTCCGCTGAGCGTAACCGTGCCATAGGCGGTGTTATTGGAGGCGGCGGTCAATGTGTAGGGGTTTGATTCGGCAGCTTTTCCGGAGGGGGTCTTCATATCCTCCGGGATATCCTGACCGAAGAGAAGCCATGCATACTCAGGGTAGTCGATAAAGACATTGCGGTTGCCCTGCACGGATTGGACTTCGTCATTGCGGCTCATTTCCCATGTGTCGACGGGATCCATCTCGCACCAAGAAAGCAGGGTGTCCAAGCTCTCGATGACTTTTCTGCCGTTGTTTGCATCATCGCCGGGGCCGACGACGGGGCTTGACGTCGCCATGAAGAGGTTCGGCTCCTCCCAACGGACGTAGACATAGAGGAGAACACGGGCGACATCGCCCTTGATGTTGTCATTGACCTCAACGAGATCACGGGGGTCAGAGTACCACAGGACGGTCTTTCCGCCGTAGGAATGGGTCGAGCAGCCGGAGATGACGTCCCTGACATTACCAAAGCTATAGTTGCTGCGAGTCGAGTTGACGTTGGAATTCTCCGGGCGAAGATGGTGCAGGTCGCAGCCGCCGTTGCTTTCCTTAAAGGAGGCACGGGACTTCGGCCAGACGTGCTCACGGCTGACACTGCCGGAATAGCTCGTGTCGCTATAGAACAGGATGCTGTTGTCTGTCGTCGGCCAGTAGTTCGTCAGTTTTTTATAGGTGACGGAATTGGTCATGGTGCTGTCCATCAGGGAGTGCAGCCGCTGAAAGAGGGCACAATTGACGGTGGTCAGGCAGTTGCTTGTGCCGCCCTGCAGCTCGGACATTACATCATAAGTATAGTTGCCAGTATAGTAAGCCTTGGCCTTTGCGCTCAGGTCGGTGCAGACGGTTCCCCTTCGGTTTGAATTTTGGGCGCAAACCGTGGCGGAAAGCAGCGCAAGCACCATGCACAAAACGAGCAGCAGCGAGGTCGCTCTTTTGAAATATCGCTTCATTTCGATTTCCTTTCTCTTGTCATTCCTCCGGCAAGCACCGAGAACACGGCGCAAAGAGGCCGGAAGCGTATTCTTCCTTGGTCATGCGGCGCGCATTGGGCTTATCCTTGACGAAGCCGCAATCAGCCGTGTGATAGCGGCCGCCGGTGGCAGTGATATAGTATTCACCGAAGTCCTCCTGCTGATCGTATTCGGCGCGGTCGGAAGAGGCTTCCTTGCTCTCGTGCAGAGCCAATCCGGTGCCGCCAACGATCATCAGGGCGCAAAGAACCGCCAGCGCAGCGGCGAGCGCTGCGTGCCGACGTCTCCACATCTTCATTCGTTCCCAAAGCCCGGGCTTCAGGAGGCAATGTGCAAATTCATTCGCCTCATTCTCCTGGCGGACATCCTCACCGAGGATCGGTGGCTTGTCCGTATGTCCGCAGGTGATGTGCCCCTGCTCGTGCGCCAGAACCATGCACGATTCCTTCTCCGACAGATCCTCATGCACGAAGACCATGCGGTAGTCGGCATTGGCATAGGTGAAGCCCTTGGAGGAAGCGACGTACCCACGCAGATGCAGTGCTTCGATCAGGTCGTCCATATCCTCGTCGTTGCACAAGCGGTTGAACTTCAGGACGGTATATCCCTGCTCCTTCAGCGCACGAATGAGCTGCGCGGAAGAGATCTCTCGGATTCGATGCTCCTTGAGGAAGCTGCGAACCTTACGTTTCATCCTGCTTATTCTTCAGTCTTCTGTAGGCTCTGGTGGCTTTTCCTGCATCACGCGAGGGCTGGAAGTTGAGCTGAACGCCGTTGAATGCCTTAATGACCGCCTCGTCGGACAGGCCGGCGCAACGGGCATACTCGACCATCAGAACGGTGCGCACGGCGCGAAGTGCCTGCTCGTCCAGACAGGCCAGCATTTCGGTCATATTTGCGCCCAGAGAGGTAGAGGCATCGACGGAGATGCTCTTTCCGCCCTTGTTCATGCCCTCGACAAAGCCAACAGGGAACGCAGAAATATCCCGAAGCATCTGGTGCGTTGCGGGATGATAGTCAAAGAAAAGAATCAGCGAAAGATAGGTGTTCCACGACATTGAACGCAGATTGCTCTCCACGGCGCAGTAGGTCTGGCGGGAGACGCCGATCAGCTTCGCCAGGTCACCCTGGGAAACACCGACCTTCGCACGCAGTGCCGGAAGATTTTCCGTCAATGCGTCGATGAAACCGATTTTATCTTCGTCGGTCAAGAAGTTTTTGAAAGTAGAAGCCATGATTGTTTCCTCCTAAAAATTATATTCTATGCGTGAGGATCCCACGCTTATCATGGATGACGTTTCTGGGGCAGACCATTGCACACGCGCCGCAGGACAGGCATTTATCCGAGAAAATAAACGCACGGTTCTCGGAAACCTTGATCGCGCCGGCAGGACAGGTCTTTTCGCACAGGCCGCAGCCGATGCAGCTCACTTCGCAGGCATTTTTGCACACGGCGTCCTTGTTCGAGCACAGGACGACGATGGGGTTCGCCTCCAGCCGAAGGTGAATGACACGTCGGGGGCAGGCTCTGTAACAAGCACCGCAGCCGACGCACCTGCTCTCGTCGACTTCGGCCACGCCGTAGCAGTTCAGGGAGATGGCGCCGAATTTGCACACGTCGATGCAGGTGCCGCAGCCGGTGCAGCCGTAGGTGCACAGGTCAACGCCCTCCTCCGTTCTCTTCGCACGACAGCCGCCGTTGCAATGGACGCAGGCGACCTTTGCCGGAAATTTTTTCTTTACGATCATAAGGCAAGCTCCTTTCTCGCTCACTTGCGTTCGTAAGGCGTGCCGGACAAGGGAAGGCTGAAGCGGCGTTCGCCGTCAAGTCGGAAATAGGCATCCGCAATGGCCGGAGCCGTCGGGATTGAGGTGATCTCTCCGATGCCGATAGCACCGCAGGCGACGGTCAAGCCGGGCTTGTCCACGACGATCGCCTTGATTTTCGGCGGAATCTCATGCGCACGGAAAAGGCCCAGCTCGCCGTATTTTTCGATTGGCTTGCAGTTGCGGTCGATGGGGTATTGCTCCCGAAGCGCATAGCCCATGGACATGACCACGCCGCCCTCAATCTGTCCTTCGCAGGACAGGGGGTTGACCGCCTTGCCGACATCGTGCGCCGCAATGAAGGACTCGATGTGGCCGGTGTTCTTGTCGAGGATGCAGACCTGCGTTGCATAGCCGTAAGCCACGTGCGAGACGGGGTTGGGGACGTTGGCGCCGAGGGGGTCGGTCTTGGCCAAATATTCGCCGTAGAATTCCTGTCCGATCAAATCGGCAAGGGTCTTACCCTCCTTTGCCGCCATCAGCTTTTCACAGGCGCGGCGGCAAGCCTCTCCCGTGACGAGGGTCTGACGGGAGCCGGAGGTATCACCGGAATTCGGGGCGATCCATGTGTTGCTGCGCTCGTAAACGATGTCGTCACGTTTCAAATCGGTGTTCGTCACGATCATCTGCACCAAGACGGTGCCGAGTCCCTGTCCGATGCAGCTTGCACCGGAATAGATGTGAACCTTCGCATCGTCCTCGACGATGAGCTTGCAGCGTCCCCAGTCGGGGATGCCGACGCCGACACCTGCGTTCTTCATGGCGCAGGCGAGGCCGACCGGCTTCCCTGCCGCCAGTGCCGCCTCATAATCCTCCTTGACCGCCTCGAGCGTCTCGACAAGGCCGGTCGACTCGTCGACAATCTGGCCGTTCGGCAGAACGCCGCCGGGACGGATGGCATTGCGGTAGCGGATCTCCCACGGGGTAATGCCGACGAGGTCTGCCATCATATTGAGAAGCGTCTCCGTGGCAAAGCAGGTCTGCGTCACGCCAAAGCCGCGGAACGCACCGGCAGGGGGGTTATTGGTGTAGTAGGCCGTGCCCTCGATTTCGAAATTCTCATAGGCATAGGGGCCGGCGGCATGGGTGCAGGCGCGCTCAAGGACAGGGCCGCCCAGAGATGCAAATGCGCCCGTATCGGAGGCGACCTTGGCCTTCACGCCCATGATCCTGCCGTTTTCGTCACAACCCATGGTGAAGTCCATGACAAAATGGTGACGCTTCGGGTGCACCAGAAGCGATTCCTTTCTGGAAAGCTTGACCTTGACGGGGCGGCCGGTGCAGTAGGTGATCAGAGCGGCGTGATGCTGGACGGACATATCCTCCTTGCCGCCGAAGCCGCCGCCGACAAGGGCGTTTTGCACCTTGACCTTGTCCGTACCCAAAAGGAGCGAGCACTCATGCAAAGTGGTGTGTGCGCTCTGGTCGGTGGAGATGATGAAGACGTCGCCGTCCTCGTCTTTATACGCCACGGCGCACTCCGGCTCCAAGAAGGCGTGCTCCGTCCACGGCGTCTCAAAGTGCTCCGTCAGAACGTATTTGGAATTTCGGATCGCCTCCTCGGCATTGCCTCTGGAGACGTGCTTATAAGCCTGAATATTGTTTTCCTCCTCGTCAAAGACCAAGGGCGCGTCCGGCGCGGCTGCGGCCTCGATGCTGTTGACCACAGGCAGGACTTCATACTCAACCTTGACAAGCTTTTTGGCCTTTTCAAGCGTGGCCATGTCCTCGGCCACGACCAGAGCAACGGCGTCACCGAGATAGTGCGTCAGACCTCCGACGGGGATTAACGTGTATTGATCGTGCTTCAGGTGGCCGATCTTGTTCTCGCCGGGGATGTCCTCGGCGGTCAGGACAGCGACGACGCCCGGAAGCTTCAGGGCATTGGTCGCGTCGATGGACAGGACACGGGCTCTGGCGTATTTGCTGCGCACCGCAGAGCCGTAGCACATCCCTTCGACATAGTAATCATCCGGATATTTGCCGAAGCCGAGCACCTTCTCCTCAACATCGAGGCGATGGACACGGGAGCCGAGCTTCCAGTCGTTCTCCGAGGGAAGCGGCAGCTTGCCGTCACGGAAAATCTGTCCGGCCAGTCGAATGGCGGCGATGATCTTGACGTAGCCCGTGCAACGGCAGTAATTATTTCGGATGGCGAAACGAATCTGCTCCTCCGAAGGGTCGGGCACCTGATCCAGAAGACTCTTTGCGCACATAACCATGCCCGGGATGCAGAAGCCGCACTGCACGGCGCCGGCCTCCCCGAAGGCAAAGACATATACGCTCTTTTCCCAATCGCTCAAGCCCTCGACGGTCAGAACGGTCTTGCCGTCGAGACGGTCGGTGTCCGGGATGCAGGCGCGGCAAGGCTCCCCGTCGATCAGGACGGTACAGGCGCCGCACGCTCCCTCGCTGCAGCCGTCCTTGGCCGAGAGGATGTGCATCTCATCACGCAGGAAGCGCAGTAGCTTCTGTTTCTTTGCGACAGTAACCTCTTTCCCGTTGAGGAAAAATGTTGCCATATCAAAACCTTCTTTCTTCGTCTATGCAAAGCAAGATAAAGTCGGAAAATTGCATACGATTTGATTTTACAATTATTATACATCATTTTTTCTCCCAACGCAAGACAGAAATAAAAGCTTTTTTGTGAATTTTTTAGCAAAAAGCATATTTCCGCCACGCCCACAGAAAAATGCGGAAAAATAAAAATTTATAGTGGAAAAGTTTCCGAAAATACGCTATAATATCAATTTGAGGATAGGATAAGGAGGACAAGCATGGGCTTTGATGCACTTTTGGGAAACGAAACATTGAAGCAGCGTCTGGCCGCCTCATTCAAAAGCGGTCGGTTCTCTCACTGCTATCTCATCACGGGCGCGGAAGGCGCCGGCAAAAAAACGCTGGCGAACTTACTGGCCGCTGCAATGCAGTGCACGGCGGCGGATAAGCCTTGCCTGCAATGCAGTCAGTGCCGCAAGGCTCTGCACGGCAATCACCCGGACATCATTACCGTCGACGAGGCAGATCGCGCGACGATCCCCGTCAAGCGCATCCGCGAGATTACTGCCGAGCTTTACATTCGCCCGAATGAGGGGAATCGTAAGATTTATTATTTCCCCCGTGCCGCCGCATTGCGCACGGAAGCACAGAATGCTCTGCTCAAATGCATCGAGGAGCCGCCTGCCTACGGCACTTTTCTCTTCCTGTGCGAGCATCCCGAGCAAATGCTGCAGACGGTGCAAAGCCGCTGCGTCGAGCTGCGCCTGTCTCCCCTGGAGGACAGCGTGCTTCTGTCCGCTCTGCGCCGCCGCTTTCCCGACCGAGACACTTCCCTGCTCTCCGCTGCGGCGGTGCGCTGCGGCGGCTATCTCGGGCAGGCGATTGCCGCGATAGAGGACGGTGATTCTCTTTTGCCGCAAAGCGAGAGCTTCGTGCAGGCTTACTGCGGTGCAGATACGGCGGCGCTGCTTCGTCTGCTCGTGTCCATGGAAAAGTTGAAGCGAGAACAGCTTCGCCCGATTTTCGCACAGTGGATCGTTCTTCTGGAGGGCGCTCTGCGAATTCACGCCTCTCTCCCCGCCGCATGGCCTGCCTGTAAGCGCATCGCCGCCGTGCGCACCTCTGCCTCGCTTTTGGCTGCGGTAAATGCTGTCGAGCAGGCGCAAAAATATTTGGAATCCAATGTCGGAGCGGCGCATATTTGCGGTGCGCTTGCGGTTCGACTGCAAGGATGATAAGGAGTTTTTATGGAAAACACGGAAAAAACCGTCACTGTATGCGATGTGCAGTTTCGCACAGGGACAAAGGTTTATTATTTTGATCCGTCCGGTCTGAATGTCCGATCCGGCGACGATGTCATCATCGAGACAAGTCGCGGCCCCGAGTTCGGCAAATGTGTCACCGGAAACCACGAGGTCAATGTCAAGGACACCGTCTCCCCTCTTCGCGCGGTTTTGCGCCTTGCGACGGCGCAGGATCGGCGCATTGATGCCGAAAATCGGGAAAAGGAAAAGCGTGCGCACGATATCTGCATGAAAAAGATCGCGGAGCTGAAGCTGGAGATGCAGCTTGTTTCGACGGAATACGCCTTCGACGGCAGCAAGATTCTCTTCTTCTTCACCGCCGACGGCCGTGTCGATTTCCGCGAGCTGGTCAAAACTCTGGCCTCCATTCTGCGCACTCGCATCGAGCTGCGTCAGATCGGCGTGCGCGACAAGGCGAAGATGGTCGGCGGTCTGGGCATCTGCGGCCGTCCGTTCTGCTGCCGTGAGTTTTTGAGCGATTTTCAGGCCGTTTCCATCAAGATGGCAAAGACACAGAATCTCAGTCTGAATCCGACCAAGATTTCCGGCACCTGCGGCCGCCTGATGTGTTGCCTGAATTATGAACAGGAAGCCTACGAGGATCTTCGCCGCACCAGTCCGAAGCCCGAGTCTCTCGTGGATACCCCCGACGGCCGAGGCATCGTGACGGATGTCAATCTTCTGCGCCAGAGCGTCAATATCCGTCTGGAAAGCCAGCCGGAGACGACCGTCTGCCACAGGAACTGCGACATTTGCGTCTTGCGCAACGGCAAGGCAAAGAAGGGCGACGAGCCGATTCCCGACGATCTTGCACCCATCTCCGGCGGCAAGAAACATCGGTCGGAAAAAGTCGAATTCACCACCTATCTCGATCCTGTCGTCATCCGTCGGAGCGACGAAATTCTCGAGCCTGCCGTTCTTGGCGGCGAGGACACTGCGAAGAGCAAGCGCCGCAACCGCCGCGGCAAGAAGCCCGAGGCCGAGCAATCGGAGCCGCAGCCCGAAGCGCAGAAGGCCGCAAAGCACTCTGCGGAGAAAAAGCAGAAGCAGAAAGCCTCCCCTCCCAAGAAGCAGACTCCCGAGGAAAAGTCCGCCAAAAAGCAGGCGGAGCCAAAGCCGAAAAAGCAGGAAGCTCCCGTCGAAACGGCAAGCGGCGAGGAAAAGGCCCCCAAAAAGCAGCGAAACAACTACCGCCGCTATCACAAGCAGCATAAAAATAAGCCCCCGAAATCGGAGGCATAAAGAAAGCCGACCGCAGGAGTTTCCTTCCTGCGGTCGGCTTTTCAAATAAAGCAACTGCCTTGCTTCGTCAACCTTCAGAGGGCAGACTGCGGCAGTTTTCCTCCAGCGCGCGGAAAAATTCCGCCATGCCGAGGCCGTCGACGAGCGCATGGTTCACGGTCAAATTCACGGGCACAAGGTAGCGTCCGTCGTGCTCATACGCCCTTCCGAAGGTGATGCGAGGATTGCTGTCCGGAGGGAAGGGCGTCGGCAGGGAGATCGCCGTGAAGCTGAGCCACGGCAAGCTCGTCACGAAAAAGAGTCTGTCCGGTTCCGCGTCGTCCAATGCGCCCGAAGCCTTCGCGCGCTCCACCTTGGCCTGTGCGTACGGCAAAAAATCCGCGAACGGCTTGTCGCAGTCCAGCTCACAGTAGCAGTAGGTGCCGTCCGGCAGGGCGACGGTGTGCGAGCTGGGGCAGGAGTCGAACTCCACCACCCGTCCGTCGATGATCCGCCGCCGCAGCTCCGGTACGGCGTTTGCCGCCCGAATCGCGCAATAAAGAAGTTGCAGAAAAAACGGTCTGCGTCCCTTAAGCGGCGTGATATCGCACGGCACCGTGACGGAAGTGTAGGGATTGGCAAAGCCTTGAAAATACTCGAAATGCTTCCGCCGTTTGTCGGCGGTCATATCGATTTCCTTCATTCCAATTCCTCGGCGGCACGGCGGATGCGCTCAACGGCTCTCCGGCCGAGAAGCTGCATCACGGTATAAAGATCGGGCGAATTCGTCTTGCCCGTCACCGCCACGCGGAGGAAGCCCGACACATCGGCCACGGAACCGCCGAATTGTTCGGGATTCGCACGATATTCCTTCATATCGTCGGCAAATCCGATCTTCCGAGTGACGGTTTTTACCTTATCGAACCACATCGTCGCATCGTCGGACGCCTCATAGACGGTCAAGAATTCGTTCAGTGCCGTGCGGATAAGCCTTTTGTCGAAGCGCGCATCGAAGCCCACGGAGGCGAAAAGCTCGTCATAGAAGAAGCCCATGTACGGCTTGGCATCCGCCCAGACCGCGATATCCTTTCTCGGCTTCTTTCCGCCGCGTCCGATGGCGAGAATCGCATTGGCGTAGTCGGGATCGTTCTTCAAAAGGGCGGCAAACTCCGCGTCGAATTCCTCCGCCCACTCGACAAGCAGACGATAGACCTCCTCGGCGTCCATACGGGCAATGACGTTCTTCGACACGTCGGTGAGCTTTGCATAGTCAAAGAGGGCACCGGCAGGATTGAGCTTCTTCGGGCTGAAGGCAAAGTCCGTGGCAGGCCGGTCGGCGTTCGCTCTGCGCCAGTCCTCGAAGTTGGAGTTGAGGACGGTCATCAGGTATTCGTACACCGCCTTGACGGGGAAGCCCTCGGCCTTGTAATAGGTCATGGCAAGCTCCGGATCCTTGCGCTTGGAGAGCTTGCGCTTGCTCGTTCCCTCCATTTTCATCAAGGGGCCGATGTGGACATATTTCGGCAGACGGAAGCCCAGCGTCTTGAAAAGCTGGATATGGAACGGCAGGCTCGGCAGCCACTCATCACCGCGGACAACATGGGTCGTGTGCATCAGGTGGTCGTCTACGGCGTGGGCGAAGTGGTAGGTCGGGATGCCGTCGGATTTCAGCAGAACATGGTCAATGTTATTCTCGGTGATGGTCAGCTTTCCCTTGACCAGATCGTCGAATTTGAACTGATTTTCGATGCTCCCCTCGCTGCGGAAGCGAAGCACCCACGGTTGTCCCGCTTTGAGCGCAGCCTCGATGTCCTCGAGCGGACGGTCACGCCAGACGGCATAAGAGCCGTAATAGCCGGTCGTTTCTTTGTTTGCCTCCTGCCTTTCCCGCATGGCGGACAGCTCCTCTTCCGTGCAGAAGCAGGGATAGGCATGACCCTCCGCCACGAGCTTTTTGGCATAGACATGGTAAATTTCGGCACGCTGACGCTGACGGTACGGGCCGTAAAGACCGCTGTCGCCGTCCTTCGTTGCACCCTCGTCAAAGCGGATGCCGTAATAATCCAGCGCATCGATGAGCGTCTCGACCGCGCCGACAACCTCACGTTTGGCGTCGGTGTCCTCGATGCGCAGGAAGAGAACGCCGCCGCTCTGGTGCGCCATGCGCTCGGAAATCAAGCCCTGTACCAGATGCCCGAGGTGGATAAAGCCGGTCGGTGACGGTGCCATACGGCTGACGACCGCGCCCTCCTTCAGCTCACGGGAGGGATAGCGCGCCTCGATCTCGTCCTGCGTGGCAGTGACATTTGGAAACAGCAATTGTGCCAATTTGATCGTATCCATAAGAAAACCTCATTTGTCTTTGATTTTCCTCATTATACCATGCCGCTCACACGAAAGTCAATTCCTATCTGCTTCTTTAAGAGAATCGTATCGCGCCGCAATTTCCGTGAAGCTCTGTTTTTTAATCATCATTACGGACAAATAACGGACATACCGAAGGCCGAAGGAGCGAAGCAATCGAAGAAGTTGGAAAAGCAAGCAAAAGCACCGCCAAAACGCAAGTTTTGTCGGTGCTTTTTGGTGACCC
>CAZKSR010000047.1:0-11847 GCA_964555465.1 uncultured Oscillospiraceae bacterium
GACCAAGTGTATCACCACCGCTCCCCTCGCCCGGAGCCCCGACTCCGAGTTCTATCGCTTCAGCTCGGAATCCGCCGGTGAGAACGCCAAGGCGATTGTGAAGATGGCCGTCGAAAACTTCGTCAACCGCAAGCCCGAGCTTGTCAACATCCCGCAGCAGAAAACCCGTGCCACCGTCGGCTACTCCGTCGAGGCCATCAAGGGCTGTCTGGACGGTGTTACGAACAGCCATGTTGACGTCACCGGCACGACCAAGCCGCTGGTTGACGTTGTGAAGTCCGGCGTCCTGCGTGGCGCAGTCGCCATGGTCGGCTGCAACAACCCCAAGGTTCGCCCCGACACCGCCCACATCGAGCTGATGAAAAAGCTCATCAAGAATGATATCATCCTGATCGTCTCCGGCTGCTCTGCGCAGGCCGCAGCCAAGGCCGGCCTGATGGACAAGGAAGCCAAGGAGCTTTGCGGCGAAGGCCTGAAGCGCGTCTGCGAGCTGGTTGACATTCCGCCCGTTCTGCACATGGGCTCCTGCGTCGACATCTCCCGTATGATGATCCTTGCTTCCGATATCGCCAAGGACTGGGGCTGCAATATTTCTCAGGTTCCCGTCGTCGGCTGCGCTCCCGAATGGATGAGCGAGAAGGCTGTCTCCATCGGCAACTATGTCGTTGCCACCGGCATCGAGACGTTCCTCGGCGTTGACCCCTATACCAAGGGCTCTTCCGAGGTCACGGCTCTGCTTCAGGGCGAGCACGGCGTCAAGGATTGGGTCGAGGCGCGCTTCGTCGTCGAGACGGACATCGAAAAGCTCGGTGACAAGATGATCGAATGTATCGAGGCCAAGCGTACCGCTCTGGGCATCTGATATGAAGCTTGCGATCACCGGCAAGGGCGGCGTCGGAAAAACGACCTTTTCCGCCACGCTCGCCCGACTCTACGCCGCCGAAGGGCGGACGGTGCTTGCGGCGGATGTCGACCCGGATGCGAATCTCGGTCTGGCACTGGGCATGACGGAGGAGGAGGTCAATTCCATCGTCCCCGTCTCTCGCATGAAGGAGCTGGCCAAGGAGCGCACCGGTGCCAACGCCTCGAACACCTTCTATAAGCTCAATCCTCAAGTCTCCGACTTGCCGGATAAATTGGCAAAGGACATCAACGGCGTGAAGCTGCTCGTCATGGGCACGGTCGACACCGGCGGCACCGGCTGCGTCTGCCCCGAGCACGTGATGCTCAAGGCGATGCTTTCGAGCCTCGTTTTCCGCAAGGACGATGTCGTCATCATGGACATGGAAGCCGGTCTGGAGCACCTCGGCAGAGGCACGGCATCCATGATGGATCAGTTCATCGTGGTCATCGAGCCGGGCGCACGCTCCATCCAGACCTACACGCGCATCAAATCGCTTGCGGCGGACATCGGCGTGACCCGTGTTCGGGTGGTCGCCAACAAGATCCGCAACGAGTCCGACCGCGACTTCATCCGCAGCCGCATCCCCCAAGACGATCTTCTGGGCTTCATCACCTATAACCCCGAGATCATCGATGCCGACCGCAGAGGTCTGTCCCCCTATGACTGCTCTCCCTCCGCGCTGGAGGAGATTAGAGCCATCAAACGTATCTTAGATCAGGCGTGATCTTTGGAATGAAAGGATAGTAATATCATGAGAACACTTTTTGAGCGAGTTTTTAGCGGCTCTGACGAGATGTTCGCCAAGGCAGAGGCGGAGATCAACGCTGTCGTTGCCGAGCTGGGCGAAAGCACGCCCCTCTCTCTGCCCTCCACGGCCTATTATCTGGCCTGTGTGTATGCCTATATCGGCCGCAAGGTCGAAAAGGTCGGCGATCTCAAGGCTGCTCTTGAGGACGTCCGTGCCATGATGACCCGTGAAAACCGCACTGCCTCCATCTTCTCCTCCGGCGTCGGCACCGCCATCGCCGCCGAGCTGATCGAGGCTTGCAAATACGCCCGTAACGCCGCCCCCTATGAGGGCACCTTGTACCACGGCCACTTCACCGATGCCGAGGTGCGTGAGCTTGGCGTTCCGCTCGTCACCGGCGATATCCCCGGCTTCGTCGTCATGATCGGTCCGGCTCCCTCCGCAGAGGAAGCCGTCGAGACGGTCAAGGGCTACCAGTCGCGCGGTATCTTTGTCTTCCTCATCGGCGGCATCATCGAGCAGCTTGCCGAGAAGAATGTCAACATGGGCTGGGGCGTCCGTGTCGTCCCCGTCGGTGAAGAGATCTGGTCGGTCGGCCACATCATCTCCCTCGTCGTCCGTGCCGCCTTCATCTTCGGCGCGGTCGAGGCCGGTGACGCTCCCGCCTTCCATCACTACACCTTCGAGCGTATCAACGCTTTCGTCAATGCGTATGCCCCCGTCAGCGATATCACTGTCGCCTGCGGCGCCGGTGCCATCAAGCTCGGCTTCCCCGTCATCACCAATGACACCAATGATATGTGGGCGGTTCCCAAATCCCTCATCATCTACGAGAACACCAAGGATTGGATCGACACCTCCATCGAGGCGCGCGGCATCAAGCTCAAGATCACCAACATCGACATCCCCGTCTCCTTCTCCTCCGCCTTCGAGGGCGAGATCATCCGCAAGGGCGATATGCAGGTCGAAGTCGACGGTTCCCGTAAGGATTGCTTCGAGCTGGTCATGACCAAGGAGGCTGCCGAGGTCGAGGATCACAAGATCGAGGTCGTCGGCCCCGAGCTTGACGAGATTCCCGTCGGCTCCAAGATCTCCCTGTCCTACACCGTCGAGGTTACCGGCAAGGCCATGCAGCCGGACTTTGAGCCGGTTATGGAGCGCAAGATCCACGCCTTCCTCAACTGCGTCGAGGGTCTGATGCACACCGGCCAGCGTGACATGATCCGTGTCCGCATCAGCAAGGCCGATTTCGAGGCCGGCTTCCGCTTCAAGCACATCGGTGAAGTCCTCTATGCCAAGATCAAGAGCGAATTCGATACCGTTGTTGACAAGTGCCAGGTACGTATCGTCGTCGGTGACGAGGAAAACGCCGCCCTGCGTGCCAACGCCAACGAGATCTTCAACAAGCGTGACGAGCGTCTGGCCTCCATGACCGACGAATCCGTCCCCGTCTTCTATTCCTGCATCATGTGTCAGGCGTTCTCTCCGAGCCACGTCTGCATCGTCACGCCGGAGCGTCTGGGTCTGTGCGGTGCCGTTTCGTGGCTTGACGCCAAGGCAACCTATGAGCTCGATCCGCAGGGCCCGTGCCAGGTCGTTACCAAGGAAAAGTGCGTTGACGAACGCCTCGGTGCTTATGACGACGTCGACGAGGTCGTCAACAAGCTGTCCCACGGCGCACTGGAGCACGTTACTCTTTATTCTCTCTTCCAGGATCCGATGACCTCCTGCGGCTGCTTCGAATGTATCTGCGGCGTGGAGCCGTGCTCCATGGGCGTTGTCATCACCTGCCGCGAGCACGCCGGCATGACGCCGCTCGGCATGACCTTCTCCGAAATGGCCTCCATGACCGGCGGCGGTGTCCAGACACCGGGCTTCATGGGCCACGGCAAGCACTTCATTGCCTCCAAGAAGTTTATTGCAGCCGAGGGCGGCCCCGGCCGTATCGTATGGCTCCCGAAGCTCCTGAAGGATCAGATGCGTGAAAAGCTCGATGCCACCGCTCTGGAGATGTACGGCGTGGAGAACTTCACCGACATGATCGCAGACGAGACTGTCTGCACCGAGGATCCCGAGGAGCTGCTCGCCTTCCTCAGCGAGGTCGGTCACCCCGTCCTGAGCATGGAACCGTTCGATATGTAATTCTTCCCCTGCGGATTCAATTGATCCACCGATTCAAATGCGCTGTGTGCGCTTTTGAATCGCGGAGACGAATTTTTCCTTATCACCGCGAAAATGCAACGTCGCTACGACGCTGAAAACCGATGGAAATGAATATGCATCGGCTTTTCGCAGGAGGAATCGACAAAAACCTGACGCACCCAAATGCGTCAGGTTTTTTGCGAAAAAGCAGGCTTCGTTGCGGCAAGCCGTGCCTGCAAGGGGCAAGCAGCTCACCGCGCGCACGGCATTGGGGGGGAAGCACCCCCGTCGATTACGGAAAAAGCAGCCGCCGCCTCCGAGCAGGAGACGGCGACCGAAAAATATCAAGCCGAATGTGCTGCCGCTGCCTCGGCTTACGGCTCATTTTGCTGCCGGCTGAGGTCGAGCTCTCTCAGAGCGGCGATCTCCGCCAAGCCCTTCTTGCGCAGACGGATCCCAAAGAAGAGGCAAGCGACACCGAGAACAAGGAAAATGATACCGCAGTAGAACAGATCGATATCGGAGGCGGCATCCTCATAATCGCCTGCCTCTTCGCAGACATAGTCCAGATGCAGTCTCAGATCCACGGCGTCGACGTTCATATATTCGTTGTACTGACCGGCGTAGAAACGGGCTGTCTTGTCATAGAATTCGCACATCCCATCGACGTCCGTAACCTTTTTCGCGGAGAAGCAGCCGGAAAGAACCAAATCGCCGGCATAGGCTTCGTCATCATCGGCGTATTCCTTCAGCTTTGCCCGCAGCTCTTCATCGTTGTCGGCATAAACGGAAACGAGGTAATACACGCCGCTGTCGTAGAAGCTTGCGATGTAATATCTGCCGTTGCCGGATTCGGCGCCGCTTTGCTTCATGTAATAGTCGATCACGGTCAGCTCGTCAAAGTGATAGGCATAGCTGTCCGTCATCTCCTCGGGGGATATTTCTCCGGCCTCCTTCAGCTCGGTGGGCTTCTGCAGGCCGATGCACGAGAGCACGATTGCAAGAATCAGGCAAAAAACGCCTGCAACGATCAAGCCATCGCCGGATGCCTTTTTGTTACTTCGTTTCATTTTTCATTCCCTTTTCGGTACAGTTACGTTTCAAAACGGTTTCAGCGTAGCACAAAAAACGACAAATGTCAACCCCCACGCCTCACGCCTCTTGAGCCTGACCCCGAATTTGCAACGATAAGCGCAGAGATAACAATCGGTGTGCGATTCTACGCTCCTCCGAGATGGAAGACAAGGCCGCAGATGATCCCGGCAGCGGCGGAGAATACGACAATGAGGATCGGGCTGATCTTTTTTAACGTCAGCACGAGCATTGTGCCGAAGATGCCGAGCGAGCAGAGGAACTCCGGCTTAAGGAGGGAGCTCCATGCGACCGCCTCCGTGTGGAAGAAGACCGTCGGGAGCATCCCCCACACCGCCGCCGCCATCAGGCCGACCACGGTCGCTCGCAGGGCATACATCGCATCGGAGACGATGCGGCTCTGCTTGAAGCGGATATAGCATTTTGCCACGATAAGGATCACCAAATAAGACGGCAGGACGACGCCGAGCGTCGCACAGACCGCACCCAAAAGGCCGGCAGTCTCCGTGCCGACATAGGTCGCAATATTGACCGCAAAGGGGCCGGGCGTCGATTCGCTGACGGCAACGAAGTCCACAATCTCTTCCATCGTCAGCCAGCCGTTTTCCACGACCTTTTGCTGAATGAGCGGCAGCATGGCATAGCCGCCGCCGAAGGTGAACAGGCCGATGGTGAAGAAGGTATAAAACAGCTCAAAGAAAATCATTGCTTGCCTCTCTTTCTGCGCACCTCACCGCAGACGCACCCGGCAAGGGCGCACAGGGCGATCAGAGCGATCACACTCCAGTCCAAAATGGCCGACCACAGAAATGCCGCGCCCATCACGACCCAGCCGAAAACGCCGTGGTCGGCTCGCTTCCAGAAATTGACAACCGCCTTGACGATCAGCGCCAAGACGCCTGCCCGAATCCCGAAGAACGCGTAGCGGACGAAGCGGTTGTCCATGACCCTGCGCAAAAACAGGGCGATGACCGTGATCACGACGAGCGACGGGAGCACCACACCGAGCGTTGCCAGCGTCGCGCCGAGGACGCCGCAGGTGCGGTAGCCGACGAAGGTGGCGGAATTGATGGCGATGGGGCCGGGTGTGGACTCAGCGATGGCGACAATGTCAGAGATTTCCTCTTTTTCGATCAGGCTGCGCCTCTCCGTCGTTTCGTATTCGATCAGCGGAATCATGGCATAGCCGCCGCCGAAGGTGAAGGCACCGATCTTGAAAAATATGCCGAAAAGCTGCAACGCTTTTTGAAATCGTTCTTTGAACGTCATGAAAAAGCTCCTTTCTTTTGCCGCCGAATCTGCCGAAAGCGGCCATAAACAGTATACACGACTCCGGCAAAAAACGCAAGTGGCGATTCTTTTTGAAAAAAGTATGAATTTTTTTGAAATTTCCGAAAAAAGCAGTTGAATTTTGCGCCGATTTATCATAGAATAATGGTCGCAGCCAACTGAGGGCACGGCTGCGGAAAATTATCGCCCGAAGAGGTCCTATGCTGAATGTCGTTTTGGTCGCGCCGGAGATTCCGCAGAACACAGGCAACATTGCCCGTACCTGCGCCGCAACCGGCTCGACGCTTCATCTGATCCGTCCGCTCGGCTTTGACGTGTCGGATTCCGCCGTCAAGCGTGCCGGTCTGGACTATTGGCATCTGGTCGATGTCCGTGTCTATGATTCGCTCGATGACTTTTTCGCGAAAAATCGGGTCGGACAAATGCGCCTGTTTTCGACCAAGGCGCCGCGGTGCTATACCGAGGTGCCGTATGACGACGACTGTTTTCTCTTCTTCGGACGGGAGACGAGAGGACTCGACGAGGATTTCCTCTCGGCGCACTATGACGACTGCGTCCGCATCCCCATGCGCACGGAGGCTCGGAGCCTCAATCTCAGCAACAGCGTCGCCGTTGCGGTCTTTGAAGCCCTGCGTCAGCAAAGCTTCCCTCATCTGCAAGATTTCGGAAAGATGAAAGTCTGATCCATTTTTCGGAGGTACATTATGAATTACAACAAGAAATCCGTTCTGGACATCGATGTGCGCGGCAAGCGAGTTCTCTGCCGCTGCGACTTCAACGTCCCCACCAAGGAAGGGAAAATCACCAGCGACAAGCGCATCGTCGCCGCCCTGCCGACCATCTCCTATCTGCTGGACAACGGCGCAAAGCTCATTCTCTGCTCCCACATGGGCAAGCCCAAGGGCGAGTATAAGCCGGAGCTGAGCCTGAAGATCGTGGCCGACCGTCTGAGTGAGCTGCTCGGCAAGCCCGTCGCCATGGCCGCCGACGTAGCCGGTGAGGACGCGCAGGCCAAGGCCGCCGCTCTGAACGAGGGCGAGGTTCTCCTGCTTGAGAACACCCGCTTCGAAAAGGGCGAGACAAAGAACGACCCCGAGCTGTCTGCAAAGCTGGCATCCCTTGCCGATATTTTCGTCAACGACGCCTTCGGCACGGCGCACCGTGCCCATTCCTCCACTGCGGGCGTAGCCGACCATCTGCCGGCCTACTGCGGTCTGCTGGTCGAGAAGGAAGTCTCCATCATGGGTAAGGCGCTGGCCGATCCCGCTCGTCCCTTCGTCGCCATTCTCGGCGGTGCCAAGGTTTCCGACAAGCTCAATGTCATCAACAACCTTCTGGAAAAGGTCGACACGCTCATCATCGGCGGCGGCATGGCCTTTACGTTCCTCGCCGCCAAGGGCTACTCCGTCGGTGGTTCCCTCCTCGACAACGAGAAGATCGACTACTGCCGCGAGATGATGGCCAAGGCCGAGGCCAAGGGCGTCAAGCTCCTCCTGCCGGTCGATACCGTCGTTGCCGCCTCCTTCCCCAGCCCCATCGATGCACCCATCGAGGTCAAAACCGTCGCTGCCAACGAGATTCCCGACGATATGCAGGGTCTGGACATCGGCACCGAGAGCCGCAAGCTCTTCGCTGAGGCCGCAAAGTCCGCCAAGACCGTCGTTTGGAACGGGCCGATGGGCGTGTTTGAGAACCCGACTCTTGCCGAGGGCACGATCGCCGTGGCGCAGGCTCTTGCCGATTCCGACGCCGTGACCATCGTCGGCGGCGGCGACAGTGCCGCAGCCTGTGAGCAGCTCGGCTTCGCTGACCGTATCACCCATATTTCGACCGGCGGCGGCGCAAGCCTCGAATTCTTAGAGGGTCTCGAGCTGCCCGGCATCGCCTGCTTGCAGGATAAGTAAGCCGCGTCCCCTCTCGCGCTGAGCCGTCCCCTTCCGAAAAACAAGCACTCCGCGATTCCAACCCACGCGAAGTGAAGCACCAATACTTCCCCATGAAAACCATTACAGATAACATAACAATCACTAAGGAGTAGCAAAGAACCATGAACAGAAAATACCGCAAGACCCTGATCGCCGGCAACTGGAAAATGAACAAGACCCCCTCCGAAACCAAGGCCTGCCTGACCGAGCTGAAGGCCATGCTGCCCAAGGGACGCTGGTGCGACATCGCCCTGTGTGTGCCCTCCGTCTGCATCCCGGCCGCCGTCCGTGCCCTTCGCGACACCCGTATCGGCGTCGGCGCACAGAACGTCAACGCCAATGCCTCCGGTGCCTACACGGGCGAGCTGTCCACCGCCATGCTCCTCGACGCCGGCTGTAAATATGTCATCATCGGCCATTCCGAACGCCGCGCCATGGGCGAAACCGATGCCGATGTCAATGCCAAGGTTCTGGCCGCTCTGAACGCCGGTCTGATCCCCATCGTCTGCTGCGGCGAGACGCTCGAGCAGCGTGAGAGCGGCATCACCGAGGAATGGATCACCATGCAGATCAAGCTGGCTCTGGCCGGCATCGGTGAGGACAGAATCCGCAAGGTCGTCATCGCCTACGAGCCCATCTGGGCGATCGGCACCGGCAAGACCGCTACCCCCGAGCAGGCCGAGGAGGTTTGCCAGCTCATCCGTACCGTCGTGCGCAAGCTCTTCGGCTCGAAGAACGCCCGTGCCACCACCATCCTCTACGGCGGCTCCATGAACGAAAAGAACGCCTACGAGCTTCTGGCTCAGCCGGATATCGACGGCGGTCTGATCGGCGGCGCGAGCCTTGTGCCCGAGAAGTTCGTCAAGATCATCGAGGACGCCAATCAGCCTGTCGTGTGATTGTCTGCGATCGAATCGTCTTTCGAACACCGGATTTGAAAGCACCGCCTCTGTTTCCTTTTCGGAAACAGAGGCGGCTTTTTTTTGGCGTTATTTCATGTTGCGGCAATGCCGTTTTCAGTGCGCAGACAGAGTATCCGTCGGTCAGAGAACTTTGGACAAAAATTCTTGCAGTCTCGGGTGCTTCGGGTGGTCGAAGATCTCCTCCGGTGTGCCGCTTTCGAGAATTTTCCCTTGATCGATGAAGCAAATTCGCGTGCCGACCTCACGGGCAAATCGCATCTCGTGCGTCACGATGACCATCGTCATTCCCCTGTCCGCCACCCGTTTGATGAGATCCAAAACCTCACCGACCATTTCCGGATCGAGTGCGCTCGTCGGCTCGTCGAACAGGAGCACCTTCGGATCCATCGCCAGCGCACGGACGATGGCAATGCGCTGCTTCTGGCCGCCGGAAAGCGTGGACGGGTAAGCCTCGGCTTTGTCCGCAAGGCCGATTTTTTCCAGAAGCTCCATGGCCCTTTTCTCCGCTTCGGCGCGGATTTCCCCGACCGAAGGAACCGTCAGGCGCTCCTTACCGCGCAGTCTCGCCTTCCAATTGTCGAAAAGCTTCCTGCGTCGCTCCTCCTTGGCCACCAGAATCGGCGCAAGGGTGATATTTTGCAGGACGGTCATGTTGTTGAACAGATTGAACTGCTGAAAAACCATACCGATGCGGCGTCGTGCATGGTTGATATTCACCTTAAAATCGGCCAGATCCTTGCCCTCGAAGAAGATCGATCCGCTCGTCGGATCCTCCATGCAGTTGATGCAGCGCAGGAAGGTAGACTTGCCGCTGCCGGACGGCCCGATGACAACGACCTTCTCCCCCTCCGAGATTTTTTCGGATATGTCATTTAACACGACCTTTCCGTCGTCAAATACCTTCGTCAGATGTTGAATGTCGATCACTGCGAGCCAGCCTCCTTTCCATCCACTTGATCAGCAGGGTGACCACCGCCACGAGGACGATATAAACCACCGCCATGGCAAGATACGGCACGATGTATTCATAGCTGTTGGTTGCGATGATGTTGAATGCCTTGTAAATATCCACCGCGCTGACAAAGCTGACGATGCTCGTCTCCTTGATGAGCGAGATCAGCTCGTTGCCCAAGGTCGGCAGGATGTTCTTGACCGCCTGCGGGATGACGATGCGCAGCATTGCCACGGAGTATGACAGGCCGACGGCACGGCCGCCCTCGAGCTGGCCTCGGTCGACCGATCGGATGCCGCCGCGCATGATTTCCGAGACGTATGCGCCGGAATTCAGGCCGAAGACGACGACGCAGACAGACAGCGGCGGATAATTCAGTCCTATAAGCGGAAGCAGGACATAGTAGCCCAGCAGGAGCTGAACGACGATGGGCGTGCCACGGAAAAAGCCGACATAGACGCCGCAAATGCCGTTCAAAACTCTCGGCAGGCGCTTGTACTTCGGCATGACACGGACGCCAGCGATCAGAGTGCCGATCAAAATACCGATGAGAAGTCCCAGAAAAGCGATGATGAGCGTGTTTTTCAGACCCTCAAGGACAAGGTGGTAGCCGCCCTTCTCTATAAATCGTTCCCAAAATTTCTCCCAATTTTGCTGCATTGACCCGCTTTTTTGCGCAACGAGGATGTCGGCAGGGGCTTCATCAAGGAGGACGAAGTCCAGATTGGAATTCAGCAGATCCTGCACGGCAAGGGCGGCGGATTGATAGCCCACGCAGGTGACGGCGAAGCCATCAAAGCCGAATTCCTCATCGCCCTCCAGAAAATACTGGCCCGTGGTGCCGGTCTGCACGCCGATTTCGGTGTCTGCGTCCATGGAATTGAGAACGGCCTCGATCTCGGCGGCGTTCGTGCAGTGTGCAAAGGTCGTGTCGCCCTGCCTTACGATCAATACCTGCGAGGCTCGATAGTACGGGTCGGTGAATACAACGTGCTCTCTGCGGCTTTCGCTCACGGTCAGGCCTGCCATGGCAAGGTCACATTTCCCCTGACTGACGGACAGGCAGACCGCCTCGAAATCCATGTCCATAATGACAAGCTCCTTGCCGAGGTAGTCTGCAAGGGCGGCAGCCAGCTCCATATCGATGCCGTAGAATTTGTTTCCCTCGACATATTCGAAGGGTGCGAACATGGCGTTTGTGGCGACGACGAGCTGATCCTTGCTCTCGTTCAACGGCACGGATGTCACGGCGGTCGGTTCCCCGTCGGAGAAATAGTGATTGCAAATTTCCTCAAAGCTCCCGTCCGAGAGAGCTTGCGCAATAAAGCCGTTGACCTGCGTTAAAAGCTCCGGCTGATTTTTATCCACGCCGAATGCATATTCTTCCTGCGTGAGCGCAATGGAAATCACCTCCACGCCCTCCGAATCATCCGTTGCGCAGCCGACCAGCAGGACGGAAAGCGTCGCAAGAATGAGAAATACAGCGATGATTTTTTTCATTTTTCCCCTCCTTCAGAGAAAACGCCTCTCAGCGAACAGCGTTTATTGTAGCGCACCAACCCGAATTTGTCAAGAAGAAAATGAAATTTTATGCAAATTATTTTTGCATAGATATTCATTTTTTGGTGTCTTCCTCATTTGCGCCGTCTGAGCATGGGGTGTTGCACTTCGCATTGTAATCTGTGAGCCGAGGGTGCGATTTTCTTCGTCCTCGCAGCATAATTGCAGTGCATTCGCCCTCCCTCAGTCGCTTCGCGACAGCTCCCCCCGTGGGGTGGAGCCTTTGGATGCGGCGTGCCCTACGGGGTGCGGTGCGCGGCGGCACGCCGGGGTCGGCGTGCCCTACAGGGTGCGGTGCGCAGCGGCACGCC
>CAZKSR010000048.1:0-11041 GCA_964555465.1 uncultured Oscillospiraceae bacterium
TCGGTGCGACAACTTCCGTTGCGCCGCAGGCGCAGGTGCCGTCGGTGAAGGTGTGCGCAACGTTGTCTTCCACGACCGTGCTGCAGGTCGGGCAGGTGCCGTCGTGCGTGCCGTCGCCGTTGTCCGTGTAGGTCAGGGCTTCAGCGTGGCCGAGGGCATCGATCTTCCGGTAGGTCGTGTAGTCACAACGGGAACAGGTGACGTAGGCTTCCCAGCCGTCTGCCGTACAGGTGGCTGCCTGAGCGTCGTGGGACTGCTCGTCGTGGCCGAGGGCATCGATCTTCTGATAGGTCGTGTAGTCACAACGGGAACAGGTGACGTAGGCTTCCCAGCCGTCTGCCGTACAGGTGGCTGCCTGAGCGTCGTGGGACTGCTCGTCATGGCCGAGGGCCGGCAGAACCGTGGCGGAGACGATCTCACCGCAGGCGGTGCAGGTGACAGTGACGGAGCCGTTTTGTGTGCAGTCGGCGTTCACGGTTGCGGTGGTCGTATCGGCATGGGTGCAGGGAGCTTCCGCTTTGAAAACGGTGGTATAGTAGGTGGTGCTTGTGCCGGAGGAAACGGGCAGAATCTCAAGGTCATAATACGAGGCACTGCCGGCGGAAGCGTTTGAAATCGCATAGCCGCCGAATCTCGGCGTACCGTTATTCCACTGCAAGAGGAGTGCGCGGGGAGTCGAATCCGATGCCGTGCTTGAGGCGGCGACACACCACGACCCGTTGCTACCGCTGCCGATTGTCCACGCGTACGAGGATTCGCCGGAGGCAATATTGGTGCCGGAGCTGTAGGCGAGATACGCAGAGCCGTTGGCGATTGTATAGGAGGCACCGCCGCTGCACTTCAGCGTGACGACGTAATCCGACGCGGCGGAGTCGGTGACAAGGCCGTTCTTGACGGTGACTTTTTTTGCGTAGATTTTGCCTTTCGCGCTTGTAAAACTGTTGGGCAGGGCGTAATAGTCCTCATCCACCTTGGCAGCCAAGACATATTGACCGCCGACTCCCACGGAAAAAGCGGTGGGCGCAGTGCCCTCGGAGACGGTGTAGCGATAGAGTGCATGGAGCGTGACGTTTTGCGAGACGGTGTAGGTGCTGCCGGGGGCGAAATAGGTGCCGACGCTCGTCTGATGATCGACGGCGGAGGCGATCCAGCCGATAAAGGCGGAGGAATAATCGTCGTTTTTCGGAGAGCCGGTCGGCGTCGGCAGGATTACAGTGCCGCCTGCGTACGCGCTCATTGCCGCTTGCGTTACGCCCTTCGGAACGGAAAATGTGATAGTATAGGTATTTTTTGCCACAAAATTGATTCGAATCGTGCAATTTGAAGTGGCATTGACGGTAAAGCTGTTACCGTCTTGCGTGACGGTCGCTGAACCGGTGACGACGGTGTAGCCGCCGACGGTATAGCCCTCGTTGGGCACTGCGACGATGGTGTTACCGTTCAGCTTGACCGTGCCGCCGACGCCCGCCGTCGCGGTGATGGTATAGGAGGGCGTTGCATCGGCTGCCTTGCCGGAGGGCGTGGCCATATCGGACGGGGGCGTCAGTCCGAAGAGGTACCATGCCAATTCGGGATAATCGATAAAGACATTGCGGTTGCCCTGAACCTCCTGCGCAACATCGTTGCGGCTCATTTCCCAAGTGTCGACAGGATCCATGGCGCACCATTCGAGAAGCGTTTCGAGGCTTTCGATGACCGCAACACCGTCATTCATGGAATCATCGGAGTCCATCGTGGGCAATTTTCCGCTTGCGACATCGGAAAAGAGGTTCGGCTGCAGCCAGCGGACATAGACGTAGAGCAAAATGCGGGCGCAGTCTCCCTTGGCGTCGTCGGTCGGCTCGAAATAGGTCGAATCGTAGGAGCCGCCGGAGCTGCCGCTCAAATCCGTTGCAAAAACCGACGTGCCGTTCGTCACTGTACCGTAGGGACGGTTATTGTGGGGCGTTTGGTTGATATAGGCCGAGGCCGGACGCAGATGATGCAGGTCGCAGCCGGCGGAGTTTGCGTTGAAGGAGCCATGGCTCTTCGGCCAAACGTGCTCACGGTTGAGGATGCCGCCATCCCATGCGGCACTGTCGCCCGACCAGATGCAGGTCATCGAGCCGCTCGTGTCCCCGTTCTGCGTGTCGGAATAGGGGTAATATTCGGTCAGGGCGGTGTAGGTCACGGAGCTTGTCTGCGTGGAGGACATGAGGGCATACAGGGAATTGTAAAGGTCATTGTCCTGCATGGCGGCGTAGCTGTCGGTTCTGTCGGCCGCGCCGGAGAGGGTGATCAGCTTTTCGTAGGAATATGAGCCGGTGTAGTAGTTCACGGCAGCGTCGGAAAGAGAGGTGCAAATGGTCAGCCGAGTGCCGGAATTGCGGCTGTACGAATTGCTTGCGGCAAGGGCCGTCGGGCAGAGGGACAGCAGCACGGCAAGCAGCAGAAGCACGGCAAGCAGACGGCGAAGGGCAGAATGTTTCATGGAAAAACCTCCTTCAGGCAAACTGATACTATTATATAATATGCGGCAGGCAGTTTCCAGAAATATCGGCCGAAAAACAAAATTTTGTGAAAAATGTCTAATTCAAAAGAAATAATTCGTGCAAAATGACGAAAGAAGAGCTTCGCACCGTACACGGCGCGAAGCTGATCGGGGTTCACGGCGAGCGAAACAGAGCCGCATCCGGAGCAGCGTAGGTCAGGAGGATCAGCATAGAGCCGTAGAGAATGACAAACATCAGCAGGAAGCCGCCGTAGCGTTCGACCGTCTGATTGTTTCGCAGGGAATAGGCCATAGCAAATCCGCCGAACATTGTCAGAAAATACAGCAAAATGTCCGCGGCAACCGAATCCGCACCCATTGCGACAAGCGCGGCAAAGCCGGCAAGCAAGGCCAGCGGCATCACCAGCTCCGCGAGAAAAAACGTGCTCCACGTTCCCTCGCGGTTGCGGCTTTTCCACGCCAAAACCGCTGCGGCGAGCAGTGTCGGCCAAAATACGAGCTTCAAGTGCTCCCATGGGCTTTCGTTGACCGGTGCAAACGCCGCAACGAGCGGATTCGGCAGAAAATCATACAAAAAATGCAGCCCACAGCCATGCAACGAGGCGGCAAGCGCGGCAATCGCATATCGTTTTTTCAAGAAGCATCCCCCCTGCTAAAGCATACGCAGGCAGACGGGAGAACAGCGTCGAAAAGCGTCGGGTGGGAAAGACTTGCAAAAGTTTTTCGACTGCGGTATAATGAAGGGCGAGAATCAATTTGCCGTTCGGGACGGTGGCTCGCGGCACCCATCCCGTAGGGCGCAATTTCGGCTCTTTTTACTCCTCATTTTCCATCCATGGAGGTATTGCCATGCTGACAAGCTATCGTCGGGCACTGCATCGGATCCCCGAGCTGGATCGGGTGCTGCCCGAAACGACCGATTTTCTGAAAAAAGCCCTCTCCGACCTGCCGTGCGAGGTTTTTTCGCCGTGCACGGGGGCACTTTGTGCCTATTTTGACCTCGGCAAGGCGCAAACCATCGCCTTCCGCGCCGACATGGACGCCCTGCCCATCACCGAAGCGACCGGCGCACCCTACGCCTCCGAGCATGAGGGTGCGATGCACGCCTGCGGCCACGATGCACACATGGCGATCCTTCTGGGTCTGGCGCATCGGCTCGACGGTGCAAGGAGCAATGTTCTGCTGATTTTCCAGCCGGCCGAGGAGACGAGCGGCGGCGCACGGGAGATCTGCGAAAGCGGCGTTTTGGACAAATATCGGGTCAGCGAAATCTATGCTCTGCACCTCTGGCCGGAGCTGGAGAAGCACGCAGTCGCCGCCGCCGAGCGTGGCATGATGGCTCGATCGAGCGAAGTAACGGTCGAATTTTTCGGCACGTCTGCGCACATCGCACGGGCGGAGCAGGGACACGACGCGCTCCTCGATGCGGCAAATTTCCTCGTGGCGGCAAAAAAAACGGAAGAACGCTGTGTCCTCGGCTTCGGGCGGCTTTCGGGCGGACAGGCAAGAAACGCCGTCTGCGACCACGCCGTTCTGGAAGGGACGCTACGCTGTCACGACGACGAAATTTTTGAAAACACGGTCAAAAACCTCGAAAAGCTTCTACCGCCGACGGCAAAAATGTCGATTTCACGGGGATATCCGCCGATGGAAAACGACCCCGTTCTTCTCTCTCGGGCAAAAGCACTCCTGCCGATCCGCGCGGCCGAGCCGTCTTATCTGACGGATGACTTCTCGGAATTTCTGCGTCGTGTCCCGGGCGTGTATTTCCGTCTGGGCATCGGCGGCGGCGCACTGCACACGCCGAATTTCGACTTCGATGAGGCCGTTTTGCAGACGGGTCTGTCCCTGTTCCGCACAATTTTAACGGAGGAATCGCAATGACAAAGACCATTTTGCGCCTGACCCTCTCCGGCATCTTCGCCGTACTGACCGCAATTTTGCTGATGCTGGCAAACCTCATGCCGTCCGTGTTCTTCTCGTTTTATTCCGATTTTTCCCGCTGGATCCTGGGCGTCATTGCCGCCGTAACGGGCGTTGTCCCCTTCGCCGTCTGCGAAATTTTTGGATTTTTGCTGATTGCTTTAATTATTTTGTTTCTCGTTCGTGCTATTATTAAGCATCGCATCGTCCGCTATCTGGCCGGTCTCCTGCTGACCGTCTGTGCTCTGGCCTTTGCCTTCGTCGCCCTCTGGGGTCTGAATTATTATGCCCCCTCCATGAACGAGCAGGTCGGTCTGGAGGAACGGGAGTATACCGTGAGCGAGCTGAAGGCCGCCGCCGTATATTATCGTGACATGGCCAACGCCACGGCGAACGATGTCGAACGAGACGAGGACGGGGCAATGGTCGACTGCGACTTCGACCTTCTGGCCGAGGCCGCCGGGGAAGGCTTTGAGAAGCTTTCCGACCGCTACGACTGCTTCGACGGCTCGACCGTCCGCGTCAAGAGCCTTATCATCAGCCCCATCATGGGCAAGATCGGCATGACCGGCGGTTTCATCTGTCTGACGGGCGAGTCCTGCGTCAGCTCGACGACCTATTCCGCCGCCCTGCCCTTTACCATGTGCCACGAAATCAGCCATCGAATGGCCTTCGCCCGAGAGGACGAGGCAAATTTCGGCGGTTTTTTGGGCTGTATTTTCAGCGAACGCTCGGAATTCGTCTATTCCGGCTATTACATGGCCTTCCGCTACTGCTACAACGCCCTGGCAAAGGTCGACGCCGCTGCCGCCGCCGAGGTCTGGGCAGGCGTCCGCGACGAATTGGCCGCCGACTGCCATGCCTCCGCCGTGCATTATGAAGCGGTTCGCGATGAGACGGCCTCGAGCATCGCAGACACCGTGTATGATTCCTATTTGAATTCGTTCTCCGTCGAAAGCGGCGTGCAGTCCTACGGCGAGGTCGTGGATCTGCTGATCGCATGGTATGCCGCGACCTCGGATGCCGCCTAGCTTCGGCGCGTCGGGTCGGGTGCGCCCAACGGTTACAGACGAACCGCTCCATCGCCGCGAAGCAGCACCGAAATGATTCACCGAAAACGGAGGGCTCCCATGAAAAATCGATCCGCTACCGCCGCCTACGCTCTGATCCACGCAATGCTTTGGAGCGTCTACGGCTTCCTCTTTTCCTACGCCAACCCCTACCTGACCGAGCAGCTCCGATTCTCGAATACGGCGGCCGGCCTCATTTTGGGCATCGCCACGGCACTCTCCTTCGCTCTGCAGCCGATTCTGACCGCAGTGGTCGACCGAACAGGGCTGAATGTCAAAAAAGTCTCGCTCTTCTGTGCCCTTTTGACCGCCGTCTGCGCCGCTTTGACCCTCCTGCACCTTGAAAAAAACACGACCATGCTCCTCTTTGCCTCCTCCTGCGTGTGCTTACAGGTGCTTCCGTCGTTCGCCAACGCCTTGGGCATGGAGGGCATCCGCGGCGGCCAAAGCATCAATTTCGGCCTCGCTCGCGGCATCGGGTCGGTCTGCTTCGGACTCAGCGCGCGGCTGGCTTCCCCTCTGATTTCCGCTATGGGCATGGACGCCGTCGCCCTCAGCGGTGCCCTTTCTGCGGCGGTTTTGGCTCTCGTCATTGCCTTTTTCCCCAAAAATCCTCTCTGCGCCGATCGAAAAAATGTGGAAAAGCCAACCTCCGCCCGACAATTTTTTCGGGAAGAGCCGAGGTTTCTTCTCCTTTTGTTCGGCGTAATTTTGCTCTATATTGGACATAATGTATTATCGAATTGTATGTATCGCATTGCGGAAAGCAAGCTCTCCGATGCCGCGCAGGACACCGTGACCAAGGCGCAGGGAACGGCTCTGCTCATTGCGGCAGTGGCGGAGCTTCCGATGATGTTCCTGTTCACGAAGCTGGTGCGGAGGGTGCGCTGTGATGTGTGGCTTCTGCTCTCGGCGGTCTTTATGACCTTGCGCGTGCTGCTGACGCTCGTTTTGCCGACGGCGCCGGGGCTGTATGCGGCGCAGCTGTCGCAGGCTCTCGGCTATGCACTCTTTGCGGTGGCGTCGGTGTACTATGTCGGCAGCGTCATTGCCGAGAAGAATGTCGTCAAGGGGCAAACCTATCTCGGCGCGTGCAACACCCTCGGCTGTCTGTTGGCCTATGTCCTCGGCGGCAGCCTGATCGATCGCCTCGGCGTAGAGGATATGCTGTTGGTCTGCGCCGTCCTCTCCGCAGTCGGTGTCGCCTGCCTGCGAGGTGGACTTCGCGAGGTCAAGGAAACCGTCGGAACGGGAGCATGAGCTTTCGCCCCGTTTTGAAGCGCATTGCCAGATGCAGAAGGTGCATCGGCAGACGCTTTGGAGCAGAAAAAGTGCCTGATTTGCAAACGCTGCAAATCAGGCACTTTTCATTCAAAAGGGGGCTCTCTTGTCGAATTTCGGGAAGCCTCATCAACGAGTATTCAGGAGCCGCGCTTTCTGCGCTTCGAACTCCGCGCGGGTGATCAGACCCTTTTCGACCAGCTCCGCCAGTCGGGACAGCTCCGTGGCGGCACTCGTTCCGTTGCCGTACATCCGCTCCTGCCGTCTGCGCTCGTCGCCTACCAGCTTGATGGTTTTCTGAAAATTCGCAGACTCCTGCGGACTCAGCCAGCGCACATCCAGTCCGAAACCACCGCCGGCAAATGCAATTTCAAACACGCTCTTCTTCGTCATTGCGTAACGCACGAAAAAAATAACGGCAATAACCAATGTTGCCGGAGAAGCAAACAGGAATTCATCCCAGAAAGCGCCGAGAATCAGCGTTGCGGCGGTCAGCACGGAGAAAATGATCCCCAAGACCTTCTGCCAAAGGTGGTCGAAATGTACGAAGCCGGTGCCGGTGACATTTTCAACATCGACCGTGCGATCTTCCCGAATATAGGTGAAGCGTTTCCCCACCCTTTTCAAACAGCGGCCACGGAAATAGACCCGTCGGTCGCTCAGGATGATAAAGCCGTTACCCATGATGCCGGTGGAAAGGAAGTTCTGTGCCGCGTTGGTTCCGAGAACCGCTTCCAGTCGCTCGTCCGGACTTGCGAAAACGTCGGTGATCTGTGCCATAGTATTTGCTCCTTTCTGTAATTTCTTCCATTATACTCAATTTGTTGAGTATTGTCAAGAGATTGAGTATGCTATAATTGAAAAAAACAGGGAGGAGCGCGAGCGATTGATCAGCTACAAACCGTTCTATGAGACGCTATACCGCAAGCAACTGACGGAATACTATCTGATTTTCAAGCAGGGCTTCTCCGCCAACACCCTTCACCGCATGAAAAAGGGTGAGGCCATCAGCACCAAGACGCTCGACGCCCTGTGCTATGCGCTCGACTGCAATGTCGAGAACATCATCCAATTTGTTCGGGAATAATGCGTTCGGGAATCATTTGTTCGCAATAATTCGTTTGGAATCATTCGCTCGGCAATCATTTGTTCAAAAACCGGAAAATCTCCCCTGCGGCACGTTATCTTCGCGCCGCAGGGGATTGTGTTTTGTATGAGGCAAGGTTTCTTTTCGGGCACAGCCTCCGTCAACCTCCCTCTCCGTAGGGCACGGCTCTCTCTTCGTAGGGCGCGCCGGGGTCGGCGCGCCCTACGGGTGCGATGCGTGACAACACCGCAGTCGGCTTGCTTCTCCCCTTGGATGAGGCATTTGTTTTTTTCTGTCATTTCGCCGCAGGATATCACAAACGCACTGTCTCGAAAGGAGGCAGTGCGTTTGCTTCACGGTTGTTTTTGATTTTGGATTCGGGCGGTATCCGCCCCACGGAGAAATTACTTCTCCTTTGCGTAAGCGACGACGATGCGGCGGTGAGGCTCGGTACCGGTGGAGAAGGTCGTGACCTCGGGATAATCCTGAAGTGCCGCGTGGATGACGTGACGCTCGTAGGCATTCATCGGCTCGAGGGTGAAGTTGCGGTGATATTTGACCGCCTTTGCCGCCATCTTCTTGGCAAGCTGGCAGAGAGATTCCTCTCGCTTCAGGCGATAGTCCCCTGCGTCGACATTGATGCGCAGGCGCTTTTCGCGGCTGCGGTTGACGGCGTAGCCGGTCAAATACTGGATGGCATCCAGTGTGTCACCGCGGCGACCGATGAGCAGACCGGAATCGCCGCCGACGAGATCGGCGCGGTAGGTTTCCTCGTCGACCTGATAGGCGTGCGCCACGGCGTCGGAGGACATATGCTTCAGAAGGCCGTTCAGGAAGATCTCGATCTGCTCTTCCACGCTTCCTTCCGCAGCGGGAGCGTACTCCTTCACGGGCATCTCGACTTTCGGGGTCGGCTTTTCCGTTCTCGGAGCAGACTTTTCCGCCTTGGGTGCGGTATTCTTCGGACGGTCATTTTTCTTGGGGGCAGGCTTTCTTTCGCTCTTCGCAGCTTCCTTCTTGGGCTGCTCGACGGCCTTGCCCGGGCGAGAGATGACGCTGGGGGTCAGGTCGGGCTTCTCCTTCGGCTTGGAGCGAGATGCGGAGGACAGCGCGCTCTTGGGCGCGGCAGGAGCTTCGTCCGGCACCTCGTAGATCACCTTGACCTCTGCCGGAGAGGAGCCGATTCCCAAAAAGCCGGACTTTGCGTTGCGCAGGACTTCAACCGACACGCTGTCACGGTCGAGCTTGAGCTGCGTCAGAGCCGCCTCGATTGCAAGATCGATGGTCTTGCCGGTCGTGACGATAAACTTTTCCATATTTTCTCCTTAATCTTCTTTCGATTTTCCGTAATGGTCGCCCGAATAGGCTCGGCCACGGGCATAGGGGCGGTTAGGCTCGCCGCCGGTCGACGCTTCCTGCTCGGTCGCGGAAGCACCGGATTTTTTCGCCTCATATTCCTTTGCGGCAGCATCACGCACCTGCTTCTCACGGAGCTGCTGCTTTTTCTTGCTGGTGTTTTCGGTAATACCGTCGGGGTTGGCGGCACGCTTGGCTGCACGGATGCGCTCGCGTTCGGCATCCTCGGCGGCACGCTCGGCGGCCTTTTGGCGCTTGATCTCGTCCTCGGCGTCATAAACCTTGCGGTAGTGACGGGTCAGGATGACATCCTGAATGATGCCGAAAACGGACTGTGCAATCCAGTAAATACTGATGCCGAGGGGCATCATGAAGCCGAAGATGACCGAAATCAACGGCATCATCAGTGTCATGGTCTTGCCTGTCTGCGCGGCGGCGGCAGCGGCATCCTTCTCGCCGTCCTCATTCTTGATGACGGTGGCATTCATCTTCTGGCTGATGAACATGGACAGGTAGTTCAATCCGCCCGAGACGAGGGGGATCAGCATACCGCCGATCTCCGACCATGTCTTCATCCTCCAGAACTTAAAGCTCGGCTCCAGACCGAGGTCGATGCCGAGGAAGGTGAAGTTCATGTTCTTCACGCCGTCGACGATACCGACGCCGTAGCTTTCGATGTTGCTGGCGGCCTTATACTGCCAGTAGGCGTCGTTGGAGCCGTTGGTAACGAGCTCCTTCAGCTCCTTGATGGCGTCCGTGCCGAGGTGGAGGATGTACTCCAGCGGCTCGCGGATGACGGTATACAGGGGGAAGAGGATGAGCAGCGGCAGCAGCGACCACAGGCAGCCACCGAACACGCTGACGCCCTCGTCCTTGTAAAGCTGCTGAACTTCCTGCTGATATCTCTGCTTGTCATCGCCGCAGGCCAGCTCGATCTGCTTGATCTTGGGCTGCAAGCGGGAGGTCTTCATCATGCTCTTCTTGCTCTTTGCGCTGAACGGGAGCAGAATCAGCTTGACCGCCAGCGAGAAGAAGATCAGAGCAAGACCATAGCTATTGAAGAAGTTATAGAAAAACTCCAACACATAGCCGAAGGGGACTTGAATAAAATCCATACGATTCTCCTAAAATGTGGTGTGGGCTCACGGCACGGGGTCATAGGGGTCGCCGTGATTGAACGGGTTGCACCGAAGCAACCGCTTGAATGTCAGCCAGCCACCCTTCCATGCACCGTATTTCTCGATGGCCTGCAAGCCGTATTCCGAGCAGGTGGGAATAAAGCGGCATTTACCGGGAAAGACGGGGGAAACGTGCTTTCGGTAGAAACGGATGAGCGCGAGGAGCAGCCGCTTCACGGTGCTTGCCTCAGGCCGAGCTTGTCCGCTGCGGACGAAAAGGCTCGGACAAGCTGAGAAAATTCGGCCTCGACAGCCGCGGAGCGAGCGACAATGACAATGTCGAAGCCCGTTCGCAGCGTTGCTTCCTCCCGACGATAGACCTCACGCAGACGTCGGCGGACACGATTGCGGACGACGGCATGGCCGAGCTTGGTGCTTACGGTAAGGCCGAGACGGGAGGTTTCCGTCCCGTTGCGGCGGCAGTAAACGACCAAAAAGCGGTTCCCTGCGGAGGTTCCCCGATAATATAGGCGGCGAAAAACCGAATTTTCCTTCAATGAAACGGTGTGCAGCATGGCTCATCCCTTCGGGTACGAAAGAAGCGAACAGATCTGACTGTTCGCCTCTGATTGACAAAAAAGCAGTATGGTGCGGTCGTGATTCCTTAGGCGGACAGGACAGCTCTGCCCTTTGCACGGCGGCGGGCAAGAACCTT
>CAZKSR010000049.1:0-10964 GCA_964555465.1 uncultured Oscillospiraceae bacterium
TAAGGTTGAAAGAGCGGTGTGATTTAGCCCTTCTTATCGGGTCATTTCATCTCCTGCCGATTCGATATGGTTGAACGTGCAGTTTGATTTCGCAGATTCTTAGACGATCCTGCCGTTTACGGCAAAGCAACCGAACGCACCGTCGATTTTACGACGGTGCGTTCGGTTTTTCGTTCAAATCACAAATCGGTTATAAAACATTCGAGCCTGTACTTGACAAAAGCAAAGAAGCAATGTAAAATAGAATTATGAGTTATGTCATTAAACACCAAACTATATTGGGAGGAAAAAGAGAATGTTTTGTCAAAAATGCGGCCGCAAAAACGATGATCACTCGCGCTTTTGCAGCCAATGCGGAGCGCCGCTGATCCCACCCATCCAAGCATCGGCCAATGCGCAGTATGTACCGCAGTCGCAGATCCCGGCCTCGCAGACACCTACCAATCCCCAATATATACCGCAGTCACAGATGCCCAAAAATCCGTCGAAAGCCCCTGCGCAACAAAGCTTACCGCAGTCGCAGCCGGTGAGCGGAAAGTCGAAAAAGCGCACGGTTCTGCTGATCCTTTCGGTCGTCGTTGTCCTCTTGCTCGCAGCGGCTGCCGCTTGGTTCTTCTTGCTTCGTCCGTTGGGTGAAGAGAAAGCATTGCAGATCGAGGCAATTACGCTCGACATGGACACCGTTTCCCTCTCCGTCGGTAAAACCTATAAGGTCGAATATACCCTCTCCCCAAAGGATGCCGAGGACGACCTGGAATGGGAAAGCGACGACGAGTCCGTTGCCACCGTTTCTCGCAAGGGCATCGTCACCGCCGTCTCGGATGGGTCATGCAGCATTTTCGTCCGTTCGGAAAGCGGCGCGGTGGCCGTGCTGGAGGTCTATGTGAATTTCAGCTCCGGCGGAGGCACAACGTATTCGCCTGAGGATGAGCCCACGCCCGACACTACGCCCGAGCCGGAGCCTGACACTGAAGCGCCCATCCCGAGTGAAGACTACTCCATGTGGAGAGTCGCTATGATCACCGACTACGGCGATATCACCGACCAGTCCTTCAACCAGACCACCTACGAAGCAGGTAAGGCATGGTGCGAGGCTCGCGGCGTCGACTTCACCTACTACAAGCCGACCGGCGACACCACCGCTGAGCGTGTTGCTTCCGTTGATCAGGCAATCGACGACGGCTACAATGTCCTCCTGCTGCCGGGCTTTGTTTTCGGTGACACCATCGTGGAAACCGCAGGCGACAATCCCGATGTTACCTTCATCGCTCTTGACGTCAGTGAAGGCGACCTCAGTAGTTACGCCAACGGTTTTTACGAAGCCTATAAAATCCCTCAAAATGTCTTCTGTTCCGTTTATCGGGAAGAGATCTCCGGCTACATGGCCGGCTACGCTGCCGTGAAGCTCGGCTACACCAGGCTTTCCTTCCTGGGCGGCATGGCGGTTCCCGCCGTCGTTCGCTACGGCTACGGCTTCGTGCAGGGCGCAAACGACGCCGCCCTTGAGCTGGGCATCGAGAATAAAGTCGTGATCGACTATATGTACGGCAATCAGTTCTGCGGCGATGCCGAAATCACCGCTTACATGGACACCATCTATGCCAACGGCTGCGAAGTCTGCTTCTCTTGCGGCGGCGGCATTTACGCCTCCGCAGTTGAGGCCGCTCTGAAGGTTGGCGGCAAGGTGATCGGCGTCGACGTCGACCAGAGCGGCATGATCGCTACAGGTTGGGAAGGTGCAGAAGACCTAACCGTCACCTCCGCAATGAAGGGTCTGGGCGAAACCGTTTCCTATATGCTCTCAGAGCTGATCGAAAACGATAACTGGTATAGGTACGGCGGAAAAGTTATTACTCTGGGTCTGGAATCCGCCACCGACACATCGCTCCATTTTGTCCGCCTCCCGGACAGCACGCAGTGGGCCCCCTCCTTTACGAAGGATGACTATCTTACCCTTGTCTTTGAGCTGTATTGGGGTGAACGATACGTCTCGAACGATACCGAAAGTTTCCCTGATGTCTCCATCACTGTCAACTACTTGGCCAGCATCAAATAAGCTCATCGCGCAAGCCGGACGGCCTTTCTGAGGTCGTCCGGCTTTTGATCCGTATTCGAAATGATCCGTACCGCGAATGGCCCTTGCGAACCGATGCACAAATCGGTAAGGCAAGCTTTTTGTGCGATTTTTATGTCGCGTCGTTTCCCGAAATGACATTTCGGGATCCTTGGACACGCTCAAAAAAAATCGGATGCCGAAGCATCCGATTTTTTTGATGGAATTATTCTTCCTCCGCTTTCTTTGCGTCCTCGATGATCTTGGCCTGATTCATCTGCGGAACTTCCTCGTAGCGGACGAACTTGAGGGTGTAGTAGCCGCGACCCTGCGTCATGGCACGAAGGTCGATGGCATAGGAAACCATCTCACCGATGGGAACCTCGGCGTCAACGATCTGCCAGCCGCGATTCTCGGTGTCGGGGTTCATGCCCATGACACGACCGCGACGCTTGTTCAGGTCACCGATGACGTCACCCATGTTGGCGTCGGGGATAAAGACCTTCAGCTCACCGATCGGGTCAAGCAGTGTCGGGGCTGCATTGGGCAGGCCTTCCTTATAGGCGATGCCGGCAGCGGTCTGGAACGCCATATCGGAGGAGTCGACGGCATGATAAGAGCCGAAGAACAAGGTGGCCTTCAGGAAAACGACGGGATAGCCGGCCAGAACGCCCTTGGAAACGCAGTTGCGCAGGCCCTTTTCAACGGAGGGGATGAAGTTCTTCGGGACGCAGCCGCCGACAGTCTCATCAGCGAAGATCATCTCTTCGGACTCGGTCTGCGGCTCGAAGCGGATGTGAACATCACCGAACTGGCCGTGGCCGCCGGACTGCTTCTTATGACGGCCGTGCTGCTCGTGCTTCTTCTTGATGGTCTCGCGGTAAGCGATCTTGGCAGGACGAAGCTCGGCCTCGACCTTATATTTCGACAGGAGCTTGGCAATGATGACGCTCAGGTGCATATCGCAGACACCGGCGATGATCATTTCCTTCGTCTCGGGATCGTTGCCATAGGTGAAGGAGGCATCCTCTTCGTTCAGCTTGACGAGGCCGGCAGCGACCTTGTCCTCCTGACCCTTGGTCTTGGCGTAGATGGCCATGCGGTAGCAAGGCTCTGCATAGGTCATGGGCTTGACGGTCTTGACCTTGCCGGGCAGACCCAGCGTGTCGCCCGTGCGGACGGAGGCGAGCTTCGTAAAGACGCCGATATCGCCGCAGCAGACCTTGGAGGTCTTGGTGTTGTCCTTGCCCTTCGGGAAGAAGGTGTTGCCCAACTTTTCGTTGTCGCCGGTACGGGCATTGACGACGGTGAGGGTATCCTCGATGTCGCCGGAGATGACCTTAAAGTAGGAGTTCTTGCCGTACTGGTCGGCAACGGTATTGAAAACGAATGCCATCGGGCTGCCGGAAGGATCCAGTGCCAGCTCGGACTCGTTGCCTTCTTCGTCAACGAGCGTGGCAGGCTTGCCGTCGAGGGGCGAAGGAGCGTACTTGACAAGGTTCTTCATGAGAAGCTCCGTGCCGAGGCCGTTCATGGCGCAGCCGCAGAATACCGGCGTGATGGCACGCTGCTTGATGCCGTCCTTGATGCCCTTGAGGAGCTCTTCGGTGGTGAACGGCTCTTCGACGAAGAACTTCTCCATGAGGGCTTCGTCCGTCTCAGCGACCTGCTCATTCAGCTCCATCATGTATTCTTCGATCTTCTCTTCGGCATCGGCAGGCAGAGCGATGGGCTTGCCGTTGAGATCATATGCCTTCTTCTCGATGAGGTCGACCACGCCGACAGCCTGTTCGCCGTTGAGGATCGGGAAGGTGAAGGGAATGGCGGAGGCGCCGAAGGTGCTGCGGATGGCATCGAAGGTGCCGAAGAAATTGGCGTGCTCCTCGTCGAGCTTGGAGACATAGAACATTGCAGGCAGCTCAGCGTCGGCCAAGGACTTCCAGCCCTTCTCGGTGCCGACGGCGATGCCGGATTTGGCAGTCAGGCAGATCAGACCGGCATCGGCCACGCGCAGAGACTGAACGATCTCGGCAGCGAAGTCAAAATAGCCGGGGTTGTCGAGAATGTTGAGCTTGCAGCCGGAATACTCGACGGGGATAACGGAGGTCTTGATGGAATACTGGCGCTTCTTCTCTTCATCGTCGAAGTCGGAAACGGTAGTGCCGTCAGCACGCTTGCCGAGACGAGTGATCGCCTTGGTCAGGAAGAGCATACTCTCGCAAAGAGCGGACTTGCCGTCGCCGCCGTGACCGAGCAGAGCGATGTTGCGGATGTCTTTCGCAGTGTACATAGTGTGAAAATCTCCTTTCTGGTGCAGTCGGGTCTTGACTGCCGGCGACAATGGAATGTCGCCGCAATTATTTGTATTATACACGATGAATCGGAATATTGCAATCGTGAATTCGGAAAAAAACAGAAAATATTGTGAAAAATCGCGATGTCACACCTTCAAAATGACAAATGAGACAAAGCTGCTCAAAAATGCCCACAAAAGCTGGAACGCGGCGACGTGGAACGGCGAGAGGACGGAAACGGAATTCCACGCCAGCAGTACAGCGCAAAGAAGCAGCCCCAAAACGCCGGCAAAGAGGTTGAGCGAAAGGCCGATCAGCGTACTCAGGCGCAGGGTGCGTCCGGCCGCAACGGTCACGGCAAAGGAGCCGAAGCTGTCCTTCGCGATGAGGGCACCCTGCCGCTCGCTTTGCTCGGGAGACAGCTCCGAGAGCTTCAGCCGCTCGGAATAGTCGGGGAAACGCAGGCTGTCCGTCGGAAGTGCGTACTTCGCGGCGATCAGCTCCGGCGAAATCAGAAAATCACGGGTCGCCAGAACGACGGAGAAGTTGCGATTGTCCAGCACGTCACGCAAGCCGGCACGGGTCGATGCGCCGGGCTTGTATTTTAGGGCAAATATCCCCGCAAGCTCGCCGTTGACGGAGACATAGACCGCCTGACGAACACGGGTTCCGGCCGGCATATGCACCCCCATGGAGCGCATAAAGGACAAGGAGCCGACCAGCACGACATCCCCGACGATCTCCATCCCGATGCCGCCGTCGTCATAGATGCGATGCTGTGAGACGGGCAGATGCTTTCCGTATTGCGCTTGCAGGAGGGATTCGAAGAGGTCGACCAGAGGGCTGTCGAGGATCTTAAGCCCGGCAAGCGCGGAGGCAATGATTCGCGGTGCCTTATGCGCGCCGTAAAGCTTCATGCCGTTGGAGGTGATGTTTTTCTTCGGGAAGAGATCCTCGTCACTCAGGACAATGGTATGCTTGCCGCCGAAAAGCTTTGCCCCGTGCCAGCCGCACAGTGCGCCTTTATAAGAGGACAGCCGCTTGGCGATCGAAGCAAACGGGTGGACGTATGTCAGCGCCATGCCGAACGGGACGGCGCAAAGCAGCAGAAGCACCGCGGCCTCCGTCACATCGACACCGACCGAGACGGAAAAGAGATAGGCAAAGGTCGGGACTAAGAAAAAAAGAACCGTCGAATAGATTCGCACCATGCGCAACGGACGATTTTTTTGCCCCAATTTCTCCAGAAAATCAGGCAAATCACCCTTGTCACGGAAGAGAGAATCGGAATCCTCCAAAAGCCTCGGTGCATCGAAAATCCCCATCGGCGTTTCGAAAAGGCAGACCGTGCGCAGGGTGTAGAACTGAGAAACCCGCTGCGAATGTAACCCCCGAAGCTGTGCCAGCAGGAGGAAGGAGGCTGGCGCGCAATAGTTCTGTGCATCGGCTCCCCAATGCGCCACGCTGAGGTATGCCGTCAGGCAGACCGCAACGCAGGTCAGCGTATCCGTCCCGATGCGAAGGCGCAGAAGATCACGCAGCGCAACGAGGAAGACATCGTAAGCCAGCGCGCACGACAAAAGCAGCAGGCACAGCGGCAGTGCGGTGCCGAGCGTCGAAACAAACGGCAAAAACGTCCATCTCTGCTCCCGATAGAGCAGGAGGAAAAGATTCGCCAGCACCGGAAGCGTCAGCAGAAGGATCCGCAAACGGCGCAGTCCCAGCCCCTTTCGGCACAGGTCAAGCTGCTCGCGTGCAGACGGTGGTGCGGTCTGCTTGATTTCCTCGATCAGCTTGCGCTCCTTTTCCGCGCGTGAGGGGGCCTTCGCCCGATCTTTCTTCTGCGGCAGCTTGGCCGAGGGGAGCTTTCCGCCGTCTGCGATCTTCATCGGCGCTTCCAGATCGGGCGCCTCTTGGGGCGCATGGACGGGCGAAAAGACCAATGTATCATCCGAAAGCTTTTTTTGCGGCTTTTTCGGCTGATAGACCTTGACCGTCTCCTCTCCGCTCCCCTGCTCGACCGGCGGCTCCGGTTTGGAGGACGAGCCGAATTCCCGAACGATATCGTCGAGAGTAAAATCGTCCGACGAGGCCGAGGTATTCAGTTGTTCCGGTTCCCGTCGGTTCATCATGATTATCCTCTCTGGCGGACGGCCTCGTAAAGTAAAATAGCGGCAGCGGCAGAGGCATTGAGTGAGGAGATATGCCCCTTCATGGGGATGCTGACCTTGAAATCACACTGTTCCGCGACAATGCGGCTCATGCCGTCGCCCTCGTTACCGATGACGATGGCGGCAGGGCCGGTCAAATCGGTCTTGTGCAGAGCAGACGCGCCCTCGGCGGCAGTCCCGTAAATCCAGACGCCCCGTTGCTTCAGATCCCGAATGGCCGCGCTGAGATTGGAAACTCGGGCGACCTTCATATATTCCACCGCACCGGCGGAAGCTTTGGCGACTACGGCGGTCAGGCCGACGCTGCGCCGCTTGGGAATGATGACGCCGTGCGCACCGGCACATTCCGCGGTTCGCAAAATCGCACCGAGGTTGTGCGGATCGCTCAGCTCGTCACAGATGACAAGCAAGGGAGCCTCCCCACGCTCTTCAGCAACCGCGAGAATGTCGTCGACAGTCGCATATTCGTGCGCCGCAACCGAGGCGATGATGCCCTGATGCGCACCCGTGGGGCTCATCTCATTGAGCTTGCGGCGGTCGATGCGGACAACGACGGCTCCTGCATCCTTCGCCATAGCCGCCAGACGGCCGAGCGAGCGGTCGGTTTCTCCGTTCGCGACAAAGACCTTGTTGATGGCACGGCCGCTGCGCAGGGCTTCCGTCACGGCGTTGCGCCCTTCGATCAAGCCCTCGGAACGATCAAATTCTTCTTGTTTCATAGAACACATATACTCCCATTTTTCTTTCATTATATCAAATCTTCCCGTAAAATACAATATCTTGAGGAAATTTATCGCAAAAATACGAGATATCTCGTGAAGCACCGCAAAATTTGCGGAAAAGGACTTGACAATTTTCGCATCGGAGGATATAATAAGGTTACCATTCAGTTTGCAATCGGGCAAACAATCCCAAAACGACCGTAAATCGTTAACAATGGCACGGTGCCGTTGTGGATCGATGACCGACGCAGTCCGGCACACATTGTGCGCGGACTTTTTTCTGCGCAAAAATCGGAGGTACTTTATGACAAAGCTGTTAATCGGCAACGCCTTATCCCTGCTCGGCGCGGTTGTGATGGTTTCCATCGGTCTGATCAAGGATAAAAAGCGAATTCTTCTGATGCAATGCGTTCAGTTTTTCCTTCTGGCAATGGGAAACCTGGTTCTCGGCGCTTACACCGGCACCATTTCCGGTGTCAGCAGTCTGCTTCGGAATCTTGTTTGCTTTTTCTTTCCCTATACCCTGCCGATCAAGATCGGCTTTTTGGCACTGCAAATCATCCCCGCGATTTTTGCCAATCAGGTCGGCTGGATCGGCTGGCTGCCCATTGCTTCGACCTGCCTTTTCACATGGTTCCTCGGGCTGAAGGATGAGCGTCATTTCAAGCTCCTTCTGCTGGTTACTCAGCTCTTCTGGTGCGTCTATGATCTCTGGTTCTTGAACTACGCCTCGTTTGTCTTCGACATTCTGACGGTCATGACCTGCACGCTCAGCCTGCTTCGGATGGGCAAGAATCGCAAGCAGACGCCCCTGCACACGGAGGAAAAATAGGCGTTGACTTTCAAGACGGGATTGATTATACTAAATTGAAACAAACCGTAAGGAAAAGAGTGTATCGCATTGAAAACCGCTGATTTTTTCTATGATCTGCCGCAGGAGCTGATCGCGCAAACGCCCATTGAGCCACGGGATGCCTCCCGTCTGCTGGTGCTGCACAAGGACGACGGCGCGACGGAGCATCGGCATTTTTCGGATCTTTCGGACTACCTTCAGGAAGGCGACTGCCTTGTGATGAACGATTCGCGTGTCCTTCCGGCGCGCCTCCTCGGGCACAGGCCGACGGGCGGTGCGGTGGAGCTGCTTTTGCTCACGCAGAGGGAGGGCGATGTCTGGGAGTGCCTCGCCCGTCCGGGCAGGAAGCTGCATCCCGGTGCCGAGGTCATCTTCGGGGACGGCGCACTGACGGCAACGATCGTCGGTGAGACGGAAACCGGCAATCGTCTGGCGGAGTTTCACTACGAGGGCATTTTCCTCGAGCAGCTCGAGCGTCTCGGGAAGATGCCTCTGCCACCTTATATTAAGGAAGAATTGCAGGATTCGGAACGGTATCAGACCGTCTATTCCAAGGTCAACGGCTCTGCCGCCGCGCCGACGGCCGGTCTGCATTTTACAAAGGAGCTGCTTGCGCGCATTGAACAAAAGGGCATCCGCTTGGCCTATGTCACGCTTCATGTCGGCCTCGGTACCTTCCGTCCGGTGCAGGTCGACGAGGTCACCGACCATCATATGCACAGCGAATTTTGCATGATCTCGGAGGAAACCGCGCGGATTTTGAACGAAACGAGGCAAAACGGCGGCCGCATCGTCTGCGTCGGCACAACCTCCTGCCGCACGCTCGAGTCACTGGCGAACGACGACGGCAGCTTTGAAGCGAGAGCAAGGTGGACGGATATTTTCATCTATCCCGGCTACCGTTTCAAGGCAATGGATGCCCTCATCACAAATTTTCACCTTCCCGAGAGCACCCTCATCATGCTCGTCTCCGCCTTCGCCGGGTACGACCCCGTAATGAACGCCTATCGAGAGGCCGTGCGGAATCGCTACCGCTTTTTCTCCTTCGGAGATGCAATGCTGATCGTCTGAATTACATATATTATTGCCGATCGGTAAGGTCATTTGCCGATCGGTGATTTTTTCGGTATTTGAGGCGCTTTTTACCTCCCGTTACGGCGAAAAGGGTCACGCAAGACGCCGAATGGCGATATTACATTCTCCCCTTTCCTCCGCCTTGCGGAATTTGTTCGGCGGTGCGGATATTTGGGGATTGCATTTAGAATTTTGTCGTGATATAATGAGCAAAATCACAGGAGGTCGTTGTATGCTTCAAGTTGCTATTATCGGTTTCGGCCGTCGGGGTCAGATGTTCGCAAGCAAAATTCAGCAGGATGATTCGGTTACGCTTTTAGCGGTGGCTGACCCGATCGAATACATTCGCAACTGCGCGGCGGAATACGGTGTTGCGCCGGAAATGCGTTTTTCCGGTGCGGATGAGTTTTTTGCGCAGGGGAAAATCTGCGACGCCGTCTTTATTTGCACACAGGACAGCCAGCATATCGACATGGCCATCCGTGCAATGGAGCTCGGCTATGATATCTGCCTGGAAAAGCCGGCTGCCGTCAACATTGATGACTGCATCACAATCCGTGACACCGCAAATCGCTTGGGCAGAAAGGTCATGCTGACCCATGTCATGCGCTATTCTCCCTTCTACCAGCAAATCAAGAAGGTCATCGATGACGGCACGCTGGGCGAAATCGCAACCATCCAGCAGACGGAAAACGTCGCATGGTGGCATTTCTGCCTGAGCTATGTCCGTGGGCCGTGGCGCAGGATGTCCGACAGCAGCTGCACCATCATCGCAAAGTGCTGCCACGATCTGGATATCATCAACTGGCTCATGCCCTCAAAATGCACCTCCGTCAGCTCCTACGGTGAATTATTCCACTTCCGCGAAGAAAAGGCTCCAGAGGGAAGTGCCCTGCGTTGCAGGGATTGTGCACCGGATGTGAAGGAAAAGTGCCTTTACAACGCCTACAAAATTTATCCCGATCGAATGGGCATCTCCGTCATCGGCGGCACGGCTCGCCTCAACGGACGTGATCTCTTTGAAGCGATTGAGGATACGAATGATGTCGTCGGACGCTGCGTCTATCACGGAGACAACGACGCCATCGATAATCAGGTTGTCAACATGAATTTTGACAACGGCGCAACGGCACATTTGACGATGACCGCATTTTCCGAGCGCTGCTATCGCTATATCCATGTCCACGGCACGAAGGGGCAGATCCACGGCGATTCGGAAACCGGTATTTTGCACCTGACGGTCTTCGGTCAGCCGGAGGTGACCATCGACGTGAACAAGCTGACGGATCAAAAGCTCGATGACGGTCACGGCGGCGGAGACTATTTCCTGTATCGGGATTTCATCGACTACATCACCCTGAATTCGCCCAGCATAACAAGGACGACCATCGACGACTCGATCGAGAGCCACCTGATGGGCTTTAACGCCGAGGAGAGCCGTTTGCACGGCGGTATCCCGATCAAAATGCAGTAAGCACCGTTCCTCTTCGAGGAGCTTTCCCCCGTTTTGGATGGGTTGGGGCTTGCAATTGGCTGCGAAACCTCCTCGCCCCACCTTTCCCCTCAACGCAAATTTTGCGGCACGAATCGGTTTTTTCAAAGAAGTCGAAAAAAAACACTTGACAAATTTCAATCGATGCGCTATGATATACAAGCTGATTTTGAGTCAGCGAATTGGAGAGGTGGCTGAGCTGGCCGAAGGCGCACGACTGGAAATCGTGTAGGCGTTAAAAGCGTCTCGCGGGTTCGAATCCCGCCCTCTCCGCCAAAATCGACATCCTTCGTCGGAAGGATGTC
>CAZKSR010000050.1:0-10952 GCA_964555465.1 uncultured Oscillospiraceae bacterium
CAACAGCGATATGGAGCCGAGCGATGTGCGCTCCATGTGCTGCCGTCTGCGTCTGGATCTGCGTGAGCTGCGCAAGAAGTCCGGCGGCTTCTTCGGAAGCGGTGAGTCCACCGGCTCCGTCGGCGTCGTCACCATCAACATGCCGAAGATCGCCTATCTCTCCGCTGACAAGGCCGATTTCTACAAGCGTCTGGATCACCTGATGGACATCGCCGCCCGCAGCCTGAAGATCAAGCGCGACGTCATCACCCGTCTGATGAACGAGGGTCTTTATCCCTACACCAAGCGTTACCTCGGCACCTTCGAAAATCACTTCTCCACACTCGGTCTGATCGGCATGAACGAGGTCGGTCTGAATGCCAAGTGGCTGCGCAAGGATCTGACGCATAAGGAGACGCAGGACTTCACCATCGAGGTTCTCAACCATATGCGTGAGCGTCTGTCGGACTATCAGGAGATGTACGGCGACCTGTATAACCTCGAGGCCACCCCCGCCGAGTCCACCACCTACCGCTTCGCAAAGCACGACAAGAAGGACTTCCCCGGCATCATCACCGCTGCCAAGGAGGGCGAAACTCCTTATTACACCAACTCCTCTCACCTTCCCGTCGGCTACACCGAGGACGTTTTCTCCGCCCTCGACATTCAGGATCAGCTTCAGCCGCTGTATACCTCCGGCACGGTCTTCCACGCCTTCCTCGGTGAGAAGCTTCCCGACTGGAGAGCTGCCGCAGAGCTTGTCCGCAAGATTGCCGACAACTATAAGCTTCCGTATTACACCCTGTCTCCCACCTATTCCGTCTGCCGTGAGCACGGATATCTTGCCGGTGAGCAGTTCACCTGCCCCATCTGCGGCAAGAACGCCGAGGTCTACAGCCGCATCACCGGCTACTACCGCCCCGTGCAGAACTGGAACGACGGCAAGTCGCAGGAATTCAAGGATCGCAAGGTCTATGACATCGGCACCTCCATGCAGACCCGTTTCGGTGAAGCTGCCGCTCCCGCTGCGGCGGAAGCGCCCAAGTGCTCCGTCGGCAAGCTCGTTCTCTTCACCACCGCGACCTGCCCGAAGTGCGTGATGGCAAAGAAATTCCTTGCCGATGCCGGTCTGGAATACGAAACGGTCGTCGTCAACGAGACGCCCGACCTTGCGCGCAAATACGGCATCAAGCAGGCGCCGACCCTCTTGGTTCTCGACGGAGAGACGGTGCTTGAGCGTGTCGAAAATCCATCCAACATCCGAGCCTTCACGGAGCGTGGTTGAGTATGTATGACATCATTATCGTCGGTGCCGGCCCTGCCGGCCTGACGGCAGCCATCTACGCCTGCCGAGCCGGAAAGTCCGTCTTGGTTCTGGAAAAGGATACCTTCGGCGGCCAGATCACCTTCTCTCCGAAGCTGGAGAATTACCCGGCATTTCAAGCCATCAGCGGCAATGAGCTTGCCCAGCGGATGCTCGAGCAAGCCCTTGCCCTCGGTGCGCAGATCGACATGGACACCGTCACGGATGTTCGCGACGGCGAGATCAAGACCGTGATCGGGGAAGGACGCAGCTATCAGGCCAAGGCGGTCATCATCGCCGCAGGTGCCCGTCACCGCAGACTGCACCTGGAAAATGAAGAGCAGTATATCGGAAACGGCATCTCCTTCTGTGCCGTCTGTGACGGGGCATTCTATGCCGGTCAGCACGTTGCCGTCATCGGCGGCGGCAATACCGCCCTACAGGAAATCGCGCTGCTGGCGGAAACCTGCCGCCGTGTGACCGTCGTACAAAATCTGCCCTTCCTCACGGGCGAGGCGAAAATGGTCGAACGCCTGAAGCAGAAGGGAAACATCGACTACCTCTATTCGACCGTCGTTTCGGCCTATGAGGGGAGCGACGGTCTGACCGCTCTGTGCCTGCACAACACCGAGACGGGCGAGGACAGCCGTCTGGAGGTCGACGGTGCATTTCTCGCCATCGGCACGGAGCCGGAAAACGGTGCCTATGCAAGTGTTGCCGAGCTGAATGATATGGGCTATATCGTCTCCGACGAAAGCTGCCGCACCAAAACTGACGGCATTTTTGTCGCAGGAGACTGCCGCACGAAGGCATACCGTCAGGTTGCCACGGCGATCTCGGACGGTGCTTCGGCCGCTCTCAATGCCTGCCGTTATCTGGATCGTTAACGCACAAGAAAGCAAGCGAAGGATTCCCGAAAAGGAACCCTTCGCTGTTTTTTCGCATTTTTCGGCATATTGCATCGCGCGCCGTGAGGTCGCGCAAGCGAGAGGTGCGGATTTCCACGCCGCTTCGCTCCTCGGAAGAGCGTCGACGGGGCCTCCAAAGGACGCTATTTATGCGCGACATTGCTTACTTCGTTTCGTCGCCGCAGGTTTTCGCCACAATATAACGCGGACGGTCTTTGATTTCCTCATAAATATTGCCGATATAATAGCCGATCACGCCGAGGCTGATCATAATGAGACTGCCGATGAACAAAATCAAAATGATGACCGTCGTGAAGCCGCCGAGGGCAAGCCCCATAAATTTTTGCACCAGTGCGATTACGCCCATGACCACCGAAACGATCAGGGTCAAAATGCCGAAGACCGTGACCAGATGCAGCGGAAATGCGGTGAAAGCCGTGATGTTGGACAGGGCGTATTTCGTGAGCGACCATGTCGACCACTTCGACTCCCCTGCCATTCGCTCCCGAACCTCGTAAGAAACCTCGCCCGTACGAAAGCCGACCCACGACGAAAGCGCGCGGAAAAACGCCCGTTTTTCGCGCATGGTCAAGATCACGTTGACGGCCTTTCGGTCAAGGAGCTTGAAATCGGACGCACGGGACATATCGACCTTTGTTGCGCGGCTGATGAGGGTATAGAAGAGCTTGGCAAAGAGGCGATGCACGATGCTCTCCTTACCGCGGTCGGACTTCACACCCTCAACGACCTCGACGCCGTCTTCCCACATCCGATACATTTCGACCAGCTTCTCGGGCGGATGCTGCAAATCGCAGTCGATGCAGGCCACGCAGTCACCCTTCGCGTGCTGCAGGCCGGCAAAAATCGCCGCCTCCTTGCCGAAATTTCTGGAAAAACGAACGCCCCGAACACAGGCGTGCTCCCGTGCAGCCGCCTCGATGCGTTCCCATGTTTGATCCCTTGAGCCGTCATCGACGAAAATCAGCTCGTGGTCGATCTTCTCCGCAGAAAGGCAGCGAGAAATTTCAGATGCGGCCATCGCCACTGTCTCCTGCTCGTTATATGCCGGTATCACAACCGAAAGCATAATCCCACCTCCGTTTCTTTTATTTTAACCCCTTGCGCGTTTTTTGTCAATCTGCGGATTGTTCTTTCGCAAAAAATGTGATATACTATTTGCATCCAAGAAACGGAGGCAGCTATGAAAAAGGTTTTGATGCTCGGAACCGGCGGCACGATCGCCTCCGGAAAAAGCGACAGCGGTCTGATCCCCATTCTGACGAGCAAGGAGCTGGTCGAGCAGGTTCCCGTAATCTCCACGCTCTGCGATGTCGACTGTATCCAGCTTTTTTCCATCGACTCGACCAACATCACCCCGTCGCACTGGCTGAAAATCGCTGACGCCATCGGCAAGCATTATGACGACTACGACGGCTTCGTCATCGCCCACGGGACGGACACCATGGCCTACACCGCCGCCGCCCTGTCTTATCTGATCCAGCTTTCCCCGAAGCCCATCGTCCTGACCGGTGCGCAGAAGCCGATTCTCTTTGAAAACACGGATTCCAAAACGAATCTGGCCGATGCGTTTCGGGTGGCCGTGTCGTCGCTGTGCGGCGTAATGATCGTCTTTAACGGCCGCGTCATCCTCGGCACCCGTGCCCGAAAGACCCGCACAACCAGCTTTCAGGCTTTTTCCAGCATCAACTATCCCCTTCTGGCCGTCATTCAGGAGGGCTTTTTGATGGAATATATCCGTCCGCAGTGCTCACCGATGCCGAAATTCTATGACCGCTTGGAGCCTCATGTTGCTCTGATGAAGATGACCCCCGGTGCGGACTGCGGCGTGCTGTCCTATCTTCTGGCGCACAATCGCGCCGTTATCATCGAAAGCTACGGCGTCGGCGGACTGCCGTCGTATCAGGGCAGCGGCTTTTTTGACGTCATCCGCACGGCCATCGACGACGGCAAGACCATCGTCATGACCACACAGGTGCCCAATGAGGGGAGCAATCTGGCGGTTTACGACGTCGGCTTCCACCTCAAAAACGACCTGCATCTTCTAGAAGCGTATGACATGACCACGGAGGCTGCGCTGGCAAAGCTGATGTGGATTTTGGGGCAGACGGACGATGCAAATCGGATCCGCCGCCTGTTCTGCACGCCTGTTTCTCACGATCTTCTGTACCTGAAGGAGGGAACAACTTGAATCGAGAGCATCTGATCGAGCGCCTTGCCGAGCTTCCGGTCGCACAATATGAATTCTTCCGAACGGAGGAGCTGACCTTCTCCGAGCGGATTCGTACCGTCTGCGAGCAGGAATGTCCCCGTTACGGCAAAACATGGGCGTGTCCGCCGGGCGTCGGCTCAGTGGAGGAATGTCGTCAAAAGTGCCTGTCCTACCCCAACGGGCTGCTCATCTCAACGCTGACCGAGGTACGGGACATCTCCGATTTGGAGGAAACGCTCGCCACCCGCGCACCGCACGAGGCCATCACCCGTCAGGTCGCTAAGCTCCTGCGCGACGAGGGTGTCGAGGTTTTCGGCCTTTCCACGGAATCCTGCGCCATCTGCGAGCACTGTACTTACCCCAATGCTCCCTGCCGCCATGCCGACAAGATGTTCCCCTGCGTCGAAAGCCACGGCATCATCGTCACGGAGCTTGCCGAGCGCTACGGCGTCGAATACCAATACGGCAATCAGGTCGTCACTTGGTTTTCCCTCCTGCTCTACCGCGAAGGAGAATGACCGATGCAGAACGCTTTCAGCAGAACCGAGCTTCTGCTCGGGCAGGAGGCCATGCACAGGCTCCGACAATCCCGCGTTGCGGTATTCGGGCTGGGCGGTGTCGGCGGATATGCAGTCGAGGCTCTGGCTCGTTGCGGTGTCGGGACGCTCGACCTCATTGACCACGACACCGTTTCCGTCAGCAATCTGAACCGTCAGATCCTCGCAACGGCGCAGACCATCGGTCGTCTCAAGGCCGAGGTCGCCGCCGAACGGGTCAGGAGCATCAATCCCTCCGCCGTCGTCCGCGCGCTTCCCGTCTTCTATCTGCCGCAGACAAGGGAGCAGTTCGATTTTTCTCAATATGATTACGTCGTCGACGCCATCGATACCGTATCGGGCAAGCTTGCGCTCGTGCAACAGGCAAATGAGGCCGCTACGCCCATCATCAGCTCCATGGGCACGGGCAACAAGCTCGACCCGACCGCCTTCGAGGTGGCGGATATCACGCAAACGTCGATGTGTCCCCTTGCGAGGATCATGCGCAAGGAGCTGAAAAAGCGAGGCATCGCACATTTGAAGGTGGTATATTCCAAGGAAGAGCCTCTCACGCCATCGCAGCCCGACGAGGCATTGCCGGACGGTCGCCGCCAAATTCCGGGCAGCGTTTCCTTCGTTCCGAGCGTTGCCGGCCTGATCCTCGCCGGAGAAGTCATTAAGGATCTGATCTCATGCAAATAATCCCCATCCGCGATTTCGATGCGACGGAGCTGGATCCTTTTGCCCGTCGCACGGAGCGTCAATTATTGAATCGTGAGCATCCCGAGGACGGGCTTTTCATTGCAGAAAGTCCTAAGGTCATCGCCCGTGCACTGGACGCCGCCTACGAGCCGATCTCTTTTTTGTGCGACGAACGGGAGCTTTCCGGCGAGGCCGCTCCCCTGCTCGAGCGCTGCGCAGACATCCCCGTCTATACGGCACCGTTCGACGTGCTGACACAGCTCACCGGCTTTGCCCTCACGCGTGGGCTGCTGTGCGCCATGCGGAGAAAGCCCATCCCCTCGCTTGCCTCCCTGTGCCGCAACGCCCGTCGTATTGCGGTTCTGGAAAATGTCGTAAATCCGACGAACATCGGCGCGATCTTCCGCTCCGCCGCCGCCTTGGGCGTCGATGCTCTCGTGCTCACGCCGGCCTGCTGCGATCCGCTTTACCGCCGCTCGATTCGGGTGAGCATGGGTACGGTCTTTCAGCTTCCGTGGGGCTATTGCACCTTTGCCAACGAGGTGCGCAGCCACGGCTTTCGCACCGTCTCGCTCGCCCTTCGGGACGATGCCCTGTCCTTGGACGACCCGAGCCTCAATTCGCAGGAGCGTCTTGCCGTCGTACTCGGCACCGAGGGCGACGGGCTGGCGGATGCGACGATCTGCGACAGCGATTTTACCGTTCGCATCCCAATGTCCCACGGCGTGGACTCCCTGAATGTCGCCGCCGCAAGTGCGGTTGCATTTTGGCAGCTCTGCCGTAATCATACATTCTGACGCATCGGCTTCGGCCGATGCGCTTTTTTCTTGCCCCTTCCAAGCAAAAAACAGTTGATTTTTTCTCGAAAAATGCTATACTGTAACAAATGTCCGTATCGACCTTTTTTGACATATTCGAATTCCTTGCCGAGAGGAGCTGCAAAATAAATTGAGAAACTACTTCCGCCTGAGCAATCTGAAAAAGGAGTGGAACCGCAAGAATTTCAAGCTTTTGCTGAAATGCCTGATCGCCGCCGCGGTGATCGTCGTCGTTTGCGAGATCCTTGCCCGTCGCTCCGTTGACAATACCATCATTTTCATGGTCGAATGTTTCCCCGCCTTTGTTTATAACATTCTTCTGGTCTACACGGTGCTGGTTTTTGCGACGCTTTTCCGCCGCAGGTCGTTTTCCTTCTTTCTTGCCGGCGGCGTGTGGGTCGCCTTCGCCATCGTCGACTGCATCTCCCTGTCCTATCGCTCCATGCCCCTGACCGCTGCGGATGTCTGGCTCATGAGCTCCGTGCGTACGATCTTCGACAAGTATCTTTCCTATGTTGAGCTGGGTCTGCTGATGGTCTTCATTTCCGCGCTGATCGGTGCGATTTTTTACATTTTCTATAACGCCAGAAAGCATCGGCCGATGTTCGGCTTTGCCCTTGTTCATTTTTTGCTGTCGGCCGGCCTCTTGACGCTGGCAACCACCACATTTGTCAGCGCCGGCGTTCTTCTCGACACGGCAAAATTCACGAATCTTCCCGTCGCCTATGCCGACAACGGCTTCTGCTACTGCTTTGCGGCAAGCTTCGTCACGGGCGGCGTCTCCAAGCCCGATGATTATTCCCCCGATGTCGTCGGTGAGATCGTGGAGGAGCTGCAGGAGCTTCCCGAGACTGCCGAAAACACGCCGAATATCGTTTTTGTCCAGCTCGAGTCCTTTTTTGACCCGAACTATTTGAAGGATCTCACCTTTGAGGATAATCCCGTCCCCAATTTTCAAGCCATTCGCGACCGCTTCCCGAGCGGTCTGCTCTCCGTACCCTGTATCGGTGCAGGCACGGCCAACACCGAGTTCGAGGTGCTGACGGGCATGAATCTGGCGCATTTCGGCGTCGGTGAATACCCCTATATGACCATCGTGGACTCCACCTGCCCCGAAACGATTGCCTATATCCTCGGTGAGCTGGACTACAGCACACACGCCATTCACAACAATAACGCCACCTTCTATGACCGTGACCTGATCTACGCCAATCTCTCCTTTGACACCTTCACCTCCATCGAATACATGGACTTAGACCCCGAGACGGACTTCACTCCCGTCGACTGGGCGAAGGACGCCTCCCTGACCGACGAGATCATCAAATGTCTGGACGCCACCGAGGGGCGTGACTTCGTTTTCACCGTCTCGGTGCAGCCGCACGGCCGCTACCCCTCGGAATATCTGGAGGACTACGACTATCTGCTGACCGAGGGCTGGGAGGAGGATTCCCGAAAAATCGGTTTTGAATACTATCTCTGGCAGCTCCGCGAAACCGATGCTTTTGTCGGTGCGTTGACGCAGGCTCTTTCAAATTATGACGAGGATGTTGTCGTGGTCTTCTACGGCGACCATCTGCCCAGCTTTAACATTCAGTCCGAGGAGCTTCGCTGCGGCGACGAGCAGACGACAGAGTATGTCATCTGGGCAAATTTCGACATCGGCAGCGAAAGACGTGATCTGCAAACCTATCAGCTCGCCGCCTACGCGCTTGATCTGTGCAGCATCCACGATGGCTCGATCTTCCGTCTGCATCAGCTTTATGATTACCCCGGCGATGACGACGAGGCCTTCCAGTCCAGCCTTCAGCTTCTGGAATACGATATGCTCAGCGGCGAAAATTACGTTCTCGACGGCGAGCAGATTCAGGCAAGCAATCTCCGCTTCGACGTGGAGGACATCACGATCAGCGATGCCGAATATCTGACCGACGAGATCAGCGGTACGTCTGTTCTGCGCGTCAACGGCCAAAACTTCACACGCTACAGCGTCATCTATATCAACGGCGACGCTTATGAGACGAGATTTGTTTCCAAAACGCAACTGGAGACGGAGGATTATGCACCCTCCGACGGTGACATGATCGTCGTGGCGCAGATTTCCGCCGCGGATGCAATGGAGACTCTGAGCCAGACCGAGGCATGGACATGGGTCAAGCCGGCATCTCCCGAGGACGAATAAGGAGGGCGCTCATGCAAGAGCTAAACCGAAACACCAAGCATTTTACCGATTCCGTCATCCGCAGAATGACCCGAATCGCCCTGGCTCACAATGCGATCAATCTGGCGCAGGGCTTTCCCGATTTTCCGCCGCCCAAGGCTCTAACCGACCGTTTGGAGGAGATCAGCGCGATCGGGCCGCATCAATATCCCATCACCATGGGTGCCCCGAATTTCCGTCGGGCGCTGGCGGAAAAATGCGGTCGCTTTATGGGTCGAGCCATCGACCCCGAAACCGAGGTCGTCGTCACCATCGGCTCGACGGAGGCAATGGTCGACACCCTTTTCGCCCTGACGAATCCCGGCGACAAAATCATTCTCTTCTCGCCGTTTTTTGAGAATTACCGTGCGCAGATTCTTCTGTGCAACTGCGAGCCGATCTTCGTACCGCTCGTACCGCCTGCCTTCGATTTTGACCCGAATGTGCTGGAGGATGCCTTCCGAATGGGTGCAAAGGCGATCCTGATCTGTAACCCCTCCAACCCAAGCGGCAAGGTCTTTACCCGTCGGGAATTGGAGCAGATCGCCTCACTCGCCGTGAAATATGACACTTATGTCATCATGGACGAGGTCTATGAGCACATTATCTATGCGCCTCACCGCCACACCTATATGAATTCCCTCCCCGGAATGTGGGAGCGCACCGTCTCTTGCAGCTCGTTGTCAAAGACCTATTCCGTCACCGGCTGGCGTTTGGGCTATGCCATTGCGCCCGAGCACCTCATGAACCGCATCAAGCAGTTTCACGACTTCAACACCGTCGGTGCCCCCTCCCCCTTGATGGAAGCCGCTGTCGTCGGGCTGGAAATGCCGGACAGCTATTACGAGGAATTTGCCGCGCATTATGCGCATATGAAGCAAATTTTCACGCAGGGACTTGACCGCATCGGCATCGAATATACCGATCCGCAGGGCGCATATTTCGTTCTGGCCGATGTCGGACGCTTCCTGAAGCACAGGCAGACGGATGTTGCGTTTTGCGAAGAGATGGCCGAAAAGGTCGGTGTTGCAGTTGTTCCCGGCAGCTCCTTCTTTGCCGAGGATGTCAACCATATCGTGAGAATGCACTTCGCCAAAAGAGACGAAACTCTCTACGAGGCTCTTGACCGCCTCTCAAAGCTCGCCTCCGTTTAGGCAGAGCTTCGCAAGGTACTGTTTCCTCAAAAATGCAACGCACCATGCCGATCGCTTCGGTATGGTGCGTTTGACGTTTCAGTCGCTTTTCTACGCAATAACGGCGCTGTTCGCCCCCCCCAAAAAGGAACCCTCCGCCCGCCCCGTGCATAGGATGAGGCGAAGGGAGGCACTTTTTATGGATCCATATCAGGCCGCCGCAGTGTGGCAACGCGTTCGGCAGAGCACACCCGAGGATTCGACGCAACGCATACTCACCGAGATGATCAGTTGTGAAATACTGTCCCGAGACACCTATCTGGCCATGTCCCGTTTAGGGTATTCGTCCTTCTTCCGTCAGCTTGCCGAGCAGGAAGCCTGCCATGCCCGACGCCTGTCCGCGCTGTACTATCTGCTCTACGGCACACATCCGAAAAAAGCCGAGCCGCAATGCCCGAAAAGCTGCGATCTTTGCGAGAGTATCCGCTCGGCGTTTTTGCACGAGCTGGAGGCGGCGAAGGGCTACCGCAAGCTGGCGCAGACCGAGTCGGCACACTCAGAGCTGTTCCTTGCACTGGCAAAGGACGAGGAACGCCACGCGGCCCGTCTGCGTTGCCTTGCCGAGCGGCTCCTGTGCTCAAAATAAGCTCCGTGCGGCGGTCTTCGCCGCACGTTTTTCCTTTTCGGCACTCGTCTCCGCTTCGCTAAAAATAGTTCAAAATCGACGATTTTTGCGCAACGCCGACCGCCGCCGCACGGTGCATTTCGAATGACGGCGTGCGTATGGGTTGTCACCGGTACGGAAAGCAGCTCCGCCGCAGGGCTGTTCTGACGAAGAAAAGCTCCGATATCAACGAATCGCAAAAAAATTATATTTTTTGCAATTTTTCTCTTGCTTTTTCGGAAGAAATCTGGTATTATATTGGTCGTGTGAAAAGCACAGACTCAGATTTCTCGATGATTGGAGGTGCAGCAATTGGCAAAGTGCGATATCTGCGGCAAGGGTGTTACGTTCGGCATTAAGGTCTCCCATTCCCACCGTCGTTCCAACCGTGCATGGAAACCCAACGTGAAGCGTGTCAAGGCCATCGTTGACGGTTCTCCCCGCCATGTCTACGTCTGTACAAGATGCCTCCGTTCCAATAA
>CAZKSR010000051.1:0-6775 GCA_964555465.1 uncultured Oscillospiraceae bacterium
CACGACCTTCATCCCCTGCGGCGCAAAGGTTCCCTTCATCGCCGTGATCGCAGGCGCCATCTTCGGCGGCTCGGCATGGATTGCAACGTCTGCTTACTTTGTCGGTATGGCGGCCATCATCGTTTCGGGCATCATGCTCAAAAAAACGAAGCCCTTCGCCGGCGAGCCTGCCCCCTTTGTCATGGAGCTGCCGGCTTATCATATGCCGACCGTCGGCAACGTTCTGCGCTCGATGTGGGAGCGTGGCTGGTCGTTCATCAAGAAGGCCGGCACCATCATCCTTCTTTCCACCGTTTTTGTTTGGTTCACGTCCTATTTCGGCATCGTCGACGGCTCGCTGCGGATGCTCGGGGAGGATGAGCTGAGCAAGTCCTTCCTCGCCGTCATCGGCAAGGCCATCTGCTGGATTTTCAAGCCGCTCGGCTTCGGCACGTGGGAGGCTACCGTCGCCTCCATCACCGGACTCGTCGCCAAGGAGAACATCGTCGGCACGATGAGCATCCTCTACGGCGCCTCTGGCGACCTTTATCCCACGCTCGCCGCGACCTTCACGGGGGTTGCCGCGTATTCCTTCCTCATCTTCAATCTCCTGTGCGCGCCCTGCTTTGCGGCGATGGGTGCCATCAAGCGCGAGATGAACAACGGCAAGTGGACGGCCTTCGCCATCACCTATCAGTGCGTCTTCGCCTATGCCGTTGCCCTGATGATCTATCAGTTCGGACTCCTCTTCACCGGCGCGGTCAGCGTCCTCGGTCTGATCGCCGCAATCGCTGTCCTCGCCCTGATCGTCTACTGCCTCGTCCGCCCCTACAAGGAGGCCACGAAGCTGAGCAGAAGAATCTGATTGCGGCATCCGCCCCGATACCCCGTTTTTATCCCCAAAATCGAAAGGAGCTTTCCTCATGCTTGCATGGCTTTCGGAAAATATCGGCAATATCGTCCTGTGTCTTGTGCTTTTGCTGATCGTCGGTGCGATCGTGTTCAAGCTCGTTCGGGACAGAAAAAAGGGCAGCTCCCCCTGCGGCTGCGGCGGCTCGTGTGAATCGTGCGGCTGCTGCTCGCAGAAGAGTGCAAAGTAAATCCTTGCAAAAACCTCCGAAATCTGTTATAATTCGAATACCGGGCAACGGGTGCAGTGCTCTGCACCCGTTGTTTCGGACTTTGGCGATCCGAGGTGACCTTATGGCAGAAAAAATCTCCAAGGCGGTGCTCAAACGACTGCCGGTCTATTTATCCTATCTGAAATCTCTGGGCGACGATGCGCCGGAGCATATTTCCGCCACGACACTGGCCGCCGCGCTTGACATGGGCGAGGTGCAGGTACGCAAGGATCTGGCCATGGTGTCCGACGGCGGCAGGCCGAAGGTCGGATATCGCAGAGCTGCCCTGATTGCCGATATCGAGCAGTTTTTGGGCTATGACAACACGAACCTCGCCGTTCTGATCGGCGCCGGCAAGCTTGGCCGTGCGCTCATGGGCTACCGCGGCTTCTCGGAATACGGAATGGAGATCGTCGCGGGCTTCGATTCCAAGCTGACCAAGGCGACGACCGACGACAGCGGCAAGCCGATTTTGCCCATGTCGGAGCTGAAACGCCTCTGCCTCGAGCGGAAGATCCTGATCGGCATCATCACGGTGCCGACGGAGCACGCACAGGCCGTTTGCGACGAGCTGATCTCCTACGGGATTCGGGCGATCTGGAGCTTTGCTCCGGCGCATCTCGACGTTCCTGCCGGAACGCTCGTGCAATACGAAAACATGGCCACCAGCTTAGCTGTCCTCTCCAAGCATCTGTCCGCCCAGCTCAAGGGATACTGATTTTCGACAGGGGGGAAAGCACCCTCGGCAGGACGCAGCCCGAAATTGAAAAAAATCTTGCTTTTTGGCGAATCATCGTGTATAATTCAATAGATAATGTTTTTGACGCTCGACACATGGTGATCCTATGAATATTAAGAAGTTTGTTGACAAGGTGCTCCTGCGCTATGTCATCATCGGCATCCTCAATTTTATAGTCTGCACCGGCCTGATGTTCCTGCTCTTCAATTTCTGCGGCTTCAGCGAGCATCTCGCCCCCGTTGTCAACTATGCGCTCGGCAGCCTGATCTGGTATCTCGCCTGCCGTTATATCCTCTTTCGGGGGCAGGAGATCACTTGGCAGAGTGCGTTGCGCTTCGTGGTGGAGGTTCTGGTCTGCTACCTCGTGTCATATTATCTCATTGCGCCGCCGGTCGGACGGTGGGTTTTGGAGCACGAGAGGGTGCGCAGCTTCTTCTCCTTCGGCGGTGAGTCGAAGATCTCCGGCAACTGCGAGATGACGATCGGCGCCATCGTTTACGCGATCATAAACTATTTCGGCCAGCGTTATTTCGTCTTTTCCGCCCGCTTTGAGTACCATCGCAAGCATCACGGCGGAGAATCTTGATTCCAAACCCCGTCTCCGACGGGGTTCTTTTTTTGAAGAAAGTGCGTTTATGTTAATATTTCTTTTCGGATTTTCTGCGGATCGGCGGAAAATCCGCTTCTTTTTTACGAAAAAAATAAGAAAATCAAAGATTCAAAAAACCGATTCGTGAAAACAGAGAAAAGCACCCCTCCAACCTTGCGCATCGGGGGAAAAACTGATACAATAGTACCACCAAGAATGGGTGAAAGCCCGATATTTTGGAAATTTAAGGAGGAAACAAAATGAAACACGCATCCAAGAGAATCATTGCGCTGCTTCTGGCAGTCGTGATGGTTATCGGCATCCTCCCGTTCGCAAGCGCAGCCAATGTCGGCCCGTTTACGGACGTTCAGGATACCGAATGGTATGCGCCGTATGTCAAGTATGTTTATGAGCATGACTTGATGAACGGCACCTCTGCCACAAAGTTTGAGCCGAACGGCACCTGCACCCGTGCAATGGCCGTCACGGTTCTGTACCGCATGGCAGGCTCCCCCATCGTCTACGAGAAGGCCAGCTTCACTGACCTCACCGACGATTGGTACAAGAATGCTGTCGCATGGGCCGAGGACGAGAGCATCGTCAACGGCATGGGCGGCGGTCGCTTTGACCCGACCGGTCTGCTCACCCGTGAGCGGCTCGTCACCATGGTCTGGCGTTACAAGGGCCAGCCCGAGGCGAAGACCGCCGACGGCATCAACGCCTACCCCGATGCCGGCAGCGTCAACAGCTGGGCAGTCGATGCCTTCAACTGGGCGATCTCCAAGGGCATCATCAACGGCATGGGCGGAAAGCTCCTCCCCGGCGAACCGGCCACCCGTGCACAGTTTGCCAAGATCATCACCGTTTTCCTTCAGACCGACGTTTCCTGCACCACCCACACTTGGGCTGCCGGTGACGTGATCACCGAGCCGACCTGCACCGAGGCCGGCCTGCAGCAGTACACCTGCTCCGTCTGCGGCGAGAAGAAGACCGAAGCGATCCCGGCTCTGGGCCATGACTATGTCGACGGCGTTTGCTCTCGCTGCGGCGACAAGCTGGCCGATGACAACGAGATCGTCATCTTCTACACCAACGACGTTCATACCTACATCGACGGCTCTCTGTCCTATGACTCCGTTGCCGACCTGAAGGCACAGACCTCCAAGGTCGCTGCCGGCACCCTCCTGCTCGACGCAGGTGACCACATCCAGGGCACCTACTTCGGCACCACCAACGAGGACAACGGCGGCAAGATCATCGAAATGATGAACGCAGCCGGTTACGACGCCGCAACGCTGGGCAACCACGAGTTCGACTACGGCATGGAGCGCACACTGGAGCTCATCGAGCGTGCGGACTTCCCGTATCTCTCCGCCAACTTCTACCACGAAGCAAACGGCGTCAAGGGCGACAACGTCCTCGACTCCTACAAGATCTTCGAGGTCGGCGGCAAGAAGATCGCCGTCATCGGCGTTACCACCCCCGAGTCCTTCACCAAGTCCACCCCGAAGTACTTCCAGGATGAGGAAGGCAACTACATCTACGGCATCGCCGGCGGCGAGGACGGCTCTGCGCTGTACGCCTCCGTGCAGGCTGCCATCGATGCAGCCAAGGCCGAGAACCCCGATTACATCATCGCCCTCGGCCACTGCGGTGACGACGTCTCCTCCAAGCCCTGGACGAGCGAGGAAGTCATTGCCAACACCACCGGCCTTGATGCATGGATCGACGGCCACTCTCATTCCACCATCGTGGGCAAAGAGGTCACCGACAAGGGCGGCAACACCGTCCTGCTCACCCAGACCGGCTCCTACTTCGCCGCCATCGGCAAGATGACCATCAAGGGTGACACCATCACCACCGAGCTTATCACCGATTATGCCGGCTCCGACGCCACCGTCGCAGAGATGAAGAACGACTGGATGGCCACCTGCGAGGAAGTCCTCGGCAAGGTCGTTGCCTATTCCGAGGTCACGCTCGACAACTACGACGCCAACGGCAACCGCCTCGTCCGCAAGCAGGAGACGAACACCGGCGACTTCGCTGCCGATGCTCTGTACTACCTCTTCGACGTAACCAACGACCTGCACGTCGATGCTGCCATCATGAACGGCGGCGGCGTCCGTAACAAGGCCGTCACCGGCGAGCTCAACGGCAAGTCCTTCAAGTCCATCCACACCTTCGGCAACGTCGCTTGCCTGATCGAAGTCACCGGCCAGCAGATCCTCGATGCCCTTGAGTGGGGCGCCAAGGACGCAGGCGTCGGCGAATGTGGCGGCTTCCTGCAAGTCTCCGGCATCACCTACGAGATCCATACCTACATCCCCTCCACCGTTCAGAAGGACGACAAGGGTGTTTGGACGGGTGCTCCGACCGGCGATTACCGTGTCAAGAACGTCACCATCGGCGGCGAGCCTCTCGACACTGCCAAGACCTATCGTCTTGCCGGCTATAACTACACCCTCCGCGACCTCGGCGACGGCTTCGCCATGTTCGACGGCGCAACCAACGTCCTCGACTATGTCATGACCGACTGGCAGGTTCTGCAGAACTACGCTCTGTCCTTCCCGACCGACGCTGCACACGACAATCTGCCCACCATCCCGGCTGACAGCGTCTATTCCGATGTCAACGGCAACGGCCGCATTACCCTCGTGGCCGAGAAGCCCGTCGACCCGACCCCCGAGACCGGTTATGTGGCCATCTACAGCAATGCCAAGGGCAAGGCTATGACCACCGCCACCAGCTCCTACACCAATGCCAACACCGGCGTGACCAAGATGCAGATCGGCTCTGCCGATGCCACCTTGAAGGACGGTAAGCTGAGCACCACCGCATCCAACATTGCTCTGTTCAAGATGGTCACCGAGAACGGCGTCACCACCTTCCAGACTGAGGACGGCAAGTGGCTCCATTGCGACGGCACGAACCTGACCTTCGAGGACACCTTCAACGAAAACTGCGAATTCATCCTCGATGAGGTCGACGGCGGCTACTACATCCGTCTGGCCAACTTCCTGTATAACGGAAGCTATGCCCAGTACCTCGAGTTCTATGCCAACGTCTTCACCTGCTTCGGCATGACTGCCGGCAGCGACACTTCCATCTACATCTTCAACTTCTATGAAGTTGAGAGCGGCTCCGACACGCCCGATGTCCCCGTGGTTCCCGGCGAAGGCCTGACCTTCGAGAAGGTCACGAGCGACCTCGGCTCTTGGGAAGGCACCTATGTCGTCGGCTATGACCTCGGTGACGGCACCGCCGCCGTGTTCACCGGCGCGGAAGACAAGGACGGCAACGGCGTCATCGTCGCTACCTCCGACAACAAGGTCACCGTTCCTGCCGAGTATGCCATCACCATCGCAACCATGGACGGAGGCTACTCCGTCAAGGCTGCTGCCGGCTACCTCAACGGCAAGACCAACTCCAGCGGCCTCGCCAACGGCATCAAGTTTGAAGAGGCTCCCACTGCCGCCACCATCGCATGGACAAGCGGCAACCCCATCATCACCTCCGCAGCCGGCTCCATTCTCCGTTACAACAACGGTGCTGACTACAACGATTCCTCCAGAAACTATAGCTGGTTCCGTTTCTACAAGCCGGCAAGCTCCGTGCAGACTCCCGTTGCTCTGTACAAGCTCGCTGAGGGCGCAACCCCCGTTGATCCCGTTGATCCCGTTGATCCTCCTGTCGATCCGGTCGATCCTCCCGTTGATCCCGTTGAGGGTGATGTCTTCGCTCTGTCCACCGAGCTGAAGGACGGCGACGAAGTCGTCATCTACAACCCCGGCAACGGCAAGGCCCTTGAAGGCACGATGAACGGTTACTATGTCACCGGCACCGATGTCACTCCGGCCGACAACAAGATCACCGATCCGGCTACCGCTCTTGTCTGGAAGGTCACCAAGAACGCCGACGGCTCCTACACCTTCAAGCAGGACGGCGGCAATGTTCTGGGTACCGGCACCAGAGAGTATAACGGCAAGACCTACTACAACCTCTATGTCAGCGGCGAGTATGCCGACAACTGGACGATCGAGTCTCTTGACGAGGCGACCTCTCAGTTCATCATCTACAGCGCTGAGCTGACCGGCGGTTACGGCAACGTTTATCTCGAGTGGTATGCAAAGAACTCCGCGTTCTCCGCTTACGACACCGGCAGAGACAGAGTCACCGCGACCGACTTCGGCTTCCAGTTCTATGTCAAGGGCGCAGAGATTGCTCCCGTTGACCCCGTCGATCCTCCCGTTGACCCGGTTGATCCCGTTGATCCTCCCGTTGATCCCGCGGACGGCCTGACCTTCGAGAAGGTCACGAGCGACCTCGGCTCTTGGGAAGGCACCTATG
>CAZKSR010000051.1:6875-10241 GCA_964555465.1 uncultured Oscillospiraceae bacterium
GGCCTGACCTTCGAGAAGGTCACGAGCGACCTCGGCTCTTGGGAAGGCACCTATGTCGTCGGCTATGACCTCGGTGACGGCACCGCCGCCGTGTTCACCGGCGCGGAAGACAAGGACGGCAACGGCGTCATCGTCGCTACCTCCGACAACAAGGTCACCGTTCCTGCCGAGTATGCCATCACCATCGCAACCATGGACGGAGGCTACTCCGTCAAGGCTGCTGCCGGCTACCTCAACGGCAAGACCAACTCCAGCGGCCTCGCCAACGGCATCAAGTTTGAAGAGGCTCCCACTGCCGCCACCATCGCATGGACAAGCGGCAACCCCATCATCACCTCCGCAGCCGGCTCCATTCTCCGTTACAACAACGGTGCTGACTACAACGATTCCTCCAGAAACTATAGCTGGTTCCGTTTCTACAAGCCGGCAAGCTCCGTGCAGACTCCCGTTGCTCTGTACAAGCTCGCTGAGGGCGCAACCCCCGTTGATCCCGTTGATCCCGTTGATCCTCCTGTCGATCCGGTCGATCCTCCCATTGATCCGGTCGATCCTCCCGTTGATCCCGTTGAGGGCGATGTCTTCGCTCTGTCCACCGAGCTGAAGGACGGCGACGAAGTCGTCATCTACAACCCCGGCAACGGCAAGGCCCTTGAAGGCACGATGAACGGTTACTATGTCACCGGCACCGATGTCACTCCGGCCGACAACAAGATCACCGATCCGGCTACCGCTCTTGTCTGGAAGGTCACCAAGAACGCCGACGGCTCCTACACCTTCAAGCAGGACGGCGGCAATGTTCTGGGTACCGGCACCAGAGAGTATAACGGCAAGACCTACTACAACCTCTATGTCAGCGGCGAGTATGCCGACAACTGGACGATCGAGTCTCTTGACGAGGCGACCTCTCAGTTCATCATCTACAGCGCTGAGCTGACCGGCGGTTACGGCAACGTTTATCTCGAGTGGTATGCAAAGAACTCCGCGTTCTCCGCTTATGACACCGGCAGAGACAGAGTCACCGCGACCGACTTCGGCTTCCAGCTCTATGTCAAGGGTGCAGAGACTGCTCCCGTTGACCCCGTCGATCCTCCTGTCGATCCGGTCGACCCCGTTGATCCTCCCGTTGACCCGGTTGATCCCGTTGATCCCCCCGTCTCCGGTAATCTGGTTGCAACCGCATGGAAAGACCTCAAGGCTACCGATAAGGTCGTTATCGTCATGCACGCTCCCGCAACCGACAAGGATTATGTTCTTCTGAACAACGGCGGCACTGCCACCAAGGGCCCGGCTGCCATCTTTGACGGCACTGCTGACAGCACCATGTGCTGGAACGTGGTCGCGGTTGAAGGCGGCTTCAAGCTCTGCGTCGCCGGCTCCACCGATAGCTGGCTCTATGCGACGACCACCAACAACGGTATTTTTGTCGGCACCTCCGAAACCGGCTGTGTCTGGAATCTGGACGAGACTTACGGCTATCTGAGCACCGTTGACAGCGCTCTCAATACCCGCTTCCTCGGCCTGTACGACAACAACGGCGGCGATGTCTCCAAGGTTCCGACCCCCAACTTCCGTTCCTACAAGCTCTCCGTCAAGGACGGCGTCAGCATTATGCAGCCCAATATCGCAAATCAGACCATCACCTTCTACGTTGTCAACGAAGGCTGATCGGTTCACCACACAAAAAAAACAGACGGCTTCGGCCGTCTGTTTTTATCTTCGCGGCCGAAAAAAGGTTTTCTTTCGGAGAGAAGAATTTATCGTTGCCATTCCTCGAATTGTGTGGTATATTAATAGGACAGACTGAATATAGGAGAATGAATACGCAATGCACGAAGAAGAGAAGAAATCCTTGCCCGTTTGGGCGATCATCCTTATCTGCGTCCTCTTTGCGGCGCTCACCGTCGCGGTTGTCCTGCTTATTATCAACGGCAGCACCACCGAGGGCGACCGGGCTCCGACGAATCTCGTAGATGGCGGTGAGCAGGATGCAACGACCACCGACAGCATAGCTGCTGCGGAGGCGGGCTATGGCAAGAACAAGGTTACCGACATCACCTCCTACGCTGTCCGCAGCATAACGCCGGAAGAGATGCGCGCCATTGTCGCCGTCAATGCCGACGATGAAGGCTGTCTGACCGCCGGCGAGATGCAGATCTACTACTGGATCGAGGTCTATAATTTCCTCAATTCCTACAGCTATTACCTCAGCTACATGGGAATGGACATCGAAAAGCCGCTGGATCAGCAGGAATCGCTGGCCGAGGGGCACACATGGGAGCAGTATTTCCTCGAATCCGCTGCGATGCGTTTTGAGCAGAATTACGCCCTTGCGCAAGCCGCCCACGCAGCAGGAATGTCCCTGCCCGAGGAGGATGAAAAGTCTCTGGCGGCAATCGATGAGCCGGACAGCGACTTTGCCAAGGAAGCAAAGGATGCCGGCTACGACACGGCCGAGGCATATTTGCAGGCCAATTTCGGTCAGGGCGTCACCGTCGACGACTACCGAAACTATCTGCGCATCTACTATCTGGCCTACGACTACTACTATGCGCAGTACGAGGAGATCGCAGACCAAATCACAGATGATGAGATCGTGGCATATTTCAACAATAATGCCGAAACCTACGAGACCGACGGTGTGTATCAAGAGGATACCATCGACGTCCGCCACATCCTCATCATGCCAGAAAAGGACGAGGACGGTAACGTCTCGGACGAGGCATTGCTCACGGCACAGACGAAAGCGCAGAGTATCCTCGACCTCTGGCTGGCCGATCCGACCGAGGAATACTTTGCAGAGCTGGCCAATACCCATTCCGAGGACGGCGGCTCGAACACCAAGGGCGGCCTGTACACCTATGTCTATCAAGGCAAGATGGTGCAGGAATTCAACGACTGGTGCTTCGATGAGGCGCGTGTCGAGGGAGACTATGCCATCGTGCAGACGAGCTACGGCTTCCACATCATGTATTTTGTCGGCAATTCCTGCCAATGGAAGGATACCGTTACCGAGGATCTGGCGTCTGAGAGCCTCGATGCAAAGCTCGAGGAAACGGTTGCCCTCTATCCCGTGCGCTTCGACTATACAAAGGTCCGTATCTACGACCTCATCAGCGAGAACGTCCCGGAGGAGTAAGCGAAGCGCCCACGGAGTCCGTCATCGCGAGCTAAGCGTGGCAAGCTACACGCACAAATGCATACGTCCGAAACGCACCGCGCCATAGCTGCGTGCAGATAAGACAGTAATTTGAAGGAATTACGAAATCGGCAGCTTCAAAAAGGATTGGACAACAAAACAGGCGACATTCAACCTTGATGGGTGTCGCCTGTTTTTGTGCGTTTAAGGGTTGAAAAGTGCCTGCTTTT
>CAZKSR010000052.1:0-10028 GCA_964555465.1 uncultured Oscillospiraceae bacterium
CCACACGGTCGAGGAAATAGCGGTCATGGGAGATCGTCAGTACGGTTCCCTTAAATTTGAGGATATATTCCTCCAGCCATTCGACGCTCTTGAGGTCGAGGTGATTCGTCGGCTCGTCGAGCAGGAGGATGTCCGTTCGCTCCAAAAGCAGCCGCGCGAGGTTCACGCGGGTTTTTTCGCCGCCGGAGAGTCGGTCAAACTCCTGCGAGCGCATGGCCCTCGGGATGCCGAGTCCGTTGCAGATTTTGTCGACCTGCGTATCCTGCTCATAGCCGCCGCCGCTGAGGTAGGCATTGCTCAGGCGGTCGTATTCCTCCAAAAGCGCCTTGGGCGCGGAGGCGGTCAGGCGGTCGGCCAGCTCCTCCATCCTCACCCGAAGCGCCTCCAGCTTCGCAAAGGCCGTCCGCAGAACCTGCTCGACGGTGTAGCCGAGGGGATAGCGCGGAATCTGCGAAATCAAGCCGAGCTTTTTGCCGCCGGCGATCATGATCTCGCCCTCGTCGGGGAAAAGCTCTCCCGTCAAAAGGCGGAAGAGGGTCGTCTTGCCGCAGCCGTTGCGACCCATGATGCCGACGCACTCGCCCTCATGAATATCAAAGGTCATGCCATCGAGGAGAATTTCGCCCACCTCGAACGACTTGACCAGATTTTTTACCGAAATATCAATCATGGTCTACTCCATACCGTGCGCAAAAATCCTCGTAGGTCATCAGAAGATTCAGCGCATCCAAAAAAGCGTTGGCTCCCAGATGCTCCGGCAGGCGAAGCTCGGCGCAGAGCTTTTTGCGTTTCTCCGCGCTCTGCGCGCCGCCGGAAAGTCCGACCGAAAAGAGGTCGGTTTTTGTAATTCGGCGGCTCGGCTCTTCTGCCGTCTCCGCCTGCGCGCCGGCGTTTTGCAGGGCTTGCAGCAAGACCTCCGGTCGCATCCCCTCCACGCCGAGCTTTCCCTCCCTGCCGCCGTGCGTCTTTCGCGGCTCCTTGCCGTAAATGTCGGGGATATAGGCGTGCAGGACCCTGTCCTTCGGGAGGGCACCCTTGAGGAAATTGCGGATGACGAAGCCGGCACCGTCGGAGTCAGTCAGAATGATCAGGCCGCGTTTCTCCGCCACATGGCGCAGAAAGTCCAGAAGCCGACGATCCTTCATCACGCCGAAGCCCCTCGTTTCAAAGATCGGCGCATCGACGAGCTGCGAGAGGGTGTTTTTGTCGTACCGCCCCTCGACGACAATCGCCTGCTTCAGCTTAATCACGACGTGCCTCCTCCGCCAGCTCCAAAACCAGAAGCTCAACAAGGCGGTTTGCATCGTCATAGGACATTTTCAGGCGGTAATCCGTCTGCTCACACAGCAAAACCGCACGGTCGCAGAATTTTTCGGAAAACCGCCGCGCCTGCGTCATGGCCTTGTTCGCCGCAAAGGACGCCATGCCGCAGACCTCCGCCAGCTCCTGCGGATGGTTTAATACCTTTGCCGCACGGAGGCGGCGCATTTGCGAGCCGATGGCCGCCACGAGGTAGATCGGCTCGGATTGCAGCTTGAACATGGCGTGCAGCCGCTCCATCGCGCGGTCGAATTTCCGCTCGGCCAGAGCGTCCGTAAGCTGAAAGACCATCGCGTCGACCGTCGGCTCGACGACGGCATCGATGTCCGCGCGGCTCACGGTGTCGGACGGACAGTACGCACAGATTTTTTCGATCTCCGAGTGCAGACGGGTCATGGACTGTCCGCACTGCGCGAGCAGATAGGTGCAAAGCTCGGTCGCAATATTTTTGCCCGAGGCGCGGAAATGCCGCACGATCCACGGGCGCAGCTCCGTCTCGTCCTGATAATTGAATTCGGCAACGACCGCCGCCTTTTCCAGCGTTTTCCAGAGCTTTTTCCGTTTATCGAGCTGCAAATCGGAGCCGGTGACAACAAGGCAGCAGTATTCCGGCAGATCGGAAAGGATATTCGCAAGCTGCTCGGCCTCGCTCTCCTTCAGGGAGAAGAGGTCGACCCCGTCAAGCTGCACCAGCGACTTTTCCGCCATCATCGGCAGTGCCTCCAAGCTGTCGGTCAGGAGGCGGACGGAGAAATTTTCGCTCGTCAGGCGGTGAAAATTGAAATCCTCCGTCATCGGGTCGATAAGCTGCTTGAAAATCTGCCCGTAATAATATCGGCAGAGGTAGTCCTCCTCGCCGCAGATCAGATAGCATCGGCCGAGCGACCTGTTCTTCAGATCGTTTTTCAATTGTGCGCATCCGGCAGAAGAGCCGGTCGGTTTCTTTGCCATAGCTTACCTCGTGATCGTAATATCGCCGCAAAGATCGGTGCGGTAGACCGTCGCCGCGCTTGCCGCAATGCGTTCGAGCGTCTCGGCCGTGGGGTGGCCATAGGTATTTTCGCCCACCGATATGAGAACGATCTCCGGCGTCGTGTTGCGCAGGAGCACCGCGGACGTCGCATATTTTGACCCGTGATGCCCGGCGACCAAAATGTCGAGATCGGGCAGGTCGTATTCGGCAACAAGATGATACTCCGCCTCGATATCCATGTCGCCCGTGACGAGGATGTCGCACGAGCCGAGGGACATCAGGACGCACAGGCCGTCGTTGTCGTCGCCGTCGCCCATGGGTGGGATGATCTGCACGCTTGCTCCGTCGGACGAGAGCGCCGTATCCTGCGTGACATAGCAGACGGTCGTCCCTGCGTTTTCCGCGAGGCGGACGATCGCCTCCCGACGGTCGCTGTCGTCGGAAATATCCGGCAGGAAGAGACAAGTGACCTCGATGCGGTCGAAAAGCTGTTCGATGCCGCAGGTGTGGTCGGTGTCATAATGCGTCAAAATCAGGGCGTCGAGCTGCGTCTGTCCCGACGAGAGGAGACTTTGCGCCACCTGCTCGCCGTTTTCGTCGCCGCTGTCGCCGCCACAGTCGATCATCACGGTAAAATCGCCGCTTCGGAGCAGGAGGCACTGCCCCTGCCCGACGTCAAACATCGTAAAGCTGCCGCTCGGTTGATCGAACACCGTAAAGATCAGGGCACACAGGAGCGTCGAGACGACCGACGCGACGAGCAGCCAAGTCTTTCTGCTCCTTTTGCACAGGAGGAAAAGGCCGAGCATTGCATAGACCGCAAGGATCCATGCCGCAAAATAGCTGTTCTCGGTGTAAATCGCCGCAAAGGGGACGGAGGCCAGCAGCCCGATCAGTCGGACGATCAGGCGGATGAGCCACGACAGAAGCCCTGCAAGTGCCGTCCCGATCGGGGCGATCATGCCCAAAAGGAGCGTCGGAACGGTCAGGAAAAACACACTGCTGATCATCCACAGGATCAGGAGGTTGGCAATCGGGGCAATCAGTGAGGCACTTTGGAAGCGAAGGAGCACAAGGGGCATCGTCAGCGCGGTCGCTCCGAGCGTCACGGCGACGGTCTTTTGTACCCATCGCAGCAGGCGGCCGAGGAGCCTCGTGATATGCCCCGTCTCCCGAATGAAAAAGTGCCGCTGCTGCCAATTTGTGATTTTTCCGGCAAAGAGCAAAATTCCGGCCACGGCCAAATAGGAAAGCTGCAAGCTCAGCGAGGCCAGTGCCCACGGGTTGAAGAAAAGCGCCGGCATCAGCGCAAGTCCCAGTGCAGTGGGCGAATCGTTCTCCCTGCCGAGGATCGGCGCCAGAAGGAGGACGATATTCATCACCACGGCACGGGTGACGGAGGGCGTGAAGCCGAGCATTGCCGCAAAGAAGAGCATCGCACCGATTGCGACGAATGCCGCCGCCCGCTTCCTGCGAAGGAGCGTCATGATAAATCCGACCAAAAGCGAGACATGAAGCCCCGAAACGGCCATCACATGGGACAGCCCCGTGGTCGAAAGCTGCGTCGTCAGGCTGTAGCTCAGCTCGCTCTTATCGCCGGTCAAAAGCGCCAGCACGAAGCCCTCGGTGTCATCGGGGAAAAGGCGGCGGATGTGCGTTTGAAGAAGCTTTGCAAACCGAATCGGCAGATGTTTCAGCGGCACGGTGTCCGAAGCTTGTACCTCCGCCTCGGATTTTTGAAAGGCCAGAAGGGAGATGCCCTCGGCTGGGAAGGCTTCGCTCACCTCCGCCGCGTCGACGACCTCCGCCTCGAGCGTGAGGACGTCTCCCGGCTTGAGCGTCAAGCCGTCGGCATCCAAATACAGCCGCATCGTGTTCCCGTCGAGCTTCGTCTGCACGCAGCAGCCGTAGTCGGTTTTTTCGGGGTAGCCGCAAACCTCCGCCGTAACGGTGACCTGTTCGCCGCAGTAACGCTTCGCCGGCTCGAGAAAGAGGCACTCATAGGCAAAGCTCCACAAAAGCCCGACCGCCATTGCAAGCGCGGCGATGCGGCAACGCTTTGCCCACAGAGCTTTTCGAAATCGAAGAAAAACGCCGAGGAGTAGGAGCGCGACGGCGCAGACGACCGCCGCCGTCCGTGGCAGGAGCCAAAGATAGGCCGCCACAGCCGCCGCAAATGCAAAGGAACAGATCATCAGTTTTCGCATACCATTCCTCCCTCCGCGTTGCGAAGCAGTGGGATGTGCTTCGGCACATCCCGATTCGGTAAGGGACGGGGAAGCGTTTTTGTGCCGTGAACCACCCCTCCGCGATTTTCTCAAGGGCGGCGTGTTCTCACGCCGCCCTGCCGTCGGAGCCGAGGTCAGTTGAAGCTTCCCAGCTCCTTGCCGCCGAGGACATGGAAATGCAGATGGTCGACGGTCTGGCCGGCATCCTTGCCGCAGTTCGTGACCACGCGGAAGCCGTCGGAGAAGCCCAGCACGCTCGTCAGCCTGCGAATAACGCCGAAAATATGTCCGACGAGCGCCTCCTGCTCCTCGTAAATTTTATTTGCGCCCGTCAGGTGCTCCTTCGGGATGACCAGAAAATGCTGCGGTGCCAACGGCGCAATGTCATAAAACGCAAGGCAGAGGTCGTCCTCATAAATCTTGTTCGAGGGAATTTCCCCGTTGATGATCTTGCAAAAAACACAGTTTTCCATCGCGAAGCCTCCTTATTGTACGTGCTTCAGGACATAATCGTCCACAATCGCCAGCGCGTCGTCGAGCTTGAGCAGATCCTTGCCGCCGCCCATGGCGGAATCGGGCTTGCCGCCGCCGGAGCCGCCGCAAACGGTGCAGGCCTCCTTGACCAGCAGACCGGCCTTAATGCCTCGGGCAACGGCCTCCTTGCCGCAGACCGCCAGAAGGGTGATCCTCTCGCCCTGCGTCGTTGCCAGAACCGCAACGGCTCTCGGCTCGCGGTCACGGATGAAGTCGCCCATCTTGCGCAGGTCGCCGGCCTCCATGTCATTGCGCAGCAGGGTCAGAACCTTCAGTCCGCTGACCTCCTTGGCCGCAAAGAGGCAACGCTCGATGTCGCCCGTGAAGAGCTTGTCCTTCATTCTGTCAATGCTCTGGCGTAGCTCCTTCATCTCGCCCATAATACCCTGTGCGCGGTGCACCAGCTCCTTGGGCGTGGTTTTCAGCTCCTCGGCCGCATGGATGATCAGCCGATTGAGGTTTTCCATCTGATTGAGGACGTTTTTGCCGGTGTATGCCTCGATGCGGCGCACACCGGAGGCAACGGACGCCTCGGAGCGGATGCGGAAGGGGCCGACCTTCGCGGTGTTGTCCAGGTGGGTACCGCCGCAGAATTCCAACGAATCCTCGCCCATCTTGACGACGCGGACGGTGTCGCCGTACTTTTCTCCGAAGAGTGCCGTTGCGCCGAGCTTCTTGGCCTCCTCGATCGGCAGAATCATGGTCTGCACCGCAGTGCCGTTGAGAACCATATCCATGACCTCGCTGTTGATTTGGAGCATCTGCTGGGGCGTGACGGCGGAAAAATGGGTGAAGTCGAAGCGCAGATGATCCGGCTCAACCAGAGAACCGGCCTGATGGCAGTGGTCGCCCAAAATGCGGCACAGAGCGGTCTGCAGGAGGTGCGTTGCGGTATGCGCACGGGCGATGGCCTTGCGGCGGTCGACGTCATAGGTGACGGTGCAAGTCTCACCGAGCTTCAGGCTGCCGCCGACGACCTTGCCGTAGTGCATGAATTTTCCGCCCTTGTTCTTCTGGACGTCCGTGACCTCGAAACGGCCGTTTTCGCTCTCGATCACGCCGTGGTCGGCCACCTGACCGCCCATTTCGGCGTACATCGTGGTTCGGTCGAGGACGAGGATGGCCTCCACGCCCTCGGCGATCTCGTCGCGGAACTCTTCGTCGGCAACGATCGCCAAAACCTTGCCCTCGCAGGTCGTCCTGTCGTAGCCGACAAATTCGGTCGACGGCATTTCCTGTCCGAAATCGATGCCTGCCCAGCCGAGATCTCCGAGCGCCTTTCTTGCCTCTCTCGCTCTGTCCTTCTGCTCCTGCATGAGCGTCTTGAAGGCAGCCTCATCGACCTCCATACCCTCCTCCTTCGCCATCTCAATGGTCAGGTCGATGGGGAAGCCGTAGGTGTCATAGAGCTTGAAGGCATCGGCGCCGGCAAAGACCGTCTCGCCCTTTTCCTTGTGGGCGGCAAGCATTTCCGAGAAAATTTTCATGCCGCCGTCGATGGTCTTGGCGAAATTCTCCTCCTCGACCTTCACGACACGGATGATATACTCCGCGCGCTCCCGAAGGTCGGCGTAGTGTCCCTCATTTTCCCGAATGACGGTCGGAACAACATCGCAGAGGAAGGGGTGATTGACGCCGAGGAGCTTGCCGTGACGGGCGGCACGGCGCAGCAGACGGCGCAGGACATAGCCGCGTCCCTCGTTCGAGGGCAGGACGCCGTCGCAGATCATAAAGGTCGATGCGCGGATGTGGTCGGTAATGACGCGCAGAGAGACGTCCTTCTCCCTGCTCATGCCGTAGCTTGCGCCGGTAAGCTCGGTAACCTTATTGGTGATGTTCATGACGGTGTCGACATTGAAGAGGCTGGGCACATCCTGACAGGCGACGGCCAAGCGCTCCAAGCCCATGCCGGTGTCGATATTCTTCTGGACGAGATCGGAATAGTTGCCGTGGCCGTCGTTGTCAAACTGGCTGAAGACATTGTTCCAGACCTCCATATAGCGGTCGCAGTCGCAGCCGACGGTGCACTCGGGCTTGCCGCAGCCGTACTTTTCGCCGCGGTCGTAATAGACCTCCGAGCACGGGCCGCACGGGCCGGAGCCATGCTCCCAGAAGTTGTCCTCCTTGCCGAAGCGGAAGATGCGCTCGGGCGCGATGCCGATCTCCTTGTTCCAAATCTCAAATGCCTCGTCGTCGTTTTCATAGACGGACGGGTAGAGGCGGTCGGCCTCCAGACCGCAGACCTCGGTCAAAAATTCCCAGCACCATGCAATGGCCTCATGCTTGAAATAGTCTCCGAAGGAGAAGTTGCCGAGCATTTCGAAATAGGTGCCGTGGCGCGCGGTATGGCCGATGTTGTCGATGTCGCCGGTGCGGATACACTTCTGGCAGGTGCAGACCCGACGGCGCGGCGGCGTGACCTCGCCCTTGAAATAGGGCTTCATCGGCGCCATGCCGGAATTGATGAGCAGAAGCGAGGCATCGTTCTGCGGAATCAGGGAAAAGCTCGGCAGACGCAAATGCCCCTTGCTCTCGAAAAAGGACAGGAACATCTCGCGCAGTTCGTTTACGCCGTATTTTTTTGTTGCCATGGAATCATCCTCCGTTTTGATCGGGGCGAAGCGGACTGCGCTCCGTGCTCCCCTTATAATTGTATTGTTTTGCGGTAAAAAAAGAAACCCCACCCCGAAAAATAGGGGCGAGGAAGCTCGCGGTACCACCCTAATTCGCCAAGGGCCGTGCAGTGCTTGCGCGCGACAATGCAGCTTCCGCATCGCTTCGTTCCTCGGAATGAGCATCGGGGCGCATGATTCCTCGGGATGATGCTTTCGGATTCTCTCCGCAACGGTCAAGGGCATCTTAAGTCATCCGATAACGCGGATGAGGCGTCCCGCTCGTCACGGGCAGCTCGGAAGTGGCGGTTCCTGCCGCAAGACCGCAGGGCTTGCACCCTCCCCTGCTCGCTGCTGCCGTCGGCAAAAATTAGCTTCCTCAATGCTTATTTTACATCATACACCGCCATTTTATCAGGCAAACGCCGCTTTGTCAATGCTTTTTCCTCAGAAATTGCCCATTTCCCCTCTCGCGGCATGACATTGCCGCAAAAAGCTCGCCACGCTCGCTTGTAACGGGCGTGGCGAGAAGGAATGATGCAATTATTCGTGCGTAAAGGTATAGCGAACCATGTTCCCCTTGCCGTCGGCGGTAACGAAAACACGATCCCCTGCGGCGTTCACGAGATCATCCACCACAGGATATTGCGCATTGTCCCTGATATAGGCTTCGGGGCTTTCCGCCTCGACATCGATCAGCTTCCGATTGCTGTGCTTCTCGCCGCCGCAGGGGTCGATCCGTTCGACCAAGACTTCATACTCGTTCATGCTGCTTGCCTCCTTGCAAATTTTGAGGGGTTCCCCCTACTGCCAGAATAGCACTTTTTTTCAAAATTTGCAACACTTTTTTCACAGGAGGAAGAGAAAAAGTACCAGCAGGCCGAGGGCAATGCGATACCAGCCGAAGGCCGAGAAGTCGTGCTTGCGAATATAGCCCAGCAGGAACTTGATGGCAATGATTGAAACGACGAAGGCGACGGCCATGCCGAGCAGGAGGACGGCGGCCTGTGTTCCGGTAAACGCCAAGCCGAACTTGACCAGCTTCAGGAGCGACGCGCCGAACATCACGGGGATGGCGAGGAAGAAGGTATATTCCGCCGCCAGCTCACGGGAGGCGCCGATCAGGATGCCGCCGAGGATGGTCGCGCCCGAACGGGAAGTGCCCGGCACCAGAGCCAGCACCTGAAACACGCCGATGAGGAGAGCATCCTTCCACGTTATTTCTCCGAGCTTCGTGATACGGTGCGAGCGGCGCCTGTTATACCGCTCGATGAAGAGGAAGGCGACGCCGTACAAAATCAGCATCAGAGCAACGACGGTGGGATTGAACAGGTGCGCATCGAGCCAGTCATCGAGCGGCAGGCCGATCAAAATGGCAGGAACGCAGGACAGGGCGATCTTGCACCAGAGGACGAGCTTCTCCCGATTGAGGAAGGTTGCGCCCGATGTACCCGGCCGCTTCCTCTGAAACGGCCAGAGCTTTTGAAAATAGAGCACCACGACGGCGAGGATTGCCCCGAACTGGACGACGACCTCGAACATTGTCATAAATTCGTCCGTCAAAACGGGGTGGTTTTCCGTTTTCCAAAGGGCATCGACCAGGATCATATGTCCCGTGGAGCTGATGGGAAGCCACTCCGTGATCCCCTCGACGATACCGAGAAAGATGATTTTCAGCCAATCCAGAATTTGCATTTTTCGTCCTCCTTATTATAACAATGTATACGCAGCCGAGCGCGGCAAAATGCGGAAAACGGGCACCACGGTCGTGTGATGCCCGACTTTTTCAGCAGTAAAAATCACGGATCTTTTTGGCACGGCTGGGGTGGCGGAGCTTGCGGATGGCCTTGTTCTCGATCTGGCGGATGCGCTCACGGGTCACGCCGAAAATTTGGCCGACCTCCTCCAGCGTATGGGTCTTGCCGTCGTACATTCCGAAGCGCAGACGCAGTACGTCCGCCTCCCGATCCGTCAGGGTTTTCAAAATTTCCTTCAACGCCTCGGCCAGCATCGCATTGCTCGTGGCGTCGGCAGGCCCCGGGGTATGATCATCCTCGACGAAGGAGCCGATGGTCGTATCCTCCTCGTCACCGACGGGTGTGTCGAGCGAGAGGGTGTCGGCGGCGGTGCGGTTTGCCTCGATGATCTTTTCGATCGGCATATTCAGCTCGTCTGCGATCTCCTCCAGCGTAGGCTCGCGGCCCAGCTCCTGCACCAGCTTTCGGTTGCAGCGAGTGGCCTTGTTGATGACCTCTACCATATGCACCGGGACACGAATGGTTCGCGCTTGGTCGGCGAGGGCACGGGTGATGGAATAGACAGCGAGGTCGCCGAGAGCGACAGCGGAGCTGACGATTGCGG
>CAZKSR010000053.1:0-5688 GCA_964555465.1 uncultured Oscillospiraceae bacterium
AAATAACCGAATTCCCCACAAAGCAGGAAAACACGCCTGACTTTGTGGGGAATTTTCAAATATATCGATCACATCGCCGCGCTGCTCCGCAGGAGAACGTGCCTGACTTTGTGGGGAATTTTCGAAGATGGGGAGCGGCAATCCATGCGAATTTGCTCGGTGGAAGCCCTTGTTCGGAGGATGCCGTTGCTCGGCGGATGCCCCGTACACGAGTTGCGAGCCGCTGTTTCTTGCGCGGCGGCAAATTGTGTACGGAGCATCCGAGAACAAAAGCTTGATTTTCGTTGCTCCGTACGGTATGATAAATAAGACGAATCGTGTCAGCAATGCGACTGTGAGCTGCGCGCGACACTTCTTTGAAGCGTGACGGTTTTGCTCGGCTCTTCCCGAAACGGTATGGGGGCGGTGCCTGTCTGCGCAGCGATTGCACACGGAGACAAAAACAGCCGAAAAAGGGGGTATTTGGATGATTGCCGCGTTGAAAAGGATATACGGCGGAGGGGTGACCCTTGTTCGGGGCATCCTTGCGGCGACGGGGCTTCGGGCGATCCTGTTGGCCTTGATTGACATCATCAACGGTCTGTCGAGCCTGATCGGTGCGCTTTTCTTCCACAAGACGATCTACAAGTGGCTCGGCTTCTTCGCGACGAGAAAATTCCGTCCGGCGCAGAAGCAGCACAAATATGCGATCTTGGTCGCCGCGCGGAACGAGGAATCGGTGATCGGCCAATTGATCGACAGCATCCGACAGCAGGACTATCCGTCCGAGCTGGTAGATATTTACGTCGTTGCCGACAACTGTGACGACAAAACGGCGCAAACGGCGCGCGCCTGCGGCGCAATCTGCTATGAGCGGCACGATCCGGAGCACCGCACGAAGGGCTTTGCGCTGCAATATCTGGTCGAGCGCATCCGAGAGGATGTCGGCATCGATGCCTATGAGGGCTATTTTATTTTTGACGCAGACAATCTGCTGAAACGGGACTTCATCTCCAAAATGAACGACGCATTCGACGCCGGAGAGAAGATCGTCACCTCCTACCGCAATACGAAAAACTTCGACGACAACTGGATTTCGGCCTCCTACGGCGTCCACTGGCTCCGCACGGTGCGCATGGAGCACCGCCCTCGCTCTCTGCTCCGTCTGGCAACCAGAATTCAGGGGACGGGCTTCCTCTTCTCGTGGGAGCTGATCCGCGATGGGTGGAACTACACCTCGCTCACGGAGGATCGCGCGTTTTGCGCCGATACGGTCGCAAACGGCTATAAGATCTCCTACCAGAACGAGGCGGAATTTTACGACGAGCAGCCGGTCGGCTTCAAGGCCGCATGGGTGCAGCGCGTGCGCTGGGCGAAGGGACACCTTCAGGCATTTACCGAGACGGCGCCCACGCTCGCAAAGCACATTTTTGTTACCGACGGCGCCGCAAATGTCGGGCAGGAGACGGCCGGAAAGGGTAAACGCATTTTCAACAACCTCCGCCTGCGCTTTATGAGCTTTGATATGCTCTCGGTCGTTTACCCTCGGGCGATTTTCCGACTTGCCAAGAAAATTCTGGAATACGGCCTCTATGTTGCCGTCATTTGCACGGTCGGCATGGAGGTGACGTCCGCATTTTGCCCGAGCAATGTTCGGCAAATTCTGGACTTTTTTGCACTCGACCCCGTGTTCACCGCGCCATTGTCTGCCTGCCTGATGCTGGCGGCGTTCAAGCTGACCGCCGAGGTCAGCTCGTACATTACGAACATTCTCTATGCCGCGTATATTTATTTTGTGGAGCGGCGGCGCATCATGAAAATCAAGTGGTACCGCAAGGTCTGGTTCTGCCTGACCTACCCGATGTTCAATCTGATCGGCAGATGCGCCATGTATGTTGCACTTTTCTCAAAGGTGGAGTGGAAGCCGACGCCGCACAATACCGCCATCAGCATCGAGGAGCTTTCCCATAAGCTGTGAAAATTCAATCCGACTTCAATCTTCCCGTGCTATCATGTCTGCAAGGAGGTGGCCGAATGAGGATATTGCTGATTGAAGACGAAAAACGAATGGCGCAGGCTCTGTGTGAAATCCTGCGTCAGGAAAAATATGAGGTCGACCACTGCGCCGACGGGACGGACGGACTGTGCGCCATTCGGAGCGAAATTTACGACATTGTGATCTTGGATGTTATGTTACCCGGCATGAACGGCTACGAGATTGCCAAGCGAGCACGGCGCGGCGGCATCCGCACCCCGATTTTGATGCTCACGGCGAAGGCGGAGCTGGACGACAAGGTCGCGGGGCTGGACAGCGGCGCGGATGATTATCTGACCAAGCCCTTCCTGACGAAGGAATTGCTTGCCCGTCTGCGTGCGCTCGGCCGTCGGAGCCTCAACTCGCCCGACGGCGTATTGCTCTTCGGAGACATTTCACTCGACACCGCCACGACGACGCTGCGCTGTACGGCCACGGGGCAGGCTGTCCGTCTGAGCGAAAAGGAGCTGCACATTTTGGAATACTTCATCGCCAACGCCGGACAGATCCTGACACGGGAGCAGCTCGCCCTGAAAATCTGGGGCTACGAGAGCGAAGCGGAATATAATAATGTTGAGGTCTACCTCTCCTTCACGCGGAAAAAGCTTGCCTTCGTCGGCGCAAAGACGACCGTCAAGGCCGTCCGCGGCGTCGGCTACGAATTGAGGTGCGGCGATGTTTAAGCGGTCAAGGAAGCGGATCGTCACCGCCATCATGTCGATTCTCGCGCTGCTTTTCCTCGGAACGCTCGGCGTCATCTATGCCACGAGCTACCATGAGCTCGCCGCGCGCAATGCTTCCATGCTGGAGCGTCATGCGAGAAGGTATGAGCTGATCGACCACATGGACACCTTTCACTCTGTTCCGGACGAGCCTCGGGAGCCTCCGTCCGAGGAGCCTTTTTTCGAATATAAGCTCGAGAAGCCCTTTGAGGAGAGCCGATCGTTCGAGCTTTCCACCTTCTATTCCGTCGCACTCACGGACGACGGTGTCGTTTTGGCGACGGATACCGGCGATCGGGAGCTTTATGACGAAAAGACCCTGGAGGACTATGCCCTCGATATTTTGCGCAGCGGAAGCAAGCAAGGCACGAAGGGCGACCTTGCCTATCGGGTCGAGACGAAAAACGGCTATCTCCTTGTGGCGTTCATCGACAACACCATCATGCGGCAGAGCATGACGACGCTCCTGCGAAATACCTGCCTCTTCGGAAGCGCGGCGATGATCGTCCTCTTTTTTTCGGCGGTCTTTCTGGCCGGACGCATCGTCAAGCCCCTCGAGGAGAGCGACCGCAAGCAAAAGCAGTTTATTTCCGATGCCGGACACGAGCTGAAAACGCCCATTTCCGTGGTCAACGCCAATGCCGAGCTGCTCGGACGGGAGCTGGGAGAGAACCGCTGGCTTTCCAATATCCGCTATGAAAATGAGCGCATGGGCTGCCTCGTGGCGCAGCTTTTGGAGCTGACTCGCGCCGAGCAGACGGAGCCGAGGCTCGAACGTATCGACCTTTCCCGTCTGGTCGCCGGCGGCGTGCTGCCCTTTGAGTCTGTCGCCTACGAAAAAGGTCTGCGGATCGAGACGCAGCTCGCGGAGGGAGTCACGGTCATGGGCAGTCCCACGCAGCTCAGCCAGCTTGTCGCCATCCTGACGGATAATGCGATCAGCCATTCACACGGCGGCAGGGAAATCACCGTCCGACTGACGGAGAACCGAGGCTGTGCCCTCCTGACCGTTGCCAACGCAGGCGAGCCGATCCCCACGGAGCAGGCGCAACGCCTCTTTGAGCGGTTTTATCGTATCGATGAGGCCAGAACGGGCGACGACAGGCACTACGGCTTGGGGCTGTCCATCGCCAAGGCGGTGGTTCAGGCGCACAAGGGAACCATTGAGGTACGCTGTCACGACGGCCTTGTGGAATTCCGCGCAAGCATCGCAAAGGCATAAGCTCCCGTCTATCATCCTCCGCTCGGCGGAGGATGATTTTTTGCCCGTCGGCAGGGAAACGGGGCTTGCGGCGAGGATATGCTTGCAATTCGGGCGTAATTTGCTATAATAGAGGTACAGCAAACGAAAAAGGCGAGAAAATACCGGACGAAATGGGGCGAAAGCATGGAACGAGAGCTGATCGATCGTTATATTGCCATTTTACGGGAGGAGCTGGTTCCTGCCACGGGCTGCACCGAGCCGATTGCCATCGCTTACTGTGCGGCGAAGCTTCGGGAGCTTCTTGTGGGCGAGCCAAAGCGCATCCGTGCCGTTCTGAGCGGCAACATTCTGAAAAACGTCAAGAGCGTCGTCGTGCCGAACACCGGTGGGCGCAAGGGCATCCAACCGGCCATCGCCGCAGGAATGGTCGCAGGGGACGCAAGCCGTGATCTTCAGGTCATCTCCGAGCTGCCCGAGGAAAAGCTGGCAGAGATCGACAAATTTCTCAAGACCGTTTCCGTCGAGGTCACCTGCGGCAATTCTCCCTGCAAGCTTGATATCGATTTGGAGGCCTTTTCCGAGGGACACAGTGCCCGAGTGCGCATCACGAACCACCATACCAATATTGTCCTGCTGTCCCGAGACAACGAAGTTCTTCTGGAGCGTCCCGTGGTCGAAGCTGCCGAGGAAAAGCTGACCGATAAGTCCTGCCTGACGGTCGAGAACATCGTCCGCTTTGCCGACACGGTCGAGCTTCCGCCGATCGCGCCGCTGCTTCAGCGGCAGATCGACTATAACTCCGCCATTGCGCAGGAGGGATTGAGCGGCCGATGGGGTGCGCAGATCGGAAAAATTTTGCTCGACGACTTCGGCAATGACGTGATGCAGCAGGCAAAGGCCTATGCCGCGGCCGGCTCCGACGCGCGAATGAGCGGCTGTGAGAAGCCTGTTGTGATCCTCTCCGGCTCGGGCAATCAGGGCATCACCGCCTGTATGCCCGTGGTCGTTTACGCACGGCACATCGGCGCAAGCTCTCAGCAGCTTCTCCGTGCGCTCATTGTCTCCGACCTCATCACCGTCCATCAAAAGAGCGGCATCGGGCGCCTGTCCGCCTACTGCGGCGCCATCTCCGCAGGCGTCGGCGCAGGTGCCGGCATCTGCTATCTGCTCGGCGGCGACTATTCCGCCGTGGCGCACACCGTCGTCAACGCGGTGGCCATTCTCTCGGGCACCATCTGCGACGGAGCAAAGCCGTCCTGCGCCGCCAAAATCGCCGCAGCGGTCGAGGCCGGCATCCTGGGCTACCGAATGTATCTGCATAACCGCGAATTCCGCAGCGGCGAGGGCATCGTAGCCGCCTCCGTCGACGACACGATCGCCAATGTCGGCCTCCTTGCCCACGACGGGATGCGCCAGACCGATGACACCATTCTGCGCATCATGCAGGAGACAGCCTGCATTTAGCCCATAAAAGTTTCCTTCTGCGTTATAGTTCGGAAACATCTTCCCTGTATGATACGGGCGTAAGAATCCTTCACGAGGAGTGATAGTATGAACGAATATCCGTTTTCCTTTGAACCGTCGCAGACGCAAGCGCCCGACCCGGCAAAGCTGTTCCATGAGCCCGAGGCGTTTCCGAATTCCGATTTGAATTGCCGTGCCGAGGAGCCTGTACGGGCGGCGGCGCAGAAACCCATACAAGAAGTGACGCCGCAGGAGCCGATGCAGACTGCGGCACCGCAGGAGCC
>CAZKSR010000053.1:5788-9848 GCA_964555465.1 uncultured Oscillospiraceae bacterium
TCGAAAAATCTGCACATCGGCTGGAGCCTTGCAATCCTTGCCCTGTGCTGCGCACTGGTGGGCGGTGCTGTCGGCGGAGCGGCGGTGGGTCTGTATTTTGCCGACCGTAACGACACCGCGCAGACCGTTGTCACCTCCGGCCAGACCGTCGTCCAGCAGACGAACAATCCGCCCGTGACCCAAATCGTCAACGAGGGCGACCCCATCTCCATGACGCAGCTTTACCAACAGTCTGTCCCCTCCATCGTCGGCATTACCAACGAGACTACCGCATATTACTACGGCCAGCCCTATGCCTCTACCTCCACCGGTACGGGCTTTATCATCACCTCCGACGGTGAGATCCTGACAAACTACCATGTCATCGCCCAGGCCGACACGCTGACCGTCACCCTCAGTGACGGAAGCGAATACGAAGCCGCCGTCCTCGGCTATGAGGAGGAGAGCGACGTCGCCCTCATCAAGATCAATGCCGACGGACTGACTCCCCTCACGATAGGCGACTCGGATGCGCTGCTCGTCGGTGAGCAGGTCGCGGCCATCGGCAATCCTCTGGGCGAGCTGACCTATACCATGACCGTCGGCTACCTCAGCGCAAAGAGCCGCGCGGTCTACACGGAGGAAAGACCCATTAACATGATGCAGATCGATGCCGCCATCAACCCCGGCAACTCCGGCGGCCCGTTGTTCAATGTTTATGGGCAGGTTGTCGGCATCACGACGGCAAAATATACCACCAGCGTCAACGGAACCACCGTTGAGGGCATCGGCTTCGCGATCCCCATCAACGATGTCCTGTCGATCCTCGAAGACCTTCGGCAATACGGTACGGTTCGGAACCGTGCATACATCGGCGTGACCGTCACCAATTCGACCTCACCCGTCGGAGCGTGCGTCCACAGCGTGGAGAACGGGAGCGCGGGACAGAAGGCCGGTCTGCAGGAGGGCGACGTCATCACCGCCGTGGGCAGCTACGCAGTTACCGGCAATGACAGCCTCTATCAGGCATTGCGCCCCTACCGCGCAGGAGACAGTGCCGAGCTGACGGTTTACCGTGACGGCGGCAGCATCACGCTGACCATCACCTTCGACAGCAAGGACAGCGACACGACGCAGCCCGAGCCGACGGAGGAGACGACCCAGCCGTCCACCGGTGGCTTCCCGTGGGACTTCTTCTCCTGAAACGGGTGCCTGCCGAAGAAAAAGAAAACATTCCGCCTGCCTCGGCGCACAGCAATGAGGCAGGCGGTTTTTTGCGGGATCGGCACAATGCCCTGCGGAAAAGAGGGGGCGAATTTTGCCGACAGCGTTTTTGCCGATTTACACAGCCGTCAAAATCTGCTATAATATCCGCAAAGCAACGAAATGAGGGATCTTTCATGAGAATGCGCAAAAGAAACAATCTGGAGCCTCGGATGGAGGCGTGCTCCGCCGTTTGGATCAGGGAACCGGTGCAATGGAAGGGCAAGTGGCGTTCCCTGATGCCGGAGGCAAAGGAAATTCGGCTGGAAATCGGCTGCGGCAAGGGAAAGTTCACCGTCGAGACGGCCGCCGCCGAGCCGGACGTCCTACTGATCGCCGTAGAGCGCGTGCAGGAGGCGATGCTCCTCGGCATGGAGCGCGCGCTGGCAATGGGACTGAAAAATCTGGTCTTTCTCTCCCTCGACGCGGCGCAGCTGGAGGAATTCTTCGAAGAAAATGAGATCGACCGCATCTACCTCAACTTTTGCGACCCGTGGCCTCGGAAGAAAAATGCGAAGCGTCGCCTGACCTTCCGAGCTTTCTTGGAAAAATATAAAAGAGTGCTGAAAAACGACGGCGAAATTCATTTTAAGACGGACAATGCGCCGCTATTCGAGTGGTCGCTGGAGGAGTTTGCGGCTTGCGGTCTGGAAATCCGCAGCCTGACCCGTGACCTGCACGCAAACGGCCCGGTCGGGATCATGACGGGCTACGAGGAAAAATTCCACGCACTCGGTACGCCGATCAACCGCTGTGAGCTGGTCGTGCACAAGGAGGACGCATGAAAAAAATTGCCATGACAACGCCGCTGGTCGAGATCGACGGCGACGAGATGACGAGAGTCCTGTGGAAGCAGATCAAGGACGAGCTGATTTTGCCCTTCGTCGACCTGAAAACGGTCTATTTCGACCTCGGGCTGAACGAACGGGAGCGGACACGGGATCGGGTGACGGTCGAGGCGGCCGAGGCCATCAAAGTCTACGGCGTCGGCGTCAAATGCGCCACCATCACGCCGAACGTGCAGCGCATGAGCGAATATCACCTCTCGCAGATGTGGAAAAGTCCGAACGGGACGATCCGCGCGATTTTGGACGGGACGGTCTTCCGTGCGCCGATTTCGGTCGACGGCATCTCGCCCGTGGTCAGGAATTGGAAAAAGCCCATCACCATCGCCCGTCACGCCTACGGTGACGTCTACCGTGCGGCGGAAATGCGTGTGCCGGAGGGGAAGGCCGAGCTGGTATTCACGGACAGGGAGGGCCGCGAAACCCGTCGGCCGATTTATGAGTTTGAATGTGACGGCGTTCTGAGCGGACAATATAATAAGGACAGCTCCGTTGAATCCTTTGCCCGTTCGTGCTTCAACTATGCGCTGGCGACGAAGCAGGATCTCTGGTTCTCGGCCAAGGACACCATTGCAAAGCTCTACGACGGGACATTCAAGGAAATTTTTGCCCGAATTTTCGAATCGGAATACCGAGAAGCCTTTGAACAGGCCGGCATCACCTATTTTTACACCCTCATCGACGATGCCGTGGCCCGTGTCATCCGCAGTGAGGGCGGCTTCATCTGGGCGTGCAAGAATTATGACGGCGACGTGATGAGCGACATGGTATCCACCGCCTTCGGCAGCCTCGCCATGATGACCTCCGTTCTGGTTTCGCCGGACGGGAAATACGAATACGAGGCGGCGCACGGCACCGTGACGAAGCATTATTACCGCTATTTGCAGGGCGAAACGACCTCGACCAACCCCATGGCGACGATCTTCGCATGGACGGGCGCGCTGGGAAAGCGGGGCGAGCTGGACGGGAATTGTGAGCTTTCCGCCTTTGCACAGACGTTGGAAAACGCCTGCATAGCCGTCATCGAAGGTGGCCGTATGACGAAGGATCTCTCCGCTCTTTGGGAGAAGGGAACACCGACCGTCCTTTCCTCGCAGGAGTTCCTCGCCGCCGTTCGGCAGGAACTGGAGAATCGCGCCTGACCTCGGGAAGGTCTGCGATACGGCGGATACTCCCCCAAAAGACAAAAGATATGCCGACCTGCCGAGAGATACGGCTTTTAACGGAAAATCCGCCCTCATTCGGTTACATACTTCAAATTTTCCGAAAAATGCTCGAAAAAATGCGGATTTTTTGCAAAAAAAGCTTGCATCTTGGGCATAACTAATGTATAATGGGCTGGATTCACGCAAATGACCAGACAAGGAAGTGCATTATGTCCACTGCCAGAATAAACGGAAAATCGAACGAAGAAATGATGGAGCCGCTGACCGGTCTGATCAGCAAGGGTCGCCGTGACGGAATGTTGACCTCGGCAGAGGTTCTCTCGGCATTGGAAAAACTCGACCTCTCCGTTGAAAAAATCGAACAGGTTTATGACACCTTTGAGTCCATGGGCATCCAGATCGTTGCCGGTGACTCCGATGCCATTGAGCCGCTGCCGGAGCTGCTGGACAGTGTCGAGCTCGGCACCGACGACGGCGACGAGGAGCCTCTGGTCGATCCGGTCGAGCTGGCCGCCGAGTTCAACCTCGACGACCCGGTGCGGATGTACCTCAAGGAGATCGGCCAGATCCCCCTGCTGTCACTGGAAGAGGAGCAGAAGCTTGCGCAGCGCATCGTCGACGGCGATGAATCGGCAAAGCAAAAGCTTACCGAAGCAAACCTTCGCTTAGTCGTCTCCATTGCCAAAAAATATTCCGGCCGAGGGCTGCACATCCTCGACCTGATCCAGGAGGGCAACACCGGCCTGATCCGAGCGGTCGACAAGTTCGACTATACAAAGGGAAACAAATTCTCTACATATGCGACCT
>CAZKSR010000054.1:0-9778 GCA_964555465.1 uncultured Oscillospiraceae bacterium
ATAGCTGTCCATTCTCCCGGCGTTTTGTGCTCCGGTGACCGCCGTCCGGATAGCAGCTTCCGGCGGTAATGTGTTCGTATTTGTTTTCCCCCTTGAAAGGCAATGAAAAAGAGCAGAAGCTCCGTTTCGGCGGTTGCTTCTGCTCTTTTTATTTATGATTTTTTACTTTACTCGGACAATGCACTCGTACTCGACGGTATTGTAGGTGACGGTGACCGTGGTGGTGCCGCTGCTGACGCCGGTGACCTTTCCGTCATCGATGGAGCAGATGCCCTCCTTGCTGACCGTATATTGCACATCGGTGATGCGGTTTCCGTTGATGTCCAGCAGATAGAGGTTATAGCTCTCGCCGACGGCGATGGTGACATCCGTGTAATACAGATGCGCGCCGATGTCTCCGCTTTCACTGAACGGGCAGCGGACGAGAACCTCCGCAGTCTTTCCGCCGACATCGGCTACAATGACCGCTGAGCCGCCCTTGATGGCTGTCACGACGCCGTTTTTGTCGACCTTTGCGACCGTTTCATCGCTGCTTGTCCATGTGACCTCGGCACCGGCAGGAAGGTTTGTCACTCGCAGAGGCACCGTCTCACCGCGCTGATACAGGGAGACATCGGAGGGAAAATTCAGCTCCGGCTCGAAGTCGTTCGGGATCGTCTCCGTCTCGGTCGGCTCCTCCGATTCGGTCGGCGCCGTCGTGTCATCGGGAGCTGCTTGCCCGACACGGATGATGCAGGTGGCCGTCAGCTCGCCGCAGGAGAAGGTGAACTCCGAGGTGCCCTCGGAAACCGCCGTGAGCGTCCATGTGTCGGTTTTCAGCTCATCGCCGATGACGCTGTCGCCCTTGCTCTCGGCGGTGACGAGCGCGGCATCCGGATAGGTCAGGGCGATTTTTTCGGTGCAGTCGATATTCACGGAAACTTCAAGCGTCGCCGTGTCCCCGATGTTCTCCAGATGGATCTCATTCTTCGAAAGCTTCAAGGCCGTGCACTCGCCGGAAACGGCGGAGCTTGTCGTGGTCGGGCGGTCGACACTGTCCTCAATGCCGCCCCACCAGCCGATCATGTCACCGATAAACCATGTCACGACGACCACCGCCAGCGCAAGAAAGATCAAAGCGGCAATCAAAATCGTCCTTGTATTGTCATTTGAGGTCTTCTGCGGCTGCTGCTTCGTGCTCCTCGAGCCGACATATCTGCCCTTCCCCGCAGCCGCGCGCTGACGCTCTCTGCGCTGCTGATCCGTGATGCGCTCTCTTCTCACGGGCTGCGGAGACTGTGCCGCTGCCGTGCGAACCTTGCCGCCGCAAAGGGGGCATTTCTCATTCTCTTCATTGTAAATCGTGCCGCAGTAATAGCATACGACCTTGTTTTCCATACGAATCCACGCTCCTTTTAACATCGCTTGAAATCTTGCCTCTACTATCATATCATTTTCTTTTGAATCTGACAAGATTCTTGTTGCTTTTTTTGAAAAAATATCTTAAAATATATTTGTGAGAATTTGAGCTTCAATGAATAAGGAGGCATGAGAATGGCTCTCAAAATGATTTCTCCCCTTCTGGATCATATGTTTGCTGAGAAAGAGGTCGCCGGTCTTTCCGGCCGAAGCTGCTACATTCTTCGGAATGAAAAGAGCGGCGAGCGGTTTCTTCTCAACCGACTGTCCATCCCCGAATCGGACGCCGGAATCCGCGCGCTGATCCTCTCGGGTGCCTATGCCGACGAGCAGGCGGTGCACGAATACTACGGCCGTCTGGTCAGGGATATCCGCTCGGAGCTGGAGATCGGCAAAAAGCTCGCCGCTTCCGGCAGCTACGCCGCTGCGCTGTCCTACCAAGTTGCGGAGAAGGAGTCCGGCGTCGGGTATGATTTTTACATACTCTATCCTCTCTGTCTCTCCTTGAATGAATTTATCGCAACGAACGCCATGTCCGGCCTTCGTGCGATCAATCTTGCGATCGATCTGTGCGATGCCCTCGCAGCCTGTCGCGAGGGTGGCTATCTGCACCTGAATCTTCGCCCCGAGAATATCTTTTTGACGCAGACGGGGCGGTTCCTGCTGGGCGGCCTCGGCCTGACCGCGCTGGACGATTTGCAGTACGCAGGCGTACCGGAGGAATATCTGGGCGACTACTCCGCGCCGGAGCTGTCCGATATCACCGCAAGCCCGAACACAACGGTTGACCTCTATGCGCTGGGCATGGTGCTCTATCGCATCTACAACGGCAATCACGGCCCGTTTGAGGACGAGAGCACGAACGCGGCCATGGCCGACAAGCTCCGTACGACGGGCAAGCCGCTTCCCTCGCCGTTGTATGCCGACTACGAGCTTGCCGGTATCATTCTGAAGGCCTGTGCCTTTGCAAAGGAAGACCGCTACCAGACCCCCGAAGACCTCAAGCAGGCACTGACCCTGTATATGCAGCGCAACGCCGTTTCGGACACGCTGATCGTTCCGCCCATCGTTACACAGATTGAGCCGGTTCCCCTGATCGACGAAGAGTCCGAGCAGGAGCCGATGCGCATGACCGATGTCGAAGCGCTGGATGATAATTTCAAGCAGAGCTTTGCCCCCGATCTGTCCGGTGCCGGCAACGAGACGATCGAGCCGGAACCGATTGCCGAAGCTGCGGCGCCGGAGCCTGTGCAAGACGAAAAGCCCTCTGAGCCGGAGAAGCCCACCGCCGATGAACCGGTTAAGGGCGAGGCCGCTGCGGAGCAGTCCGAGGAGTCGGCCGACCCCGATCAATTGGATTGGGACGGGCTCCTTGCCGACATCAACGAAATCGTAACGCCCGAGGAGGACGAGCCGCAGGAGGATGCGCCGACTGCCGAGTCGGAACCGTCGCATGACTATGTCGATGCCCGCGAGCCGGAGGAAGAGGCCGAAGACTTCGAGGATGAGCCTCCGAGGAAAAAACGGCGCACCCTTTTGTGGGTCGTGATTGCCGCGCTTCTCCTCGCCCTTGCCGTCGGCGCATACTTCCTTCTGGATCATTATTTCGTCGACATCAGCGAAATGAAGGTCGTCTCCACCACCCCCTCGCAGATCGTCGTGGAGCTGGTCACGGACGATGCTCCCTCCTGCTTCACGGTTTCCTGCGCCGACGCTTACGGTAATGTCTACCACCCCGAGCGCAGCGGCAAGCAATATACCTTCTCCGATCTGCGTGAAAAAACCGCCTATACCATCTCAGTCAGCACCACAAAGCATCACGATTTTTCCGCCGCCGCCCCCGTCCTGACGGAGACGACCGACGAATACACCGTTCTTTCGAATCCGACCGTCAAGCGTCTGAGCGGAGACGGAGACGCGCTCTTCTCCTTCGAGTATAAGGGCTCGGCTCCCGCCGCATGGAAGCTGACCTGTGCCAAGGAGGACGGCACCGCATCAAATACCTATTCCTTCAACGGCGAGAGCTGCCAAATCAGCGGTCTGGAGCTTTATACCACCTATCTCTTCACGCTGGAGGCCGAGGGCGATATCTTCCTCAGCGGTGAGAATACCGTCACCTACGAGGCACTTCCCCTCATCACCGCAACCGATCTTGCCATCACCGATGTCGTCGATCAAACCGTCACTCTCTCTTGGGTGCACGGCGAGACGCTGCCGCAGCAGTGGGTCGTCACCTGCGAGTCGGAGGGGATGGAGCCTCTCAGCATGACCACGGAAGAGACAACGGCACAGTTCACCTTGCCGGATCTGACGAAGACCTACACCTTCTGTGTCGATGCCGTCGGCATGGATCGGCCGGCGCAGTTCGTTCTGGATACCGCCCCCATTCTGGTCAACAATCTTTCCGTCTCCTTTGACGAAAACGGTCGGGCCGTTGCCACATGGGATGCTCCTGTCGGTGAGCCGCAGGGCGACTGGTGTGTCAGTTATCGTCTTCTTACCTCTGCACAGGACACGGCGCCAACCATCGTCCGCTGCCCTGCCGGAGAAGCTCACTCCGTCACGCTGGGCTATTTGCCGGCCTCTGCGGACTTTGAGCTTACCATCTTCGCCTTGGACTCTGCGACCAACACCTACTCCGCCGTTTTCGGCATCACGACCCTTACCTTCGCAACCCCCGATGCCGCCCCCTTCTCGGGCTATTCGCTCTCCCCCACCGCGCCCCTCGGTGACGGCACCGCCGCCCCCGGCTACGTCGGTCTCTGGGAGCTTCCGGAGAAAGAAAACTGGACCTATGATGACCTGCGAACCGGTCTTCGCACCACCTTCGATACCGACGAGCGCATTGCCTTCTGCATTGAGGTGCACGGCCACGCCTATTCTACGGACGCCACCCACGTCATCTATGCCCTCCGCAATGCCGACGGGCAGATCATCCGCTATGACAGCGCAGAGCTTCCATGGGATTCCCTGTGGCACTCCAATCGCCACGTCGGAGAGGTTCTCCTGCCCATGCAGACAGACGCCGACGGCAATGACACCGTCCTGACCGGCACTTTCACCTTTGAGGTCTATTTCAACGGCAAGCTGCTCGCCGTGAAGAATTTCACCGTTCAATAGGCCGCAACCACTGTATCAAGAGCGTTAACGCTTGATAAAACAAATAAATCAGAAGGAGGAAAACATGGAAAACTGGTTTGTTGTTGTGATGGGTTTGGCAACGGTTTTTGTCGTTCTGACTCTCATCATTGGACTTTGCTATCTGCTTGCTGTGATCTGTCGGTCGCGAGAAACGCCCGTCGCCGCAGCCGAAGCACCTGCCGAGCCCGAGATCACCGATCGTGCGACCCTGGTTGCTGCGATCTCCGCCGCCGTCGCCGAGTATTCCGGCACTGACGCTTCCGCTCTTCGCATCGTGTCCATCAAAAAAGTTTAATTACAGAAAGGGATCAACAAAATGAAAAAGTATCGTGTCAATGTGAACGGCTCCGTTTATGAGGTCGAAATAGAAGAAATCTCCGCTTCCGCAGCCACCGCAAAGTCTGCCGCTCCTGCCGCAGCCGCCGCAAAGCCTGCCGCAGCCGCCGCTCCCGTTTCCTCTGCTCCGGCCGGTGGCCAGAAGATCAACGCTCCGATGCCGGGCACCATCCTCGACGTCCGCGTTCAGTCCGGCTCCACCGTCAAGAAGGGCGACATTCTCTTCATCCTTGAGGCCATGAAGATGGAAAACGAGATCATGGCTCCCTGCAACGGCAAGATCACCGGCGTCAATGTCCGCAAGGGTGACTCCGTCGAGACTGCCGCTCTGCTGTGCACCATCGGCTGATCCACCGCTGAAAAAGGAGAGAAATCATGTTCAAAAATAACAGAAAGATGCATCGCCTGATGATCGGCCTGTTGGTGCTCGGCCTGTTGGTCTGCCTGTGCTTCACGTTTGCATCGGCGGCCTCGCAGGAGGAAGACCTGCCCGATCTCGGTGCGACTGCCGAATCGCCCGAGGCGACGGAGGAAGTCACGCAGGACGCTACGCAGGAGGCTACACAAGAGGAAAGCACCGGCGCAACCAGCAACTCCGAAGCCCTGCTCAACTTCCTTGACCAGACCGGCATCAAGATGATCATCGACAAAGTCGACTGGAAATCGGTCATTATGATCGTCATTTCCTTCGTCCTGATGTATCTCGCCATCGGCCGTGGCTTCGAGCCGCTGCTGCTGCTGCCCATCGCCTTCGGTATGCTGCTGACGAACCTTCCCGGTGCCGGTATGTTCCACTCCGAGATCTTCGCTGGCGGCCATGTTCACTGGGATCTCATCAAGAACGGCGTCACGCTGGAAAACGGCGCGAATGAAGCCGCCGGCCTGATCGACATCCTCTACCTCGGCGTTAAGCTGGGTGTTTATCCCTGCCTGATCTTCATCGGCGTCGGTGCCATGACCGACTTCGGTCCCCTGATCGCCAACCCCAAGAGCCTCCTGCTCGGCGCAGCCGCTCAGCTCGGCATCTTTATTGCCTTTATCGGCGCGGTTGCCCTCGCTCTCGGCGGCGGCACGATGGAAGCGATTCAGAAGCTCGCCGCCTCCATCGGCATCATCGGCGGCGCGGACGGCCCGACCGCCATCTATGTCACCTCTCGCCTCTCTCCGGATTACCTCGGGCCGATCGCCATCGCCGCCTATTCCTACATGGCGCTCGTCCCCGTCATTCAGCCGCCCATCATGCGAGCCCTGACCAGCAAGAAGGAGCGCCTGATCCGCATGGACAATCTGCGCACCGTCTCCAAGAAGGAAAAGATCGTCTTCCCGATTGCCGTTACCGCTTTTGTCGCTCTGCTTGTCCCGTCCGCAGCGCCTCTGGTCGGCTGCCTGATGCTCGGCAACCTCTTCCGTGAGTGCGGCGTTACAGACCGTCTGAGCAAGACCGCGCAGAATGAGCTGATGAACATCGTCGTTATCTTCCTCGGCGTTTCTGTCGGCGCAACGGCCAAGGCCGAAACCTTCCTCGACGGCACCACCCTCGGCATCCTCGCTCTCGGCGTCATTGCCTTTATGGGCGGCACCGCCGGCGGCGTCCTGCTTGCCAAGTTCATGAACCTGTTCCTGCCGGAAGGCAAGAAGATCAATCCGCTCATCGGCTCTGCCGGTGTTTCCGCCGTCCCGATGGCCGCCCGCGTCTCCCAGAAGGAAGGCCAGAGAGAAGATCCGAGCAACTTCCTGCTCATGCACGCCATGGGTCCGAACGTTGCCGGTGTCATCGGCTCCGCTGTCGCTGCCGGTGTGTTCATCGCCCTGTTCGGCTAAGGAGGTTAAGCTATGAGTAATCATCCCCTGAAAATTACGGAAACCATCCTCCGCGATGCGCACCAGTCACAGGCCGCGACCCGTATGCGCATTGAGGACATGATCCCTGCTCTCGAGCTTCTCGACTCCATGGGCTATTGGTCGGTCGAGTGCTGGGGCGGCGCAACGTTCGACGTCTGTATGCGCTTCCTCAATGAGGATCCGTGGGAGCGTCTGCGCACCATCAAGAAGCATATGCCCAACACCAAGCTGCAAATGCTCTTCCGCGGCCAGAACATTCTCGGCTACAAGCACTATGCGGATGATGTCGTCGAGGCATTCTGCAAGAAGTCCATCGAAAACGGCATCGATGTCGTCCGCGTCTTCGACGCCCTCAATGACATCCGCAACCTGCAAAAGGCCGTCGAGTCCGTCAAGAAGTATAACGGCTGGGCAGAGGTCGCCCTGTCGTATACCGTCAGCCCCGTGCACAACGACGAGTATTTTGTCAATGTCGCCAAGGAGCTGGAAAAGATGGGCGCCGACTCCATCTGCATCAAGGACATGGCCAACCTTCTCCTCCCCTACCATGCCTATGAGCTGGTCAAGAAGCTGAAGGATAACGTCACCGTCCCCATTCATCTGCACACGCACAACACCGCCGGCACAGGCGACATGGTCAACCTCATGGCTGCACAGGCAGGCGTCGATATCGTCGACTGTGCCCTGTCGCCCATGGCCAACGGCACCTCCCAGCCTGCAACGGAGGCTCTCGTCGCCACCCTCGAGGGCACCGACCGAGACACCGGCCTCGACCTCGTCAAGCTGAACGAGGCCGCCGCCCACTTCCGCAAAGTCTCCGAGCGTCTGAAGCAGGAAGGCTCTCTTGACCCCAAGGTTCTGGTCGTCGACACCAAGGCGCTGATGTATCAGGTTCCCGGCGGAATGTTGTCGAATATGCTCGGCCAGCTCAAGCAGGCAGGGCAGGAGGACAAGTATTACGAAGTCCTCGCTGAGGTGCCGCGTGTCCGCAAGGACTTCGGCTATCCTCCGCTGGTCACGCCCACGAGCCAAATCGTCGGAACGCAGGCCGTCATGAACATCATCGGCGGCGAGCGTTACAAGATGGTTCCGAAGGAATCGAAGGGACTGCTGCGTGGCGAATACGGCAAGCTCCCCGGCAAAGTCGATGAGTCTGTTCGCAAGAAGTGCATCGGAGATGACAAGGTCATCACCTGCCGCCCCGCAGACCTTCTCGAGCCCGAGCTGGAAAAGTACCGCAAGGAAGCCGGCGACCTCGCCAAGAGTGAAGAAGACGTCCTGTCCTACGCACTCTTCCCTCAGGTTGCGTCCAAATTCCTTGCCAACCGCAACGCGCCCAAGCCCGTCGAGGCCTCCCAACCCGTAGCAGCGCCCGCTGATCCGAACGCCGTGCGTGAGCTGTACGTTGAGGATCTCGGTATCTAAAATAACCAAAAGCAGGCTGCACCGAAGGGTACAGCCTGCTTTCCATTTTTTGATTGACAAATGCGAAAATTTGTGGCAAAATAGTAGCAGAAAACTAATTTTCAGGGAGGTCACCATGCTTTTCACCGACATCAAGCAGGCGAAAGAATTCATCGCAGAACACGAGATCGTAATGGTCGATTTCAAAATGGTCGATATCGATGGCCGCTGGCGTCATATCACCATCCCTGCCGACCGTTTCACCGAGGACACTCTCGTCAGCGGCATCGGCTTCGACGGTTCGAACTACGGCTTTGCCCCCGTAGAGAACAGCGACATGGTCTTTATCCCCGACCTTGCGACCGCCGCTATTGACCCCTTTGCGCAGGTTCCCACCCTCACCATGAGCGGCGACGCGATGGTCATCGCCCGTCCCGAAAACAAGCCCTTCGACCAGTATCCTCGCAATGTCGTCAAACGCGCGGTCGAGTATATGCGTCAGACCGGAATTGCCGACGAGATGATCATCGGGCCGGAATTCGAGTTCCATGTCTTTGACAATGTGGAATTTGACTGCCGACCGGACTGCGTCCGTTGCGAGATCGACACGGCCGAGGCCGAATGGAACAGCGGCGTCGGCTCCGACGGCTATCAGATTGCGCACAAAGGCGGCTATCACATCGGCACGCCGCAGGATCGCTATTACGATTTGCGCAGCAGAATGTGCCTACTAATGGACGAATGGGGCGTCAAGGTCAAATATCACCACCACGAGGTCGGCGGCCCCGGCCAGCTTGAAATCGAAGTGGAGCTTGGCGACGTCGTCTCCATGGCAGATAACACCATGATCACAAAATATATCATCCGCAGTGCCGCTTTAGAGGACGGCTGTACCGCGACCTTCCTCCCCAAGCCCATCTACAACGAGGCCGGCAACGGGATGCACGTGCATATGCTCCTGACCAAGGACGGCAAGCCCCTTTTCTACGACGAAAACGGCTATGCGCAGCTTTCCGAGACGGCACATTGGTTCATGGGCGGCCTGCTCAAGCACGCAAAGAGTCTGTGTGCTCTCACAAATCCTTCGACCAACAGCTTCAAGCGTCTCGTCCCCGGCTTTGAGGCGCCGGTCACCATCGGCTACGCCACGGCCAACCGCTCCGCCGTCATCCGTATTCCGGCCTACGCCAAAAGCCCAATGTCAAAACGCTTCGAGCTGCGTAATCCCGATGCGACCTGCAACCCCTACTATGCCTACGCCGCCATTTTGATGGCCGGTCTAGACGGTGTCCTCAACAAAATCGACCCGTCTGCGAACGGCTGGGGGCCTTACGACTTCAATCTCTTCGACCTGAGTGAAGAAGAAAAGGCCAGAATCGACGCACTTCCCACCACCTTGGAGGAAGCGCTCGACGCGCTTGAAGCTGACCATGATTACCTGACCGCTGGGGGCGTTTTCCCCGAGCGACTGCTGAAAATCTGGGTCGACCGCAAGCGCCGCGAATCTGCCGCCGTCAACCGCGTCCCCCACCCGGCAGAATTTAAGCAATACTACGACCTGTAACTCATTTTTCCACTCAACCGCATCCAACCGCATTAAGGTAAGCAAACAGCAGCATCGAGGTAGGCAAACCAAGAGTTTGCCTACCTCGATGCT
>CAZKSR010000055.1:0-6170 GCA_964555465.1 uncultured Oscillospiraceae bacterium
CACGCCGGCGGCAAATTCGGCGGCGGCGGCTACAAGGTCTCCGGCGGTCTGCACGGCGTCGGCGCTTCCGTCGTCAATGCCCTGTCCGAATGGCTGACGGTCGAGGTGCACAAGGACGGCAAAATCCATCAGATGAAATTTGCGCGCGGCCACATCACGCAGGAGATGAAGATCATCGGCTCGACCGAACGTCACGGCACCGTCGTCACCTTCAAGCCCGATCCCGAGATGTTCGACACGCTCGAGTACGATTATGAGATCCTCCACACGAGGATGCGCGAGCAGGCGTTTTTGAATGCCGGTCTGCATATCACCATTGCCGACCGCCGCACGGACGACGGCCCGACCGACGCCATGTGCTACGAGGGCGGCATCCGTGAATTCGTCCGCTGGCACAACCGCCACAAGACCGACCTGCACGAAGAGGTCATCTATATGTCCGGCATGAGGGGCGATGCGCAGGCGGAGGTCGCAATTCAATACAATGACAGCTTCAACGAGACATTGGTTTCGTTTGCCAATAACATCCACACGCCGGAGGGCGGTATGCACGAGACGGGCTTCAAGACGGCTCTGACGCGCGTGATGAACGCCTACGGCATGAAGGCCGGTATCATCAAGACCGATGCCGACAAGGTCAGCGGCGAGGACTGCCGCGAGGGTCTGACGGCGGTCATTTCCGTCAAGCTGACGGATGCGCAGTTCGAGGGTCAGACCAAGGCCAAGCTCGGCAACGCCTATATCCGCACGCTGGTCGATTCCGTCGTCAATGAGCAGCTTGCGACGTATTTCGAAGAGCATCCTGCCGTTGCGAGGATCGTGCTGGAAAAGGCGATGACGGCCAACCGCGCCAGAGAAGCGGCAAGAAAGGCCAGAGAGTCGATTCGCAGAAAGACCGCCCTCGGCGGCGCGGCCATGCCCGACAAGCTCCGCGACTGCAACGAGACGGATCCCACCCTGACGGAAATTTACATCGTCGAGGGCGATTCGGCTGGCGGCTCGGCCACGCAGGGCAGAGATTCCCGTTTTCAGGCGATTCTGCCGCTGTGGGGCAAGATGCTCAACGTCGAAAAGGTTCGCGAGGATAAGGTCATCGGCAACGACAAGCTCCAGCCGGTCATCACAGCCCTCGGTGCCGGCATCGGTGAGGAATTCAACCTCGATAAGCTCCGCTATCATAAGATCGTCATTATGGCCGATGCCGACGTCGACGGCAGCCACATCAGAACCCTGATGCTGACCTTCTTCTTCCGCTATATGCGGCCGCTCATCGAAAACGGCTATGTTTATTCGGCCATGCCGCCGCTTTACAAGCTGACGCGCGGCAAGACGACGAAAATGGCGTTCTCGGACGAGGAGCGCGACCGAATTTCCGCCGAGCTGCGCGCGGACAACCCGAATGCGAAGGTCGACATCGCCCGCTTCAAGGGTCTGGGCGAGATGAATCCGCAGGAGCTTTGGGAGACGACCATGGATCCCGAGCGCCGCACCTTAAAGCGCATCGAGCTGGACGACGCCATCAAAGCCGACGAAATTTTCACGCTTCTGATGGGCGAAAAGGTCGAGCCGCGAAAGGAATTCATCGAAAACAACGCAAAATACGTCCAAAATTTGGACTATTGAGCTTGCTTTTTTCGGGATGCGGCGGTCAAGGACGACCCTCGGCGCACGCAGACGGCGACGCTGCTTGGGCTTGCACTGATTCGCAGCTTTCCACCTTTATAAACCACCCACGCTTCACAATTCTCTTGAATCGGAGGAACTACCTTGGCACATAAAAAGGATTACAAGCCGGAGGACATTCGTTATCCGGAGCAGGCCATCGTTACCTCGGAGCTTGTGCACGAGATGAAGACCAGCTACATGGAGTATGCCATGTCGGTCATCATCGGCCGTGCCCTGCCCGATGTGCGTGACGGCCTGAAGCCTGTCCATCGGCGCATTTTGTACGCCATGTACGAAGACGGCCTGACCTCGGACAAGCCGTTCAAAAAATCCGCCACCTGCGTCGGTGACGTTCTGGGTCGTTACCATCCGCACGGTGACGCCTCGGTCTACGACGCGCTTGTCCGTCTGGCGCAGGATTTCTCCATGCGCTATATGCTCGTCGACGGTCACGGTAACTTCGGCTCCGTCGACGGCGACCCCCCTGCGGCTTACCGTTATACGGAGGCCCGTCTTTCCAAAATTTCCAACGAAATGCTCCGTGACCTCGAAAAGGACACGGTCGATTGGGATCCCAACTTCGACGAGACGCGCAAGGAGCCGCGTGTCCTGCCCAGCCGTTTCCCGAATCTGCTGGTCAACGGCTCGTCCGGCATCGCCGTCGGCATGGCCACGAACATTCCGCCGCATAACCTCACCGAGGTCATCAACGCCTGTCTTTGCGTCCTGGAAAATCCGGAGGCGACGCTTTCCGACCTCATGGAGCATATCACGGGGCCGGACTTCCCGACAAAGGCTCTGATATTGGGCAGAAGCGGCATCCGCAGCGCCTACGCCACCGGTAAGGGACGCATCACGATGCGTGCCAGAACCGAGCTTGAGGAATTCGGCCAGAACCGTCAGCGCATCATCGTCACCGAGATTCCTTATCAGGTCAATAAGCGTATGCTGATCAAGAACATGGCCGATCAGGTCAATGACAAGCGCCTCGAGGGGATCTCCGACATTCGCGACGAATCTGACCGCAACGGTATGCGCATCGTCATCGAGCTGAAGCGCGAGGCCAATGCGCAGGTCGTTCTGAACCGCCTCTTTGCGCAGACTGCCCTGCAATCGACCTTCTCCGTCAATATGCTGGCGCTGATCAAGAACCAGTCCCAGCCGAAGGTGCTCTCCCTGCGTGAGATTCTGGATGAATATCTGGCGCATCAGGAGGAGGTCGTCATCCGCCGCACGAAATTCGACCTGAAAAAAGCACTCGAACGGGCGCATCTGCTCGAGGGCTTGATCATTGCGCAGGAGAACATCGACGAGGTCATCCGCATCATCCGCTCGAGCTACGACAATGCGAAGGAAGCCCTGATGGAGCGCTTCAGCCTCTCGGAGATTCAGGCGCAGGCCATTTTGGATATGCAGCTCAAGCGTCTGCAAGGTCTGGAAAAGGACAAGCTGATGGCCGAATATAAGGAATTGGAAGATAAAATCGACTATTTCCGCAGGGTTTTGGCCGATATGGAGCTGGTCAAGGGCATCGTCCGTGATGAGCTGACTGCCATCCGCGACAAATTCGGTGACAAGCGCAAGACCGAAATTCAGGACGTCGAGGACGAAATCGACGACGAAGACCTCATCGAAGAGGAGGATTGCTGCTATACCCTCAGCGAGGCCGGCTATATCAAGCGTCTGCCTGTCGATACCTACCGCGCGCAGAAGCGAGGCGGTCGCGGCATCTCCGGCCAGAGCCTGAAGGACGAGGACTATATCAAGAGCCTCTTCATCGCCTCGACCCATGACGAGCTGCTCTTCTTCACGAATATGGGTCGCGTCCATCGCAAGAAGGGCTACCTCATCCCCGAGGCCGGCCGTACCGCTCGCGGCACGAATATCGTCAACCTCCTTCCGCTGGAAAACGGCGAACGGGTGACGGCGATGCTCCTGACGCGTGAGTTCCCCGAGAACGAGTATATCATGATGGCCACGAAGAACGGCACCGTCAAGCGGATGCAGCTCTCCGACCTCTATACCGCGCGCAAGGCCGGCATCCGTGTGCTGACCATCGAGGAGGGCGACGAGCTGATCTCCGTGATGAAAACGACGGGCGCGGACAATATTCTCATTGCCACCCGATACGGCATGGCCATCTGCTTTGATGAAAACGACGTCCGCCCGATGGGGCGCATGGCCGTCGGCGTCCGCGGCATCCGCCTGGCGGACGGTGACTGCGTGGTCGCCGCCGCCGTTGCAGAGTCGGGCAAGACCTTCCTCACCGTCACGGAAAACGGCTACGGCAAGCGCACCGCCATCGAGAGCTATATGAGAGGCGACGAAGTCCAGTCGCGCGGCGGCAAGGGCAAGCGCAACTACCACCTGACCGAAAAGACCGGCCTCGTGGCCGGTGCCGCCGTCGTCTCCGAGGCCGATGACATTCTTCTCATCGAGTCCGGCGGCGTCATCATCCGCACGCCGGTCGAGAGCATCGGCGTCTACGGCCGCGATACGCAGGGCGTGCGCATCATGCGCATCGAGGACGGCAACCGTGTCATCTCCCTGCAAACCACCGAACACGCAGAAGAAGATTAAAATATGGAGGTCGTACATTGGACGAATTGATTTCCAACGAGACAGAAGAAACGTTACAGCCGCCGAAATTCACGGTAAAGACCGTTTTGAACGCCGATTCGCAGTTGGAGGCGACCACCGCCGTGCAGACCACAGCCGCCCGTATCGTCGGCTACCTGTGCATCGGCCTGTGCGCCGCCATGCTCGTGGCGATGATCGTGCTGTATTTTGTCAACGGAGATTCGCAAAATCTGTTGATGGCCGGTCTGCTTGCGCTCACCGTCGCATTTCTGCTCTACAGCCGGCTTATAATGCCCAAAAAATCCATGCAGCGGTGGGAAGAGAGCCTGCGCCGAAGCTACGGCACGACGGAGCTGCACCTGACCACGGAATTTTATGACCTTTCGCTGATCCAGTCGGTCGACGAGGAGGAGGAAAATCTGGTCGATGCCGGTTATTCGCAGCTTCTTGACCTGAAGGAGACAGAAAATCTGCTCCTGCTGGCCACCGGAAAGCGGCAGTGGTTCTTCCTTTCAAAGGAGGGCATCGTCGGCGGCACCGTCGAGGAATTTAAGAGCTTTATCACCGAACGCATGGGAGGAAAATGAAATGGCATTTTTTCTGCAAAAAGAGGAGCAAAAGCGTCTTGGAATTTACATTCATATCCCCTTTTGCCGCAGCAAGTGCCAGTATTGCGATTTCTACTCCCTGAGCGGCGGCAAGGATCGCCGTCTCGTCGACGACTATTTGCAGGCCTTGGCCGACCACCTACGGGAGGCAGGCCGTCTGGCGCCGAATCACCTCGTCGATACGATCTATTTCGGCGGCGGTACGCCGAGCTTCTTCGGGGCGGAGAACCTTTCGAGGATTTTGGACGAAATTCACCGCAGCTTCCGCCTCGCGCCCGAGGTTGAAATCACGCTGGAGGCCAACCCCGACAGCATCGACCGCAAGAGCCTGAAAAAGCTGATCCGTGCCGGATTCAACCGAATTTCCATCGGTGTGCAGTCCGACGACGACGCCATGCTCAAAAAATTGGGGCGTCCGCATACCTTCCAGCAGGCGAAAATAGCCATGGAACAGGCCAGACGTGCCGGTTTTGCGAACATTTCGCTCGATTTGATGTACGGCCTGCCGAACCAAACCACGGCGCAGTGGGAGCAGACGCTCGAGCGCATCATCGCCCTGCGTCCGGAGCATATTTCCTGCTATGCGCTCAAGGTCGAGGAGGGGACGCCGCTCTGGGACTACCGTGAGGCTGCGGGTCTTCCCGATGACGATACGCAGGCAGAGATGTATCTGGCCGCCTGCGAACGTCTGCGTGCGGTCGGCTACGAGCACTATGAAATTTCGAATTTCTGCAAAAACGGCTTCGCCTCGAAGCATAACATGAAATATTGGAACGGCGGCGAATATCTGGGCTTCGGCCCGACGGCGGCCTCCGACTTTGGCGGCAAGCGATATACCATCGTCCGCGACCTGCACGGCTACATCGACGGCATTGCGAAGAAACAGCAGGTTTTGAGCGAATGTGAGAGCATTGCGCCGAGAGAGCGCGCCGGAGAATACGTCATGCTCCGTCTGCGCACACGGGATGGAATTTTTGCCGAGGAATACGAGCGGCAGTACCTTATGCCCTTTGCGCCGCTGGATCGAATTTTGAAGAAATTTGCCGAGAAGGGTCTGGCCGAAAAGAAAAATGAGGGCTGGAGCCTGACCGAAAACGGCTGGCTCCTCTCGAATTCCATCATCGTCGCCCTGCAGGAAGCGCAGGAGCGCTCCACGCCGCTGGCCAAAAAGCGCTGACGCGCGAGCACGTATATCCGTAGGACGCGCCGCCATGCACCGCCCCCGTATACCGCGCCGACCCGTCGCACCGCATCCAAAGGCTCCACCCCCTTGGGGGGAGCTGTCGGCGCAGCCGACTGAGGGGGGCGAACGCACCG
>CAZKSR010000055.1:6270-9650 GCA_964555465.1 uncultured Oscillospiraceae bacterium
GCGCGCCGCAATCCACCGCCCCCGTATACCGCGCCGCCAACGAAAGGGCGTTTGCGCATCCTCCCCTCATCACGAATTATAACCGAGGTATCATCATGAAACATTTCTGCAAGCTCCTGTCCCAAAAGCTGGCCGAGGCCTTCGTCGCCGCCGGCTACGACGCGCAATACGCCAACGTCACCGTCTCAAACCGCCCCGACCTGTGCGAATTTCAATGCAACGGCGCCATGCCGACGGCAAAAACCGCACATAAGGCACCCCTCGCCATCGCAAACGAGGTCGTCGCCCACCTGACCGACAGCGAGGTATTCTCCGTTGCCGAGGCCGTTGCGCCGGGCTTCATCAACCTCCGTGTCCGTGAGGAATTTTTGGCCTCCTACCTCGAATCCCTGCGCCAAAAGCCGCGTCTCGGCGTCAGCGAGCCTGTTCCGATGCGGAAGGTCGTGCTGGACTACGGCGGCCCCAACGTCGCAAAGCCCCTGCACATCGGCCATCTCCGCTCGGCCATCATCGGTGAGAGCGTCAAGCGCATCTACCGCTACTTCGGCAACGAGGTCGTCGGTGATATCCATATGGGCGACTGGGGACTGCAAATGGGTCTGATTTTGGCCGAAATGAAGGAACGCAAGCCGGAGCTGCCCTATTTTGACGACGATTTCACGGGCGAATATCCCGAAGAGGCCCCCTGCACCCTGTCGGAATTGGAGGAAATTTATCCCTTCGCCTCCGCCAAGAGCAAGGTCGATCCCGAATTTGCCGAAAAAGCCCATACCGCCACCTACGAGCTGCAAAACCGCAAGCGCGGCTACTACGCCCTCTGGCAGCACATTATGCGCCTGTCCGTCAATGACCTCAAGCGCAACTACGCCAACCTGAATGTCGATTTTGACGTCTGGATGGGCGAAAGCGACGCCGATCCCTATATTCCGCCGATGCTCGAGCGCATGGAAGAGCAGGGCATTTTGCGGCAGAGCGAGGGTGCAAGGGTCATCGATGTGGCGCAGGAGGGCGATAAAAAGGAGATCCCCCCCTGTATTCTGGTCAAGAGCGACGGCGCAACGCTGTATGCGACGACCGACCTTGCCACGCTCGTGCAGCGTATGGAGGATTTCCATCCCGATAAGGTATTTTACTTGACAGATAAGCGACAGAGCCTCCATTTCGAGCAGGTTTTCCGTGCGGCGAGAAAGAGCGGCATCGTCCCCGAGACGGTCGAGCTGCAGCACGTCGGCTTCGGCACGATGAACGGCAAGGACGGCAAGCCCTTCAAGACCCGTGACGGCGGCGTCATGCGGCTCGAGACGCTCATCTCCGACATCACGAAATACATCGAGGAGAAGATCAACGAGAACCACTCCGTCCCCGAGGAGGAAGCGCACAAAACCGCGTCTATCATCGCTATTGCCGCGCTTAAATACGGCGATTTGTCCAATTTGGCAACAAAGGATTATATCTTTGATCTTGAGCGCTTTGCCGCCTTTGAGGGAAACACCGGCCCGTATCTCCTGTATACCATCGTGCGCATCAAGTCGATTCTGAACCGTGCGGCGGCGCAGGCGGCGGAAATTGTTCCGGCCGCAAACGGCGGCGCAAAGAAGCTCCAGCTCACGCTGGCGGCCATGCCGGAGCAGATGTTCACGGCCTACCGCGACAGCACCCCGAACACGGTCTGCGCCTACGCCTACGAGCTGGCCGGTGCCGTCAATCAGTTCTACCACGAGACAAGGATTCTCTCCGAGCCGGACGAGGAGAAGCAGAAGGGCTATCTGGCTCTCATCGCGCTGGCCAAACGAGCGCTGGAGGAGTGCATCGACGTCCTCGGCTTCGAAGCACCGGAAAGAATGTAATACGACGGAAAAAGACCCGATGGATCGCAAAAGCGACCGATCGGGTCTTTTCCGTATGCTCTGAAAATGTGGCGGATTTCCCTCAATCGCGAACCAGCGGCATACTCATACATCTCGGGCCGCCTCGACCGCGTGACAGCTCGCCGCTCGGGATTTTCAGCACCTCGATGCCCTCGTCCTCGAGCATCCGATTCGTGACGTAATTTCGGTCATAGGCGACGACGGTGCCGGGGCGGATGCACAGCGTGTTCGAGCCGTCGTTCCACTGCTCCCTCTGCGCGGCAATGTGATCGCCGCCGCCGCAGCGAAGCAGCTTCACCTCGTCCACGCCGACCGCCTCCGCCAACGCCTGGGGCAGCGTCTTTTCCAGACGACGGATGCGCAGCTTGCCGCCCTTTCCGGCGGTCAATTCGAAGAGATCGATTTGCTCCAGAATTGCCGGATGGACGACGAATTTGTCATAATCCACCTGCGTTAAAACCGTGTCCAAGTGCATAAACGCCCGACGCGAGGGGATATCGATCGCCAAGATCCGCCGAATTTCTCTCGCATCATCGACGAAAATATTGCTTGCCAGCCGCTCGACGGCCTCGGGCATGGTGCGCTGGGAGATGCCGACGGCGATGGTATCGGCGCTGAGGTTCAGAATGTCGCCGCCCTCGAGCGAAAACGGCTCGTCGGGGGTGTAGTAAAACGGCACCTGCCCGGCAAAATCGGGATGCCAGCGCAAAATATACTCGGAATACAGCGTCTCGCGATTGCGTGTGACGGAGTACATATGGTGCACCGATGCGCCGCAGCCGATGGAGGCAAAGGGGTCACGGGTGAAATAGAGGTTCGGGATGGGGTCGAGGACGAAGTGGCTCTTGTCCGTGCGCAGGGCGGCCAGAGACGGCGATTCATAGCACGGCAGCTCGTCAAAGCGGACGCCCGTCATCGTTTTGAGCACCATTTGCTCCGTCGGCAGCGCCATCAGAAGCTCCGTTAGCGCCTCGGCATAGCAGGAAGCACCGCTGGAGCGGATAAAATCACGCACAAATTGTCTGCGAAGAGCCTCATTTTGTGAAAGCGTCTGCGCCGTCAGCTCGGCCAGATAGACGACCTCCACGCCGCAGGAGCGAAGCGTCTGCGCAAAGGCATCGTGCTCGCTTTGCGCCCCTTGAAGGTAGGGAATGTCGTCGAAGAGCAGCCGCTCCATCGAGTTCGGCACGAGCTGCTCCAATTCGCTTCCGGGACGGTGAAGGAGAACCTTTTTTAACGGTTTGACCTCGCTTTTAACAGAAATTGCCATAATGAGTACCTCCCTATCGGTCGGTGGTGAAACGGATTTGATCCCAACCACCGATTAAATGTGCTTTGCGGATCGGAATTGCGAGTGTGTCAAAGAATCCAATATGTCATTCCGAGCGTTGCTCCGCCCCCCTCAGTCGGCTGCGCCGACAGCTCCCCCGGTGGGGTGGAGCCTTGGATGCGGTGCGTTGTATCGGTTCGTACATGGCTCCGTAGGGCACGCCGACTCGGCGTGCCGCCAAC
>CAZKSR010000056.1:0-6956 GCA_964555465.1 uncultured Oscillospiraceae bacterium
TCATGCGGCGGTCGCGTTCATTTTCGATGGTACGGGAGGCCATGATGCCGGGGATGCCGCAGCCCGTGCCGATGAGCATCGGGATGAAGGACTTACCGGACAGGCCGAACTTGCGGAACACGCGGTCAAGGACAAAGGCGATACGTGCCATGTAGCCGCAGGCCTCCAAGAATGCCAGCAGAAGGAAGAGGACGAGCATCTGCGGCACGAAGCCGAGCACTGCGCCGACGCCTGCGACGATGCCGTCATTGATCAGGCCGCTGAGCCAGTCGGCCGCGCCGATGGCCTCCAAGCCGTCCCCGACGAGGGTCGGGATGCCGGGCACCCAAACGCCGTAGTCGGCAGGATCCGGCTCTTCAAAGCCGTTTTCCGCGAGGTATTCGACCGCCTCGAGATAGGTCATGGCGGCAGCATTGTCGGCGGCGTTAACGGGAACGGCGTCGTAATAGACCGTCACCTCGCTCTTTTCGAGCGTCTCTTCGTCCTCGACCTCGGCAATCGCCGTGGTTTCCTCCGGTTCGAAAGCCATCAGCTCGGACAGGACGGCACCGGCGTCGAAGTCCTCGGCGGCAGGATCGAAGTCAAGGAAGGCCGTCGCCGCCTGCATCGCGTCGGCATAGTCTCCCGAGACGGCCTCATAGTCGCTCGAGCCGATGCCGAGCAAGTGCCAGCCGTCACCGAACACGCCGTCGTTCATCCAGTCCGTGGCGGTCTGACCGACCGTAACCATGGACAGATAGTAGACAAGGAACATAATCACCGCAAAAATCGGCAGACCGAGCCAGCGATTGGTCACAATGCGGTCGATTTTGTCGGAGGTCGTCCGCTTTCCGGCGTCCTTTTTCTTGTAGCAGGCCTTCAAAATGCCGGCGATGTAAACATAGCGTTCGTTGGTGATGATGGATTCGGCGTCGTCGTCCATCTCCGCCTCGGCCGCCTGAATGTCCGTTTCGATGTGCTTCATGACGGCGGCATCGAGCTTGAGCTTTTCGAGAACACGCTCGTCACGCTCGAAGATCTTGATGGCGTACCACCGCTGCTGCTCCTCGGGCAGGCCGTGCACCGCCGCCTCCTCGATATGAGCGATGGCGTGCTCGACGGAGCCGGAGAAGGTGTGCTGCGGCAGGGTCTTGCCGTTTTTGGCGGCGTCGATGGCCTTTTCCGCCGCCTCCAGAATACCCGTGCCCTTCAGGGCGGAAATCTCGACAACGGGACAGCCGAGCTGACGGGACAGCTCGGTGCTGTTGATCCTGTCGCCGTTCTTCTTAACGATGTCCATCATGTTGATGGCGACCACGACGGGGATGCCCAGCTCGGTGAGCTGCGTGGTCAGATAAAGATTTCGCTCGAGGTTCGTGCCGTCAACGATGTTCAAAATCGCATCCGGCCGCTCTGCGATGAGGTAATTTCTCGCAACGACCTCCTCGAGCGTATACGGCGAGAGCGAGTAGATTCCGGGAAGGTCGGTGACGATGATGCCCTCGTGCTTCTTGAGCTTGCCTTCCTTCTTTTCGACGGTGACGCCCGGCCAGTTGCCGACGAACTGGTTCGAGCCGGTCAGGGCATTGAACAGCGTGGTCTTACCACAGTTGGGGTTGCCTGCCAACGCAATGCGTAGCTGCATGATATTTCCTCTCCTTATTATGAATTCAGCCTCAGGCTCGCCGCGCCTCTCGGGTGCGCCGGCGAAGGCTCCTTCAGACAAAATTAGTCTTAACTAACCGCAATACAAAATGATCGGCTCTCACTCGACCTCGATCATTTCGGCGTCTGCCTTGCGAATGGACAGCTCATAGCCGCGGACGGTCAGCTCGATGGGATCTCCGAGCGGCGCGACCTTGCGAACATGGACCTCGACACCCTTGGTCAGTCCCATGTCCATGATGCGGCGCTTGACGGCACCCTCGCCGTGCAGCTTCACGACACGGGCGGTCTGTCCGACGCTCACTTCTCTGAGTGTTCTCATTTCATTTCCTCCTCAAACCATAATTTTACGAGACAGCTCCTCGCTGATCGCAACGCGAGTCTCCTTGACGTTGACGATGACGTTTCCGCCGAGGCGATTGACGATCGTCACGGTTCCGCCGACAACAAAGCCGAGATTGTTCAGGTGAGTCCTGACATCCGGCAAGCCGCCGATTTTTTGAATGATATTTTCTTCTCCGATCTCGGCCAGCGACAACGGCATCATAGGAAGCTCCTTCCCGGGAAAATTAGCTAAGACTAACTTCTCGACATAAATAATGGTTAGCGCTCGCTAACTGTCCGCATTATACTCCCTCTTCCACGATTTGTCAAGCCCTTTTTTGCCTCCGTGGGAAAATTTTTTCAGGCGTCGGCGTTCTCCGTCTCTTCCGTGACGCTCTGCTCGGCAACGGGGACGGTCGGTTGGGTGGGAACGGTGATCTCGGGGCGGTTGTCCTGCGTGGGAAGCTCCTCGGGCAGCTTGTCATTCGGGCGCGTAATGCTCCCGTGCGTCGCCTCCTCGCGCTCGTCAAGCGTCGGCGCTTCCGCCTCTGTCGTTTCGCGCGTTGCCTCCTCGGAGACGGTTTGGGCGTTCGTGGCGACACAGCCGCTCAGAAGCAGGCAGGCCAAAAGCAGACAAAGCATCCGAATTTTCATAAAAAACCTCCGGTTGACATTTTCGAGCCGATCCGATAAAATAAGAAAAAACGAAGAAAAGGAGAACCATCATGATTCAGCATATCGTCATGTGGAAATTCAGGGAGGGCGCCGATCCGACGGAATTTTTGACCCGTCTGGCCGCACTCGACGGCGTGATCGACTGCATCCGTTCGATGAAGGTGCGCCGCTCCGCCGCGGAAAACGCCGATTTCGACGCCGTGCTCGTGGCCGAATTCGACACCATGGCCGACGTTGAGGCTTATCGCACCGACCCCCGTCACGTCGCCGTGGCCGCCCTGTGCAAGGACATCCGCGTCAGCCGCTGCGCCATTGACATCGAGGCATGAAGCAGTGGTGCGTTTACATCCTGCAATGCGGCGACGGGACGCTCTACACCGGCATGACCGATGACTTTGAAAAGCGTCTGGCCGCCCATCGCGCCGGAAAGGGTGCAAAATACACGCGCGGCCGTTCGCCGTTTACCCCCGTCTATCGGGAGGTCTGCGACGATCACTCTGCCGCCCTCAAACGAGAATACGCCGTCAAGCGCCTCACACGGGCGCAGAAGCTGGCTCTGATCGCCGCTCATAAAGCTTGACGGCATTGTCGAAGCCCTGCGGCAGATAGCACACCGACGAGATGCGGCTGCCGCTGACGCCGTATTTTGCGTTGTAGCCGAACAGATCGAGGTAGCGCTCCAGATCGGGAGCTTCCTCATTCATTGCGCGCATCACCTCGACCGTCGCGCGGACGTCATCGATGGCTCGGTGCGAATTTTGCACCCTGTCCTGCAAGCCGTAGGCTTCAATGGCATTCAGAAGCTTGTGGGGATACGGTCTGCGATCCTTGTAGACGGTCAGCAGGTCGAGCTTCGGCTGATTTTTCAGGATGGAGGCATCGCCGTGGCGGTGCAGCAGATGGTAGAGAAACAGCAGGTCAAACTGCGCATTGTAGGCGGCAATGAGCGTCCTCGGTCGGAACAGTCGAGACAGCAGGGCGCAGAGCGACGCCTTGTCAATGCCGCAGTCGAGGAGAAGCTCATCGGTGATACCGGTCAGCTCGACGATCTTGGGGCTGAGGCGGCGGCCTTCGCTCAGACGGACGAATTCATCGACCTCCTCCGTCGTCTCCCATGCGCCGTTTTTCCATTCCATGCGGACGGCGGCGAACTCGATAATCTCGTCGTTTGTGAAGCTCAGACCGCTGGTCTCCGTATCTAAGACGACAATTGCGTCGCAGTGGTTCCGTAAATTTTCCATAAGCTCCTCCCGAAAGAAAGCGGAATTTGTAACGCTGTACGTTTGAATTATACCACGCTTTTTCTCTCTTGACAAATGCTTTCTTTTGCGTTATACTCTTTTCAACCGCATATGTGTAACCTTCTTCGGGGTGCCGGTGTTTCCGGCTGAGATTGGGCGAAGCGACGCCCTGACCCGTGAACCTGATACGGTCCGTACCGTCGTAGGAAAAGAACGATTCCGCTCTGCTTTCCCAAAGGAGGATCAGCATTGCGGAATATTTTTTTCGGAGGTTTCCCATGCGAAACAAAAAGCTTCTGGCACTGTGTGAATGTGCCGTCCTCGTCGCCGCTTCTCTGGCTCTGAGCTACCTGAAGCTCCCCATCGGGATGGAATTCGGCGGCTTCGGCGGATCTATCGACTTCGTGATGATCCCCCTGATCGTCTGCGCCGTCCGTTGGGGCTGCGGCTACGGCCTCGGCACCGGCCTCGTCTTCGGCACGCTGAAATTCTTCCTCGCCGGCGGCGCCGCCGTCAACTGGCAGTCGATGCTGCTGGACTATTCCGTGGCCTATATGCTCATCGGCTTTGCGGGGCTTCTGCCTCGGCGTGCGAAAACGGCGTGGCTTGCGGCGCTCATCGGCTGCTTTGCCCGTTTCCTCGTCCACTTCGTCAGCGGCGTCACCGTCTACGCCGAGTATATGTCCGATATTTTCGGTCTGCCGATGACAAATGTTTGGGTATACTCCCTTCTCTACAACGGCAGCTATATGCTCCCGAACACGATCCTCGCGGTCGCAGTCTGCGCGCTGCTGTCCGTTCCGCTGAAAAAATATTTGGAGCGGTCGGATTTGTCCTAAAGGTCTTTACATCGCGACGGAAATATTGTAAAATGGTGTCGACCCTTCTCTCGGGAAGCGGTCGGCTCCATTTTTCGGGAGGTGTTTTTATGAATTGTGTCCGCTGCGGCAGGACGGTCCCCGACGGCGGAACCTTCTGTACCGCTTGTCAGAGCATCGTTGAGGTTCCGCTGGAGGACTCCCCCTATCTCAGCACCCGAATCCAGCTTCCGCTCAGGCCGAGCCATACGCCCGGTGCAAAGGCGGAAAAGCATCCCAAGCAGGAAGAACCGCAGAACAAAAAGGAGAAAAAGCGCTCCCGTTCCGGCCTGATCGTCGCCGTGGTTCTGCTGAGTCTCCTCTGTCTCGGCCTTGCGGCGTTGTGCGCCGATTATCTTTATGACAAATTTTTCACCACGGACGCCGCAAAGGGACAGCAGATTCTCCTGCAGGATGAAAATACCCGTCTGCTTGCCCTCACGGATCGGCTGCAAGGGGAGCTGTCCGAGTCCGAGCAGACCGCAGCGCAGCTTCGGGAGAAAATTTCCGCCCTGAACGGCCGCATCGTCAAGCTGGAGCAGGAGCTTGAGGGCAGCCGTGTCACCGGCTCGGAGACCGATCTGTCCCTGCGCGAGGCGGAGGAGGAGATCAAGCGGCTGACCGAGCAGGTTGAGGGTCTGACGGATGAGCTTGCGCAGTGCGAAACGAGCATCGCCTCGCTGCAAAGCGAGATCGATTCTTTGATGGGGGAAAATTCCTCCCTGCGCACCGAGCTTTCCTCCCTGCAATCGGATATGTCCTTCCTCAACAGCCGCATCGCCTTCATCAACACCGATAGCAACCGCTACCACACCTACTACTGCCCGTATTTCAAAACCTCAAAGCCGTGGCTTGCCTATAACGTCAGCAACGCCAAGCAAAACGGCTACGTTCCCTGCACCCATTGCCACTAACGAAGGAGTGACCGAAAATGTCCGAATACACCCGTGATCTTTGCCGCTGGCTCAACGGAGGTCTGTCTCCCTATCATACCGTCCGTCAGGCGGCGGAATTCCTGAAAACTCAAGGCTTTACGCAACTTTCCCTCGGAGACAAATTTTCCGTTTCCGCAGGCGGCCGCTATTACATCGAAAACGGCACCTTTTTGGCAGCTGTGACCGTCGGCTCGGAGGCAAAGCGGTTCCGTGTCGCCGCCTCGCACACCGACTGGCCGTGTATGCGCGTCAAGCCCGACCCCGAGCTGCTCGCAGGCGGCTGCTGCAAGCTCTCCGTCGAGCCGTACGGCGGCGCGATCCTGTCCTCGTGGCTGGATCGACCCTTGACCCTCGCCGGTGTCGTGATGGTGCGCGGCGAGACGGCGATGCGGCCGGAGGCTCGTCTGATCGCTTGGGACGAGCCGCTCATGACCATTCCGAGCCTCGCTATCCACATGAATCGCGAGGTCAACAAGGGCGTCCCCGTCAAGCCCAATGTCGATATGCTCCCGATTTGTCGCGCCCTTGAAGACGGCATCGCCGCAAAGGGGGAGCTTCTTGCGCGCATTGCCGAAAAATTGCAGGTCGAAACGGCCGATATCCTCTCCTTCGAGCTGTGCGTCACCTGTTCGGAGACGGCGCAGGAGCTCGGCTTCGAAAAGGACTTCCTCTCCTCTCCCCGTCTGGATAACCTGACCTCCGTCCATGCCACGCTCGACGGCCTCGTCCGCGCCGACGGGAAGGATATCTGCATCGCCGCCCTCTTCGACAACGAGGAGATCGGCAGCAATACCCGTCGCGGCGGCGACAGTGCCACACTCCCTGTCGTGATGGAGAAACTTTCCATCGCCCTCGGTATGAGCCGCGAGGAATTCCTGAACGCCTGCCTGAACGGTCTGCTTCTGTCCTGCGACGCCGCCCATGCCGCCCACCCGAACCACATGGAATTTGCCGACGGCGTCCGTGCGCCGATGCTCAACCGCGGCGTTGCGCTGAAGCGGTCGCCCCGATATTCCTCCGAGGCGGAGACGTGCGCCGTCGTTACGGCTCTGTGCCGTGCGCACAACATTCCGCTGCAAACCTACATGAACCGTGCCGATCTGCCCGGCGGAAGCACCGTCGGTTCGATGGCCTCGTCGCTTCTGGCGATGCCGGCGGTCGATGTCGGTGTCCCGATCCTTGCGATGCACTCGGCTCGTGAACTGATGGGTGCAAAGGATCAGGAGGCCTTCTGCAAGCTCTGCGAGGCGTTCTTTCACGACTGAAGCCCCGTAGGGCAC
>CAZKSR010000056.1:7056-9579 GCA_964555465.1 uncultured Oscillospiraceae bacterium
AAAACCGCCGCTCTCTCGTTTCCGAGAAGAGCGGCGGTTTTTTCAGTATGTCGGCTCCATGGCGTCGTGGAGCGTTCTTGTGATCGCGCCTCGGAAGATCCGATTGGCGTTGGTATGCGCCGTCATCAATGCGGCGGCGGAGTGCTTCATCTCGACCTTGCCGAGCATGAACACGTCGATATCGAGCAGGAGCTTGACCTCCTTGTCCTCGACATTGTTGCGCTTGACCATGCCGGGGCCGCAGGTGAGCTTGAGCTGGCAGCCGCCGGGGAGCTTCATCTCCGCCGTCTGCGTCATGCGCAGGAAGGCCTGCTCGTTGACATCCTCCTCCGCCATCAGGCCGAGGTAGGCAGGCTCCAGCAGCTCTCTCATGGGCACATCCTCCAGTTCCAGCGCCTTTCTGGAGATGGCGTTGATATACCGCAGACCGATGCGCTCGAAATAGGCCGGATGATAGACCTCGATGAACTGCACCAGAATCTCATCGAGCTTGCCGGCAAAAGTCTCCCAATCCCGATAGGCAGGGGTCGCCAGTGCGATAAAATCCTTGGTCATGTTGACCTTCCACTGCCCGTCCGCCGAGAGAAACTGATAATTCATCACATCCGGCTGCGGCTCTGCCTTGACGCCGTTCGGCCCGTTGGTGATTTTGGGCGGCAGCTTTTCGACATTTCGGGAATAACGGGGATAATCCATGCGAATACGTTCCTGGAACGCCGCAGGCTCTTGGGAATTGATGGACAAAATCGTCGGAAAACGGAGCTGGCAGACGACCTCCAGCACGGGTGGCTTCGCATAGTGCACTCTTTCACAATCACGGAACATAAACATTCTCCTTTCTTCTGCCCCAATGATAGCATAAGGGGTTCGGGTTTTGCAAGTCTCACACCAAGCGTCGATTCCAATGTGCTTTGCGGATTCTTGCGATGGCATGATCGGTATGAGACGGTTTTTCGGATCAGCCCTCGAAGCAGAGCGTTTTCATGACCGAAGCGCAGCGAGGGCAGAGGCCGTTTTCGTCGGCATGGGTCGAGTGCATCCAGCAACGGGGGCACTTGACGCCGTCGGCGTTGCGCACCTCGATTCTGAGGCCGGGGAAGCGTTCGCCGCAGCCGATCACGCTGTCGTCCTTCTCCGGCTCATCGACGGCGACATCCGAGACGATGAACAGCTCGGCCAAATTCAGCTCGCGCACTGTCTCGACGGCGGCACGGCTCGCTTCGTCCGTGGGATTCAGGACGACGTGCGCCTCCAGTGCCTTGCCGATGCGCTTGTCGGCACGGGCGGCCTCCAAAACGCTGTTGACGTCGCTGCGCAGGGCGATGAGGGTGTCCCACTTTGCCATCGTCTTTTCGTCGAGGGCATAGGCCGCATCGGGCTTGACCATCTCGTTCAGGAGGATGTTCCTTGCGTCGTCCTCCCTGCGGTGCGGCATCGCCTGCCAGATTTCGTCGCAGGTAAAGGCGAGAATCGGCGCATACAGACGGGTCATGGCATCGAGGATGAGGAAGAGGGCGGTCTGCGCGCTGCGGCGCTTGAGACCGTCGCGCTCCTCGCAATACAGGCGGTCTTTCAGGATGTCCAGATAGAAGCTCGACAGCTCCACGACGCAGAAGTCATTGATGGCGTGTGTCAGGACGTGGAATTCGTAGTTGTCATACGCCTTGAAGCCCTCGTCCATCAGCTCCGAGAGCTTTGTAACCGCCCAGCGGTCAAGCTCAAGCATTTCCTCGGGCTTGACGAGGTCATCGGCATTGAAGCCGTCGAGATTGCCGAGGCAGTAACGCGCGGTGTTGCGGAATTTCAGATAGCTCTGGCTGAGCTGCTTGAAGATCTCCTTCGAGCAGCGCACGTCCGCACGGTAGTCCGCCGACGCCGCCCAGAGGCGGACGATATCCGCGCCGAAGTCACGGATCAGCTCGGCCGGATCGACACCGTTGCCGAGGGACTTGTGCATGGCCTTGCCCTCGCCGTCGACCGTCCAGCCGTGGGTCAGGCATTTTTTGAAGGGTGCGCCGCCGCCAAGTGCGCCGACGCTCGTCAGCAGGCTCGACTGGAACCAGCCGCGGTACTGGTCAGCGCCCTCGAGGTAGAGGTCTGCCGGCCAGTTTTCGGGATTATCCCTGCGCAGGGAGGCGATATGGGTCGAGCCGGAGTCGAACCAGCCGTCGAGGGTGTCCGTCTCCTTCTCGAAGCCGCCGCTTCCGCCGCAGTGCGGACAGCGCAGGCCCTCGGGGATCAGATCGGCTGCCTCGTGCGCAAACCAGTAGTTCGAGCCGTGCTCGTCGAAGAGTCGGGAGATGCGGTCGATCGTCTCGGGGGTGCAGACCGGCTTGCCGCAGTCCTTGCAATAGAATACGGGGATGGGCAGTCCCCAGCGGCGCTGACGGGAGATGCACCAGTCCGCGCGGTCACGGATCATGGCGACCATGCGATCCTTGCCCCATGTCGGAAGCCACTGCACCTTGTCGCAGGCAGCGACGGCCTCTTCCTTGAAGCTCTCGACGGAGCAGAACCACTGCG
>CAZKSR010000057.1:0-9258 GCA_964555465.1 uncultured Oscillospiraceae bacterium
GGAAGTTGCGGCTTTCGACGGTTTTTTGCGACTGCTCGATGGCGTTGGAGAGCATCTTGTGGTCGAGCGGGGTGTCCTCATCGACGTTGAGGGTCTCCATCATGCCCATGATGCGCTCGGAGCCGAAAAGGCGCATGATGTCATCGGTCAAGGCAAGGTAGAAGCGGCTTTCGCCCGGGTCGCCCTGACGGCCGGCGCGGCCGCGGAGCTGGTTGTCGATGCGGCGGGATTCGTGCCGCTCGGTGCCGACGATGAAAAGGCCGCCGACCGCGCGGACACGATCCGCCTCCCGATCGGTCTGCTGCTTGTATCGGGCGTAAGCCTCCTTGAACGCCGCGCGAACCTCCAAAATTTCGGGATCGTTCGTCTCTGCGTAGGAGTTGGCCTCAGCGATCAGCTCATCGGGCAGCTCCTTTTTGCGGAGTTCGGACAGCGCCATGTATTCCGCATTGCCGCCGAGCATGATGTCCGTGCCACGGCCTGCCATGTTTGTCGAGATGGTGACGGCGCCGAATTTGCCGGCCTGCGCCACGATCTCGGCCTCTTTTTCGTGATGCTTGGCGTTCAGAACGGTGTGCGCCACGCCCTCGCGTTTCAAAAGCTTGCTCAGAAGCTCGGATTTTTCGATGGAGATCGTGCCGACCAGAACGGGCTGTCCCTTCTCGTGGCACTGCTTGATCTGCTCGATGACGGCGCGGAACTTTCCCGACTCGGTTTTGTAAACGACGTCATTGTGGTCAACACGGGCGATGGGGCGGTTCGTCGGGATCTCGACGATATCCATGCTGTAGATGGCGGAAAATTCCTCTTCCTCCGTCAGCGCGGTACCGGTCATGCCGGAGAGCTTGGTGTACAGGCGGAAGAAATTCTGGAAGGTGATGGTCGCAAGGGTCTTGCTCTCGCTCGCGACGCTGACGCCCTCCTTGGCCTCGATTGCCTGATGCAGACCCTCGTTGTAGCGGCGGCCGTACATCAGACGGCCGGTGAATTCGTCGACGATGATGATCTGCCCGTCCTTGACGACGTAGTCAATGTCGCGCTTCATGATGCCGCGTGCTCGCATGGCCTGATTGATGTGGTGGGTCAGGGAGGTATTTTCAATATCTCCGAGGTTCTCCACGGCGAAGAATTTTTCTGCCTTGGCGATGCCGGAGGCCGTCAGGTTGGCCGTGCGGAGCTTTTCGTTGACGTAGTAATCGCAGTCGAGGTCGTCGTAATCCTCCTTCTCATCCGTCGTGGCAAAGACCTTCTTGCGAAGCCCCGAGACGAAGAAGTCGGCCATTTCGTAGAGCTTCGAGGATTCCTCTCCCTTGCCGGAGATGATGAGCGGCGTTCTGGCCTCATCGATCAGGATGGAGTCCACCTCGTCCACGATGGCGAAATTATGTCCTCTTTGTACCTGATTTTTACGGTAAAGTGCCATGTTGTCGCGCAAATAATCGAAGCCCAGCTCGTTGTTGGTGCAGTAGGTGATGTCGGCATCGTAGGCCGCCCGACGCTCCTGCGGCGAAAGGTCGTGGATGATGAGTCCGACCGACAGGCCGAGGAAGCGGTAGACCTTGCCCATCCACTCCGAGTCACGCTTGGCGAGGTAGTCGTTGACGGTGACGATGTGCACGCCCTTGCCCGTCAGCGCGTTGAGGTAGGCAGGGAGGATGGCGACGAGCGTCTTGCCCTCGCCGGTCTTCATCTCTGCGATGCGTCCCTGGTGCAGGATGATGCCGCCGATGAGCTGCACGCGGTAAGGCCGCATCCCCAGCACACGCTCCGCCGCCTCGCGGCAGACGGCAAATGCCTCGGGCAGGAGGGCATCCAAGTCCTCTCCAAGGGCAAGGCGGCTCTTGAATTCGTCGGTTTTTGCACGAAGTGCCTCGTCGGAAAGCGCCTTTGTCGCCTCCCCCAAACTCTCGATCCGCTCGACCAGAGCGTTCAGCTTCTTCACCTCACGCTCCGACCGAGTTCCGAAAACCTTAGTGATCAGTCCCATAGCATCCCTGACCTTTCCTGAATTTGTAGAGTATTATATCATAAAATCCGCAATAAGAAAAGTGAAGTTACAGAAAATTCAAAATCCGCGCCTTGCAAGGCAGTTCCTCGCGCGTAGGAAGCCGTATCTGCGCAGGCATCCCCCTCACGCGGCGGGGACACCCGAAAAAGGGTGTCCCCGTAAGGCTTGATCGACGTGCGGCTTGCCGCGTCGCTTCGCTCCCCGAAAGGAGCTTGCTTGGCTTGTTCGATGTCTCGGCTCAGGCGTTGACGGGTCGGCCTTGGCGGTAAACCGCGCGGCGAGTGAGGGCTTCGTCGCAGAGGACGAAGTCGGCAATCTTTCCGTTCGCGATGGAGCCGACCCGATCGAGCACTCCGAGCTGGCGCGCCGGATTATAAGTCGCCGCACGGACGGCGTCCTCCTTGGGGATCCCGAAGGAGATCGCGCGGAGCATACAGTCATAGAGATTCGTCGCGGAGCCGGCGATGGTGCCGTCGGCAAGGCGAGCCAGTCCGTCCTTCAGGAAAACCTGCTGTCCGCCCAGCTCATATTCGCCGTCGGGCATTCCGCAGCAGCGCAGAGAATCGGAGATGAGCACCATGCGCTCGGCACCGAAGAGACGGAAGGCGAGGCGGACGGAGGCCGGATGGACGTGCTCGCCGTCGGAGATGATCTCGGCACTGACGCGCTCGTCCTCTGCGGCGGCGGCGATGACGCCGGGCTTGCGATGGTGGATGGAGGGCATAGCGTTATACAGGTGCGTCAGGTGGGTGACGCCGGCGCGGACGGCGGCAGCGGCGGCGTCGTAATCGGCATCGGTGTGGGCGATGGAGACGGTGCACAGTGCCTTGGCCTTTTCGATGAATTCGACGCTTCCGGGCAGCTCCGGCGCAATATCGACGATGCGCACCAGACCGCCGCAGTCGTTCTGAAGCCGCTCAAAGGCCGCAAAATCGGGCAGCTTCAGGTAGGCGCCGTTCTGCGCGCCCTTTTTCTTCTCGGAGAAGAAGGGGCCCTCCATCTGGATGCCGCGCAGGGCGGCCTTGTCCGTGTGCCCTGCGTCGACGAAGGCGCGGGCGGAGGCAAACGCCTTTTGCAGCGTCTCATACGGCAACGTCATGGACGCCGGAGCGAAGGACGTGATGCCGTTTTTGACCAGATAGGCGGCCATTTTTTCGATGCCCTCGACATCGCCGTCGGAAAAGTCCGCGCCGGAGTTGCCGTGGGTGTGGACGTCAATGAGTCCGGGGATGACATAGGCGCCGTTCAGGTCGACGGCATCAGGACGTTCGTCCCCGAAAACATCCGTAAATCTCCCGTTTTCGACCGAAAAGCACCCGTAACGGAAGCAAAAATCTTCGGAATAAAGGTAGGCGTTTTTGTACTGCATAAGTTCCTCCTAAAAAATTCGGGCGGAGAGAATCTCCGCCCGTTTTCGATATTATTTGCGAGCCTCGGGCAGACTGGCGGCGGCGACGGACTGACCCACGCGACGGGTTTTCTCGTCGGGGAGCATCACCTGCACGGATTTCGCCAGCTCGGGATATTCCTCGGCCAAAATGCGCAGACAGGAATCGAGCACGATGTTGCCGCCCACGCCGGACATGACGCGGCCGAGCACCATGAGGTGGCGGACATCATAGAATCTGCAATACAGCGGCAAAGTATGCGCAAGATACGCGCCGATCGTCTCAAAAATACGCTTGGCGCGGTCGTCGCCCTTGGAAACCAGCTCCTGCACGGCCTTCAGCTTCTCGGCAGGGGTCAGCGCGTCCGAAAGCCTGATGCCGGCTCTCGGGGCGAGCTTGATGACGGCGTCCTGCGAAAAATACTTGCAGCCGACGCCGATATCGGTCGACCACTCGTCGGCCAGTGCGCCCTCGTTCAGATCAACCGGAGCAAATGCCAGCTCGTTCAGCCAGCCGAGGACGTTGCCCTCGGAATCGACGTAGCCGACGGCCTCGCTCGTGCCCATGGCCATGCCCATGACGCTGTTGCAGCCCATGCCCATGGCACCTGCCAGAGCGGTGACGTCGCCGTCGTTTGCCACGACGATGGGCACATCACCGATCTCCAGCGCCGCACGGTCGTAGATGGTCTTGACCAGCTCCCGTTTTTCACGGGGAACCTTGAGGAAGAGCGAGGAAACCATCGGGCTGTTGCCGATGAACACACCGGCGGAGGAGACGCCGATGCCGTCGACGCGCGGCATTTTGGAGGCGGCAGTCTTGAACGCCTCGACGATGCCGTCGAAATGGTACTGCGGATCGGCAACGGTCTTCGGGTGCCAGACGACCTCCTCGGAATAGACCGTCACGCCGTCGATCACGGCGGAAACCTTGCGGTCGGAGCCGCCGGCATCGAAGCCGATGCGGCAGCCGTCCATATGGCCACCGATGGAGACGGAGGCGTCATTCTGCTCGGGGAAGCTCTCACGCGTGCAGTCGATGACCTCAAAGGGCACCTCATAGACGTCCTGCATGAAGCCGACGTCGAAGGAGCGCTCCGCGTCGGGGGAATAGGCTTTTTTCAGCCGCTCTGCCAATGCGCTGTCGCCGCAGAGGTAGATGCGGAAGCCGCCGATCGACCAGAGCAGGAACTTGACGTACCGCTCGACATAGCGGTAGTCGGCGGCAGCCATCTCGGGCGTGCCGTGGATTTTGGTGTGGTGGACGGAGATCTTGCCCTTATCGCGCTCAACGGCGATGGACAAGGGCTTTTGCGCGCCCTTTTCGTAGGCATTGATCCAGACGCCGAAGGGGATAAATTCCGGATCCAATGCCGGGAGATTTTTCAGGGAATACTCAATGCCGAGGTAGTTCATAGTTCCTCCTTATTATTGTTTGGCTGCTTCTTCCGCAACGATCCTGTTCATCTCGTCCCACTTGCGCTCCATATCAGCAACCAGACGGAGCTGGGTACGGGCACGGACGAGGTTGTGGTCATGGTAAGCGGTCTTGAAATAGCGGTCGCCGTCGAGATAATCCGTGAGGAAGCGGACGGCAAGCTCAAGGGTGATGATCTTTGCGCCCATGGGCAGCAGCTCGATCTCCTTCTGCGTCAGGCTGTGGCAGGCGGCAAGATAGCCTGCGGTGTAGACGCGGAAGAGATCCAAATTGAGGTGCATTTTGCTCAGATCCTTCTCGTCCTCGGCAGCGGTGGCGGCGCCGAAGCGGATGGAGTCGCCGTAGTCATACAGCGAGGAGCCGGGCATGACGGTGTCCAGATCGAGGACGCACAGTGCCTTTCTCGTGGTCTTGTCGAGCAGGACGTTGTTGATCTTGGTGTCGTTGTGGGTCACGCGAAGGGGAAGCTCGCCGCTGTCGAGGAGCGTGCAGATCGTCCCCGCCTCGTCCTCCCGTTCGAGGATGAAGTCCACCTCGTCTGCGACAGAGACGGCACGGCCGACCCGATCGACCTCCAGCGCCTCCTTGAACAGGCGGTAGCGGTTGACGGTGTTGTGGAACATGGGGATCGTCTCGTGCAGGGTATCTGCCGGAAAATCGCTGAGCATCTCCTGAAAACGGCCGAAGGCGATGGCACTTTGGTAAAAGTCCTCCTCGCTCTCGGGGGCCTCGAGGCAGATGCCGTCGGTGAACTCATAGCAGCGCCAGCACTCTCCCTCTTCGTCGATATGATAGCGCAGATTTTCGTCCGTGCGGATGAAATGCAGCGTTTCGCGGGGGCATTTGAGCGTTTTGCGGAGGAAATCTGTGACGGCGCTGACGTTCTCCATGACCTCGATGGGCTTGGCAAAAACGAACTTGTTGATACGCTGGAGGATATAGCAATGGCCGTCGTCCGTATCGAGCTTATAAGTATCGTTGATATGGCCGGAGCCGTACTCCCTGCAGGAGGTCAGCTTGCCGCGGATGTGAAATTTGGAAATGATTTCTTCGAGATGCACACAATGGTTCAAAAAAATCGTCCTCTCATTGTTTATTTATCCTATGCTTTGCAGGAAAAATTGTGAATTCTTGTTGATAGTCTTTTTATTGTACTATACTTCCCTCGAAAAAGCAACAAAAATTTCATTTTCCCTGTGTTTTTCGGATAAATTGGTACATTATTCCGTCATTGTGACAGGTTTTGCGTCCGTCTGAGTGCGGCGTACAAGCCGTTTTGGTGCATCAGCTCCTCATGCGTGCCCTGCTCGCAGACCCTTCCGTCTGCGATCACGAGAATTCGGGAGGCCGAGCGGATGGTGGACAGGCGGTGGGCGATGATAAGCGTCGTGCGACCGACGGCGAGGGCGTCGAGGGCCCCCTGGATCTTCTCCTCGGTCACGCTGTCGAGCGCACTCGTGGCCTCGTCGAGAATGAGAATGGGCGGATTTTTCAGGAAAATTCGGGCGATGGAGACGCGCTGCTTCTGGCCGCCCGAGAGCAGGGTGCCGCGCTCACCGACGTTCGTGTCGAAGCCGTCGGGCATGGCCATGATGTCGTCATACAGCTCGGCTCGCTTGGCCGCCTCGACGATCTCGTCCATGGTGGCATCGGGCTTGCCGTAGCGGATGTTGTTGCCGATGGTGTCGGCGAAGAGGAAAACCTCCTGCTGAACGACGCCGATGGCATGGTGCAGGGATTCCTGCGTCACGCTTCGCACGTCCTTACCGTCGATGCGGACGGCGCCCTCCGAGACGTCGTAAAAACGGGGGATCAGGCGGCAGAGGGTGCTCTTTCCGCCGCCGGAGGGCCCGACGACGGCGACCGTCTCGCCTGCCTTGATCTGAACGCTGACATTCTCCAGCACCTCGGCGTCCTCGGTGTAAGAAAAGCTGACATTTTCGACGGTAATTTCGCCGCGGACGTCCGACAGCTCCGTCGCATCGGGCGCATCGCGGAGGGTCGGCTCCGTGCGCATCAGGTCGACGAAGCGGCCGAGTCCGGCAAAGCCGTTGGCGAACATCTCGGAAAAGCTGACGAGCTTCCGCACGGGCGTGGTAAAGGCGGAAATATAGAGGCTGAAGGTCAGAAGGTCGACCAGCTCCAGCTTTTCCTCCATGATGAGCGCGCCGCCGACGGCGATCACCGCCACATGGAGCAGCGAGATGAAAAATTCCAGCGAGCCGGAGAAAATGCCCATTTCCTTGTGAAATTCCCGTTTGGAGGTCTTAAATCGCTCGTTGGCCTCGGAAAATTTTTGATATTCGACCTCCTCGTTGGCAAACGCCTTGGCTGTGCGGATGCCGGAGAGGGAGGATTCGATCTCGGCATTGATGGCGGCGGTACGGGACTTGACGTGTCGGGAGGCGGCACTCATCTTCCGCCTGCGCAGGATGACGACGACAAGCAAAATCGGCAAAATGATGCTGACCGTCAGGGCAAGCTGCCACGCGATTGAGAACATCACAACGAGGGCGCCGATGATGGTCAAGGCCGAAACGACCAGATCCTCCGGCCCGTGGTGAGCAAGCTCCGTGATCTCGAAGAGGTCGCTCGTCAGGCGGCTCATGAGCTGACCGGTACGGTTGCGGTCATAAAAATCGTAGCCCAGCGACTGCATATGCCGAAAAAGATCGCGGCGGATATCGGCCTCCACGCGGATGCCGAAGGTGTGCCCCCAATAGCAGATGATGTATTGCAGGACGGAGCGCAGGAGGTAGGCCGCCGCCATAATGCCCATGACGGCGAAAAATGCGCCGAATGCCTTGCTCGGGAGCAGCTCGTACATGGCGTTTCGGGAGACGAGCGGAAAGGCCAGATCGACCGCCGCCACCAGCAGTGCGCAGCCCATATCCAGCGCAAACAGCTTGCGGTGGGGCTTGAAATAGCCGAAGAAGATGCGCAAAAGACTATGCTCCCGATAATACTTCGTGTTCATGAGGTTCTTCCTTTACGATATTTTGGATCCAGACGCCCTTTTTGATGAGCCACAGGCCGATGATGCACTTGCCGAGGTCGGCAAACTGGCAGACGCAAAACAGCGGCAGGATGCTCAGCCCGACGACATAATAGAGGAAAAAGGCCATCGGGACGACCAGCACGCACGCATAGACGCTGTCAAACAGGAAGGTGAAGAGGGTCTTGCCGCCCGAGCGCATGGTGAAATAGCAGGCGTTGGCGAGGGAGTTGATGGGCATGGCCAAGGCGACGATGAGGATAAATTTCGAGGCGAGGGCGCGGACATTTTCCGGCTGCGCCGAGTAGAGGCGTGGGATGACGGGCGAGAGCAGTGCCATCGCCGTGCCGACGACGAAGCAAATCGCCACGGAAAAGACAATGAGCTTGCGGTCGGTGTCCACGGCCTCCTCCAATCGGTCGGCGCCGAGAAGCTGGCCGACGATGATGCCGACGGCACTGCCCATGGCCAAAAACGCAACGTTGAAGACATTCGAAACGGTCGATGAGATAGTGTTGGCCGGAACGACCTCGAGGCCGCAAAGGGAGTAGGCCATGCTCAGAAGCGCCACGCTCAAAGCCCAGAATGTCTCGTTGAGCATCAGGGGGATCGTCTTTTTGGCAATGCGTGCGGCCAGATGCTTCGGGATGCGGAAGCTGCGGTAGAGGCCGACGGCATAGGGGCACTTTTTGCGGTGCGTCCAGACGATGACGATAGCGGCCTCGGTGAATCGGGCGATGACCGTTGCAATGGCGGCACCGGCGGAGCCGAGAGCAGGCGCGCCGAGGCAGCCGAAGATCAAGATGGTGTTGAAGAGGAGGTTGACGACGACCGAGACGATACCGGCCACCATCGGCACGACCGTTCGGCCGCACTCTCTCAGGGTGCTTGCGTAGCACTGCGAGACAGCATAGGGGACGAAGCCGAGAAGCATGATGTGCAGATACTCCTTGGCATAGTGCATGGTCTGCGCGCGTTCCTCCGCCGTCCCGTCGCCCTGCAAATAGGCGCGGATGAGCGTGTCGTCGAATGTCAGGAAAACCGCGATGCCCAGCACCGTCAGCGCGGCGGCGATGAGCAGCTTAAAGCGGAGGGTGTGGCGGACACCGTCGTTGTCGCCGCTGCCGTAAAACTGCGCGCCGAAGATCCCCGCCCCCGAAACGGCGCCGAAAATCATCAGATTAAAGACAAAAATAAGCTGATTTGCGACACCCACGCCGCCCATCTGCATCTGGCCGACGGCGCCGACCATGATGTTGTCCAGAAGGGAAACAAACTGCGTGATGCCGTTGTGTACCATGATCGGCACAGCGACCGCCATGGCCATGCGGTAAAAGGCGCGATCCCCGACATATTTTTTCAAGGTTCTGTTCATGTCATACTCCGTTGATGTTATATTGTTGATGTCAGATTTCCGTTGATGTTATATT
>CAZKSR010000058.1:0-8582 GCA_964555465.1 uncultured Oscillospiraceae bacterium
CTTCTAATAAATAAGCTACTAATAAATAATCTACTAATAAATAATCTACTAATAAATAATCTACTAATAAATAATCTACTAATAAATAAACTGCGATTGAATCACGGTATCGTGATCGGTATGAGACGAATTTCCGCAGCGCTTTCCTCGGCATCTCGAAAAAGCATCGCCGATCCTGCGTCGAAAGCCGATGGAAATGAATATTTGCATCTGCTTTTCGTATAAAAGCTCCCTCCGGCGGCACACTAGCCTCGGAGGGTTTTTTATGGAGAAAAGAAAACAGCCGCCGCACAACGGCGATCTGCACGATCCGAAGCTGCCGGAGCTCGGCGGTCGATCACCGGAAAACCGCGCGCAAAGGCACATCTGCCCGTCCCCCGTCTCGCAGTCCGTCCCCGACCGACAGCCGCAATGAAAAAAGCTCCGTGGACGACGTTTTCGCCGCGCACGGAGTTTTTCTCTTGCTTGTTTCTCCAAAATATGGTATCATGATGGCAGTGCACTCTGAATTTTCGGAAGGAGGCTTTCTCATGAACCTGACATCCCTCTTCGACACTTCCGGCGGCATTCTCTTTGCCGTTCTGCTCTGCGTTTTCGCGGCCTTTTCCGCCACGCTCATCGTCTCTTATTTCATCTCTCTGCGCCCCCGTCGCGGCACGACGGAATGGATGAAGCGGCTGGATCGGCCGAAATTTGCGCCGCTTCGCAAAAATTCTCTGCGTTGGAGCGACCTTGCCTGGGCGCTGCTGTCGGCCTTCTGCGCCGCCGTCCTCCGTCTCGTCGCTCTTGCCGTGACGTATCTTCAGATCGGTCGCATCGACCTGATCATGAAGCACATCCATTCCCTGCTGACCTACTCCTTTGCCCCGATTTTCCTCATGGCCGCCTGCCTGTATCTGCTCCTGCGCAGTCTCTTCGGGCAGTCCTTCCCTGCCGTCTGCGCCGCCGTTCTGACCGGCTTGGTGCAGCTCGGAGGCGTTTGGTGCGCGGCGGTTTTGACGGCCTCGCTCCTGCTGCTCTGGCTCTGGACGGCCTCGGATGCCGATGCTCCGCTCTTTCCCAAAATGCTCCTGCTTTTCTTCTCCGTGGGCGGCTTTCTTTTGGCGGCGGTGCGCTACCCTGCGGTCGCATGGCTCTCTCCGCTTTATCTGATCGCCTATATCTATGTGCAGCTCTTCCGCTGGCGCAACGGGAAAAAGCATCCGAGAGGCGTGTCGCTCGCCGTGTCCCTCCTGCTCGTCTTTTTCCTGATGCTTGGGGCCGTCGCCCTGCTTTGGGTGCTGTATTGCTACCTGCACGGACAGCTTCGCTCCGTCCTTGATCTGCGCCTCATGCTCGAGGTTTTGCCGCAAAAATTCGCCGTCCGTCTGCGCGCGCTCTTCCTTCTGCCGCGTCCGCTTGCGGCGCTCTACCGCGCAGATGCCTTTGCGCTCCTGCTCGGCATGGCCGCCGCCGTTCCGATGCTGCACGGCATCTTCAAGCGTCGCGACAGCCGTTGCCTCGCCCTGCTGGTCAGCCTCGTCTGCTTCGCGGCGATGTGGATCTTCGGCGGCACCTATTCCGCCGTGCCGATGCTCCTGCCGCTGATCGGCCTGAGCTGGAGCACCTTGACCGAACGGAAATATTCGGGTCTGATGGTCTGCTACGCCGTCGGAACCGCAGTTGTGTATTTCGCGGTGCGTTTTTTGCACTGAGATTGGGAGGATATTCTTATGAAAATTTCACTTGGCTGTGACCACGGCGGTCTGGAGCTGAAAAATGCCGTCAAGCATCATCTGCTGGAGCGCGGCTTCGAGGTCGTCGACTGCGGCACGAACAGCAAGGATAGCTGCGACTACCCCGATTTCGGCGCGGCGGCGGCTCGTCTGGTCGCCTCCGGCGCGTGCGAAAGAGGCATCGTCATCTGCACCACCGGCATCGGGATCTCCATTTCCGCCAACAAGATTCGCGGCGTCCGCTGCGCCCTCCTGAGCGACACCGTCTCGGCGCATCTGACCCGTCAGCACAATGACACGAACATGATGGCGCTCGGTCAGGGCATCGTGGGCGAAAAGCTCGCCTTGGAGATCGTCGACATCTGGCTGGACACCGCGTTCGAGGGCGGCCGCCATCAGCGCCGAATCGACAAAATGATGGCTCTGGAGTCATAAACACAGCCCCTCATCCGAACGGGTGGGGGCTGTGAATCGATTATCATAAAGAAAAAACGACGTTCTTCCGAGGAAGAATGTCGTTTTTTTGGAGCTGCTATCCAGATTCGAACTGGAGACCTCATCCTTACCAAGGATGCGCTCTACCTGCTGAGCTATAGCAGCATTTCAGATAGCTTAGACATTATAGCAGTATTTTTTCGTAATGTCAACACTTTTTTTCAAAAATCCGAAATTTTTCACCGCAGACGTGACCGAAGTCGGGTTTCACCATCCGTTTCCGAAACAAAAGCCTCCGCCGAGGCGGAGGTTATTTGTGATATTTGGTTCCGGCCTGAATGGTTTCGGCACGGTAGAGCTGCTCCAGCGCCATGACGCGCATCAGGTGGTGGGGAAAGGTCATCGGGCCGAAGGAAAGACGGAAATCGGCAAGCTGCTTGATCCTCGGGGCAATGCCGAAGGACGAGCCGATGAGAAAACACACGGAAGAGTGGCCGGAATTTTTGACCTGTGCCATTTTTTCCGCCAGCTTTTCGCTCGAAATCGTCGTCCCCTCCGGCGTCAGAACACAGAACCACGCCGCTTTCGGCAGCTTCGCCTCGATCTGATCCGCCTCGGCCTCCAGACCGGCGGCGATCTGCGCCTGCGACGGGTTTTCCGGCAGACGGTGCTCCGGTAGCTCCAAAAGCGTGAATTTGCAGTAGGCGGAAAGACGCTTGGCATACTCCTCCGCCGCCGCAAGATAGAATTTTTCCTTCAGCTTTCCGACGGTAATAAGCGTAACGGTGAACATGGCTTCCTCCGATGAGTGGCGTTTGCTTTGTCGCGGTGCTTCCTCTCGACAAGGGCGCGGATGGGGATGCGTGTGACGGGGCATGGTGCGCGTTGCGGTGTGTTCGTCCCCCCCTCAGTCGGCTGCGCCGACAGCTCCCCCCGAAGGGTGGAGCCAAGGGACGCGGCGCGGTCTACGGGTTCGGTGCATTGTGACCCTCTTCGTAGGGCACGCCGACTCGGCGTGCCGCCAACGGAGTACGGTTCTATGCGGCGCGCCGGGGTCGGCGCGGTCTACGGGGGCGGTGCATGGCGGCGCAAAGCATTGGTGCGGTGGTTTGCGGAGCATTGTTCCCCCCTCAGTCGGCTGCGCCGACAGCTCCCCCCGAAGGGTGGAGCCAAGGGACGCGGCGCGGTCTACGGGGGTGGTGCGAGGGGGATGGTGCTTTCAGCGGAGGAAGCCCTCCAGAATTCTTTCCTCGGCCTGCTCCGGCGTGAGGCCGAGGGTCATGAGCTTCAAAATCTGCTCCCCGGCGATGCGGCCGATGGCGGCTTCGTGGATCAAGCTTGCGTCGACGTGGTTACAGGTGATCTCGGGGATCGCCCGAACCTTTGCCCTTGCCATGATGATGGCGTCGCACTGGACATGACCGAAGCACTTGACATTGCCCGTTACACGGGGATAAAAAACCTGCTCTGAGGCGTCCTGCGCCACGGAACGGGAGATGACCTGCGCCTTGCTGTCCTCGCCGTTGAGGAAAATGTCCATCTCGGAATCGGCCCTCTGATCGCCGTGCGTCAGGAGGTTTTCGCGAATAATGACCTCGCTGCCGCCGCCGTTACATTCGACCTTCGTGTAGCGTTTTGTGTCGTCGACGCCGCGAATTTGCGTCATTTCGAGGGTAATGGAGGCGCCCTCCTCGAGGTAGACGACCGTCTGCGGATTCAAGATGCGCTTGCCCGTGCCGTCGCCCTCGCCGTAATGCTTTTCGACATAGGTGACGTGGGCGTTTTTTCCGACATAGAAGGTATGGATGCCGTCGTGCTGACTGTCGCAATCGCCGCAGTTGTGAATACCGCAGCCGGCGACGATGTTGACCTGCGCGCCCTCCCCGATGAAAAAGTCGTTATACACCATGTCATGTCGCCCTGTATCGGTCAAAATGACGGGAATATGGACAGCTTCCTGCTTGGTAAACGGCGCAATGCGGATATCGATGCCATCCTTGTCGGTCTTGGATTCGATGGTGATGTGCTCGGAATTGCGGCGGAAGAGCTTCTGACCGTCGGAGCGGATGTTGACCGCGCCCTCGCCCGTGTCGACCATGTCCGCCACGGTCTGCAAAATTCGCTTCTGGATCTCGTTCAGCATTTCCGATCCACCTCCAGCATGGAGCAGGCAGAGACGGTATCGGCCAGAATTTTCGGATAAATTCGGTCGACGCTGCCACGCTCCGTGATTTTTCCTCCGGCGACCAGAATGATCTCATCGGCCAGACGCAAAATGCGTTCCTGATGCGAGATGATAAGGATCGTCGCCTCTTTTTTATCGTGAATTTGACGGAATGTCTCAGTCAGTCGAGCAAAGGACCAGAGATCGATGCCCGCTTCCGGCTCATCGAAGATCATGAGCTTGCTCTTGCGGCAGAGGATCGTGGCGATCTCGATGCGCTTGACCTCGCCGCCGGAGAGCGAGGTATCGACGTCCCGATCGATATAGTCCCGTGCGCACAGACCGACCTGCGTCAGATAAGAGCAGGCCTTGTCATGGCTGATCTTCTCCCCTGCGGCGACGGACAGAAGGTCGCGAACCTTCATGCCCTTGAACCGAGGCGGCTGCTGGAAGCCGTAGGAAATGCCGAGCTTGGCGCGTTCTGTAACGGATTTATGGGTGATATCCTCGCCGTCGAGAAGGATTTGACCCTCCGTCGGCTCGTAAATGCCCATGACGGCCTTGGCGAGACTGGTCTTGCCGCCGCCGTTGGGTCCTGTAATAACAATGAATTTCTTGTCCTCGATGTCAAGGTCGATGCCGTTGAGAATATCGACCGAGCCGTGCTCTGCCTCGACACGGTAGGACAGATTTTTGATTTGCAGCATAATGTGTTCCTCTTTTTTTACGGTGAATGGGGATCGAGAGTGTGTGGGAATTTGTACTTTACGGGGTGCGGCGGATTGCGGTATACCGAGTCGGCGCACTCTACGGGGTACGGTGCGGTGCATGGCGGCGCGCCGAGTCGGCGCGCGGCAACCCCTCAGTCAAAAATCGGGGATTTTTGACAGCTCCCCTTGCACAGGGGAGCCGATGGGGTGTGGTGCGTTGCCTTACGAGGTGCGGCGCGTGGCGCGCTGTCCCCCCTCGGTCGGCTGTGCCGACAGCTCCCCCCCCCCCGAGGGGTGGAGCCAAGGGACGCGGCGCGTTCGTCCCCCCCTCAGTCGACTGTGCCACAGCCCCCGAAGGGTGGATTCTTTGCGTGCGCGCGCATTCTCCGGCGAGACAAATATACCACAGTTTTTTTCACATTTCAATTTATATTTTGCACAAGTCGGTGCATTTTTATGTTTTTTATTAATATAGGTATAAAGGTTGATTTTTTCCGCGTTTTATGCTATAATTTTAAGGATAAAATAGGATGGAAAGGAGTCGGCCGATGTATTCCAATGCTTATGTTTGGTCACGGGTTTTGGCTTATTTGGAGCAGCATTCTCCGGCCATTGCGGTGACCTCATATTTTGACGATGCGGAGATTTTGGAGCTTTCGGAGGGGAAGCTCGTCATCTATTCTCCCTCCCCCTTCCGCAAGGATGTCATTCTCAACCGCTACCGTACCCTCATTCATGACGCCATGCTTGAGGTTTTTCAGACAGAGGTCGAGGTCGTCGTCTTGGACGAGGACGATCTGCCGACCTATACCGGCCGCAGTAAGACGCGGAATTTCGTCGAATTCAACTCGCAATATACTTTCGACACCTTCGTGGTCGGCTCGTCGAATCAGCACGCCTTTTCCGCTGCGGAGGCCGTCGCAGAGGAACGAACGGATGCCTACAATCCCCTGTTTCTCTACGGCCAGTCCGGTCTGGGCAAGACGCATCTGCTCTATGCCATCGCCAATCGTATCCAATCGAAGCACCCCGATTATAACATCGTCTATATCAAGGGCGAGCAATTCACCAACGAGTTCATCGAGGCCGTCCGTAACGGCAAAAACTATGAATTCCGCGACAAATACCGCAATGCCGACCTCTTTTTGATCGACGATATTCAATTTATCGCCGGCAAAGAAGCCACGCAGGAGGAATTTTTTCACACCTTTAACACACTTTACGAAAATCACCACCAGATCGTTCTGACCTCCGACCGCATCCCCAGCGAGATGCTCAAGCTCGAGGATCGCCTGAGAACACGCTTCGAGTGGGGTCTGATCGTCGACGTCCAGCCGCCCGATTACGAGACGAGATACGCCATCACGAAAAATAAGGCATTGTCGCTCGGATTGATTTTGCCCGATGATATTTGCGACTATATTGCCGAAAATATTACAAATAACGTCCGCCAGATCGAGGGCACGGTCAAAAAAATCAAAGCCTACCACGATCTGACCGGTATGCCGATGGATCTTGCCTCTGTCTCCCGTGCCATTAAGGATCTTTACAAGGGGAAAACGCAGAATTTGCCGACGCCGGAGCTGATTATTTCCGAGGTCTGCCGCTTCTATTCCATCGAAAAGGACATTCTGTGCAGCACGAACAAAAACAAGGGCACGACCGAGGCACGGCAGGTCGCCATGTACCTCATCCGCAAAATGACGAACCTCTCACTGCCCGATATTGCCAAGGAATTCGGCAAAAATCATACCACCGTCCTGCACTCCATCCGTAGGGTGGAAAATGACCTGGGCAACACCGCCAACGGTTTGCAGGACAATATCAGGGACATTCAGGCGAATATCAATTCCAGACTCTGAGCCGTGAGAGGCGGCGGCGCGGCGTATGAGTGCGATGCGTTTGCGGCACGCCGAGTCGGCGTGCCCTACGAGGTAGTGCGGCGTAGCACCGCAGTCGATGCGCCCTACGGGTGCGGTGCATGACAGTATGTTCGTCCCCCCTCCATCGGCTGCGCCGACAACTCCTCCCGAGGAACGACGGATGAGAGCTTCGCGTTTCCACAACCCCTGTGCATTGTGCAAAACTTTTCTGTGCATTTCTTCTCTGAAGAATTTCATGCACACGGCCTGTTCATAACCCAAGTTTTTCCGCACAGCCGCCTGTGCATTTGAAAGCATTGCAATTTCTGCGTTTCTTCGGGTTTTGCACATAACTTTTTCCTATTACTGTTTACTACTGAAAATTATCCTTCCTATCTATTAGATAGAGAGAAAGAGAGGATTTCTTATGAAGTTTACCTGTGAAAAGGCTCTGCTGGTTTCCGCTCTGTCCGTGGCCGGACGCACCGTTTCGCAAAAGAGCACCATTGCCTGTCTGGAGGGCATCCTGGTTCGCGCCGGCGTCGGCGTCCAGTTCACCGGGTATAACCTCGAAACCGGTATCACCGTGAAGGTCGCCGCCTCCGTCACCGAGGCCGGCTGCTGCGTCATGCCCGCCCGTCTTTTCTTTGACATCGTCAGAAAGCTTCCCGATGAAGAGGTCACCGTCACGGTCGACGACAAATTCCGCGTCTCCATTCGCGGCGGCGCATCCTCCTTCCAAATCTCCGCCCTTGACCCCGAGGATTACCCCGATCTGCCCGACGTCAACTCCGTCAATGCCGTCGCCATGCCGCAAAGCGTTTTGCGCGAAATGATCGGCGGCACGATCTTCTCCGTATCGGAAAATCAGGCGCGCCCCGTGCACACCGGCTGTCTTATGGAGGTCGATGAAAGCTCGATTACCATGGTCGCCGTCGATTCCTTCCGCTTGGCGCGGCGGACGTGGCACTGCGAGGAAACCATCGGAAGAAAAATGCACTTCGTCGTTCCCGCGACCGGCTTGCGCGAGGTCGAGAAAATTCTGGCCGATACCGACGAAGAGGTTCGTTTTCTGCTCGGTGAGAAGCATATTCTGTTTGAAATCGGTGACGCGACGCTGGTCTGTCGTATTTTGGAGGGAGAATTTATCGATTGGCGGCGTGTCGTGCCGAGCAATAACCCCACCGTCATGACGGCCAACGTCAGCGAGCTGATGCGCTCCATCGAGCGTGTCAGTCTGATCGTCTCGGAAAAGGTCAAAAGCCCCGTACGCTGCGTTTTCGGTGACAATATGGCCGATTTTAAGACCGTTAATACGCTCGGCTCGGCACATGATACCTGCGCTCTGGCAGGAAACGGCGGCGAGCTGGAGATCGGCTTCAACTGCCGCTACCTTCTCGATGCTCTGCGCGCCGTGCCGACCGAGGAGGTCACGCTGGAGCTGAAAAACGGTCTTAGCCCCATCGTTTTTACCCCGTGCGATATGAAAACGGACTTCGCTTATATGGTTCTGCCCGTCAGATTGCACTGATCGCGTCGATTTTTCGACGGACGCACGGAAATGCTCCGCGCCGCATCCGAAGGCTCCATCCTTCGGGGGAGCTGTCGGCGCAGCCGACTGAGGGGGGACAGCGCGCCACACGCCGCACCTCGTAAGGCAACGCACCACACCCCATCGGCTCCCCTGTGCAAGGGG
>CAZKSR010000059.1:0-8580 GCA_964555465.1 uncultured Oscillospiraceae bacterium
CATCATCACCGGCGGTACATTCTGCCGCCGGTGATGAAGTATAATCAGCGATGAACAAAGAACCGCCGCAGTAAGCTCCCATCGGCGGCAGAGCGACACAGTGTCCCTCAAAAAGTACGGGCACGGTCTGCAAGCATCGACCCCTGCATGGACGGCCGAAGGGAGCCGCGTCCGCGGAGCAATGATGAAAAATGCCATACGATTACGCAGATTCTATATAACGGAGGCATGACCGACATGAAGATCGGGATTTTGACATTTTGCAATTCACAAAGCTACGGCGCGGCGTTGCAGATGTATGCGCTTTACCGCACCTTGGAAGGGATGGGGCATGACGTGGAGCTGATCCATTATCAGAATCCATGGATGAAAAAGGCGCTGCATACGGCGCAAATGCAAAACAGCTCCGCCATGAGCCGGCGGATCAAGCGCTGCGCCAAGCGACTGATCCATTATCGACTGTTCCGCGTGTTCCGTCGCTTTGAGCGAAAGATGGTATGCTTCCCGAGCCGTCTCGTGACCGATCGGCGGAAATTGTCGGACATTGCAAAGCGTTACGACGCCGTGGTTTGCGGCAGTGATCAGGTTTGGAACCCCGACATTACCGGGTCTGATCTGAGCTACTTTTTCGATTTCTGCGGCAGCGGCACAAGGCGGATCTCGTACGCGCCGAGCTTCGGCGTGGAAAAGCTTCCCGACCGCTTTGCGCAGGCGGCGGCGGAAGAGCTTCGCCGTTTTGCGGCTGTCTCCGTTCGGGAAGAGGAGGGCTGCGCGCTGGTCGGGGAAATGCTCGGCAGCACGCCGACGCTTGTCCTCGACCCGACCTTCCTGCGCGATCGTGCGCAGTGGGAGGCGGAGGAGGAGCCCTGCTCGACGCAGGGTGAGGACTACATTTTGTATTATCCCGTCCGAAGCAAGGGCTGCTTGTGGAGCTATTGCGAGAAGCTGGCGGAGAAAACGGGACTTAAAATTCTGAAAATCGGCGGCGGCCCGAGGGACAGAAGCACCGAGAAGGTTCGCTATATGAAGGACGTCGGCCCCGCAGAGCTTTTGTATCTGATCCATCACGCGAACTATATTGTCACCAACTCCTTCCACGGAATGGCGTTGGCGATCAATTACCGAAAGAATTTCTTTGTGGAGCTGTCCTCGACGACCAACTCCAGAATGGCACAACTTGTCCGAAGCTTCGGGCTGGAAGGCCGCGTCATCCGAGATGCGCGGACGGTACTGCCCCTTGAAACGGACTATTCCGTGACGAACGAAAGGCTTCCCGAATGGAAGGAACGCTCCCTTCAATTTTTACGGGAAGCATTGACATAACAAACCCTTATGAAGGAAAAAAACATTCACAGAGCAAAACTGAATATTTCCACCACATTGCTGGGGCAGATCGTTGCGACCGCTTGCGGCATTGTGGTGCCGAGGATCATGATCGGGACATTCGGCTCTGCGACCTACGGAATCACGACCTCCATCGCGCAATTTCTCGCCTATATCTCGCTTCTGGAAAGCGGAATCGGCCGCGTTGCGAGGGCGGAGCTGTATAAGCCGCTGGCCGAGCGCAATGCGCACGAGATCAGCCGCGTTTATTATGCGGTCAAGCGCTTTTTTCGCACGGTCGGCGTTGCGTTTGTCGTATATACGCTGGTGCTTTCCCTCACATATTACGACCTTGCCAAGGTGACGGAGCTTAGCAGAAAAACGGTTTTTCTGCTGGTTTGGGTGATCAGCACGACCACGCTGGCGCAGTATCTCGGCGGTCTGGCGAACCTGACGCTGCTGAATGCGGATCAACGCCAGTACCTCGGCAATACCGTCGTTTCCGTCACGACCGCGCTCAATGCGCTGCTGGTTTTCCTGCTGACGAGCTTTGACAGCAGCATCCTGATCGTGAAGCTGGGCAGCAGCATCGTCTATATTGCGCAGCCGCTTTGCTATGCGATTTTTGTCAAAAAGCTCTTCAAGCTCCGTCCGGTGGGGAAAGACCGCTCTGCCTTGAAGCAGAAATGGACAGGGATCGGACAGCATCTGGCCTATTTCATCCACACGAATACCGATGTCGTATTATTGACATTATTTGCGGATATTCGACTTGTAGCGGTCTATGCCGTCTACAGCATGGTGGTTTCCAGCATCCGAAAGATCGCCCTGTCGTGCACGGGCGGCATGGAGGCGGCGTTTGGCGAGATGTACGCCAAGGGCGAAAAGAAGGAGCTGCGCTCGGCTTTCCGCCAATATAAATTCCTGCTGGCCTTTGTGACGGTCATTCTCTTCGGCGCGACCGCCGTGCTGATCGTTCCGTTTGTTCGTCTGTATACGAAGGGCGTGACGGATGCGGATTATATCCAACCGATTTTTGCGGTTATCCTCCTGTATGCGGAAATGCTGGACTGCTTTATGTTCCCCTGCGCAAGTCTGCCCGTCTCGGCAAACAGGCTGAAGGAAACAAGAATGGGCTCGTATGCGGAGGCGGTCATCAATATCGTCCTGTCGCTGCTGCTGATCCGTTGGAATCCGCTCGTCGGCGTTGCAATCGGAACGCTGGCCGCAACGCTTTTCAAGGGACTGTACTACATGGTATATTCCGCCAAAAACATTTTGGAAATGAAGCTGCGCGAGCCCATCAAATATCTCCTTTTCACGACGCTGTCCGTCGGCATATTTGCGGCCGCCGGAGCTTTCACGGCAAAGCCCGGGCTGATCCGTAATTTCTACGGATGGGCGCTGTGGGGCGTGATCGCTTTTGCGGTGATCGCCCTCTTCGCGACGGCGGTCAGCCGCCTGCTGTTTCCCGACGAATTCCGCAAAATGCTGTCTCTGCTGAAACGGAAGGCGCGCCGTAAAACGGGGGCTGTGTGATGAAAAAAATTCTGATCGTCAACAACAATATGCACCTCGGGGGCGTACAAAGGGCGCTGGTCAGCCTTCTTTGGAGCGTCGGCGGACGCTATGACGTGACGCTTTTGCTGTTTTACCCCGTCGGAGACAGCATGAAAGACCTGCCGCCGAATGTCCGCGTGATCTGCCCGAGGTCGCCCTACCGCTGCTTCGGCATCACGAAAAATGACGCCTGCGGCGCGTGGGATCGTCTGTGTCGGTCGTTCTATGCGGCCGTCACGCGTCTGCTCGGCCGAAAGGTCGCCGTCGCCCTCATGTCCCCGTGGCAGCGCAAGCTCAAGGGCTTCGACGTCGCCGTGTCGTATCTGCACGATGCCGGGGAACGGGTCTTTTACGGCGGCTGTAACGACTTCGTTTTGCGCCATGTCGAGGCGGAGAGAAAAATCACATTTTTACACTGTGATTATCGGCGCTGCGGCGCAAATACAGAAGAAAATCGAAAAAAATACGCAAAATTCGACGCCATCGCCGCCTGCTCCGGCGGCTGTGCGGCTTCCTTCACGGCGGCCCTGCCGGAGCTGAGGGAAAAGGTTCGCGTGGTGAAAAACTGCCACCGCTTTGACTGCATCCGCGAATTGGCGGCGCAGGATACGCCTTGCACTGCTGCGCAAGCCGCAAAAGCGGTGGGCGCAAGCCCCGAAACGGCGCGAGAAGCGCCCGTCGTGCGCATCGTGACCGTTGCCCGTCTCGGAAAGGAGAAGGGCGTCGACCGTGCACTGCGTGCCGTTGCCCGCTTGGGCGAGGCGAGGCGGAGCCTTCAATATGAGATCATCGGAGACGGCATCCAAAGGCCGCTCCTTGAAAAAATCATCCGAGACGAGGGCCTGAGCGACTGCGTCCGCCTTCTCGGTGCGATGGACAACCCCTACGCCCACATTCGGGCGGCGGAGCTCCTTCTCATCCCCTCGAACAATGAGGCGGCGCCGCTGGTCATCGGTGAGGCGGCCTGTCTGGGCACACCCGTTTTGTCCACCGAAACCTCCTCTGCTCGGGAGATGATCGAGCAAACCGGCTACGGCTGGGTCTGCGAGAATACCGAAGAGGGGCTGACGGAAGCACTGGCCGCTCTTCTGGCCGACCCATCGAAGCTTTATCGGAAAAAGGCCGAGCTTTTGTCAAGCAATATGACAAATGAAGAGGCTGTTGCGCAATTCGAGGAGATCATAGAAAGGCGGTGAGAGAGGAACCGTGACCGCAAGTAAACGATATGCGATCTACAGCATCGTGCTGGTGCTGTTTCTCTGCGTGGCGCAGGTCAACGGCAGCAGCCTGTTGATCCTGCTGTGCCTGGCGGCGTACCTGTGTCTTCTGTGCTGGTGCTGTGTGAAGGATTTCACCCTGCCGCTGCTCCTGTTTTTCCTCCCGTGGTCGCAGCTTTTGCGGCTCAGCCCGAACGATTTTTCGTTCTACACGGTCGGAATGATCCTTGTGTGTGGCATCCACCTGCTGAAACGCAACCGCCTGCGCAAATATCATATCATCCTGACGGCACTGCTCATGGTGCTGACGCTGTCGATCAAGCTGATCGACGGGAATTTTATCGATTTCGACTATATCACCATCTTCATGCTCTTCCTCTTCTTCCCCGTGGTCAAGGACGAGTGGAGCAGAAAACGGTACGATTTTTACACAACGGTCTGCTTTTTTGCGCTTGGCATCGTCCTTGCGGCGATTTGTGCAAAGGAGCTGTATGACTACGGCAATATCCGCGCCTTTATTCAAGTCAATGCGTGGCAGAACGTCACCCGACGCTCGGGCTTCTACGATGATCCGAATTTCTACACGGCGCAGATCACGGCGGCACTCGGCGGCGCCTTTGCCATCATTCTGCGGCAGAGAAAGGCATCCCACACGGTTTTTCTGGCGGCGCTGATCATCCTTCTGCTCTATTGCGGAATGTTTTCCAGCTCAAAGTCCTTCCTTTTGATCACGATCATCCTCATGGCAATCTGGATCGTGGAGGTTTTCCGCATCAAGGGACGCACGGCGTTGAAGGTCTGTCTGCTGGTCGGCTGCTTTGTTACCGTCGTTCTCCTGCTGACGCTCTCCGTGTTCGAGGAGCTGTGGCTGTCGTTTGCCGACCGCCTCTCGTATTCGGACACGATGTCGGATATCACCACCGGCCGCACCGACATCTGGCAGAATTACCTACGGCAGATGTTCTCGGATATGAAGCTTCTGATTTTCGGCAACGGCCTGACCAAGGAGTATATCGGCGGCCGTGCCTCGCATAACACGCTCCTCCAGCTCTATTATCAGTTCGGTCTGGTCGGTGTGCCGCTGGTCATGGCATGGATCGTCTATTTCTATCGGGATCTGCCCAAGTGGGAGACAAAGAAACGGCGGACGATTGCGCTGCTGCTGTTGATCGGCAGCTTCGCCCCGTGGGTCGCCATCGACGCCCTGTTTTTCGACGAATTTTTCCTTTTGCAGTGGTACGTGTTCTCCGGCCTGCTCCACTTCCGCACGGATCAATTGCTAACGGAGAAATCGCAAACGGATCAAGCGACACAGTGAAAACGACCCACCGCACCCCGTAGGCCGCACCGCCGCGCACTGCACCCCGTAGGCCGCGCCGACCCCGGCGCGCCGCAATCCACAGTATCCGTTGGCGGCACGCCGAGGTCGGCGTGCCCAACGGAGAGAGAGGCGCGCCCTGCAAAGTCTCCGTCCTTTTTAGGAGGGCGTGCCCTACGGAGAGGGAGCGCCGTTCGGACTTCGCGAATGTCTCTCCGTCGCGCCTATTCATCCGCTTGCGGATTTTACATAGATGAAATTAAAATAAAAAATAAGGAGGAACCAAATGAAAAAACGAATTCTGTCCACCCTTTTGGTGCTGGCGATGCTGCTTTCCGTCCTGCCGTTGCAGGCGTTTGCGGCAGATACCGCCACCGTGACCGTCGGTAACGTTTCCATTTCCGGCTCGTATTCGACTTCTCTCGGTGATGCAACCGCTTCCCTGACGAAGTCCGGCGGAACGGTAACCGCCAAGGCGACCAGCAGAAGCCTCGGCGCGCAGACCCTGACCCTCAAGCTCAAAAACGCAACTGCTCTGACGGCGACACTGACCTTTGACTATGCCGCCTCCGGCCACAGTGACTTCACGATCGCCGGCTCTGCCCCTGCTTCGACCTCCGGCACATATTCCGTGGAGCTGGCATCGGGCAGCACCCTGACGGTTGTGATCAAGGCAGCCTCCGGCAAGAAGACGGCTACCCTGATCCTCAGCAACTTCTCCCTCGTTGCGGCCGGCAATACCGCTTCGGTGACGGTCAATTTCGACAGCACCTACGGCTCCGTCACGGCCAACGGTGCGGCGGTCACCTCCGGTTCGACCCTCGATATCCCCGGCGAGGGCTTCACCTTCGTCGCTACGCCGAAGAGCGGCGCGTCCTTTGTGGGATGGACCTATGACGACGGCACTGTGATCAGCACTTCCGCGCAGATGTCCTACCTTGCCGACACAAACCGCACGATCAAGGCGGTCTTCTCCGGCGCAAACTCTGCCGCTTATTTCATGCTCGGCACCAAGACAAAAAAAACCTTTAGTACCGGTCTGCTGAACATAACCTCAAACGACTATTGGACAGTCTCTAATTTCTCGCTGCTGACGGATGACCTGAATGTGGCCGCCACCAGAGCCGCCTCCACCGGTGAGGTCATCGTTCTTGCCTGCAGCGGCACCCTCGGCGCCGGAACCTATACCATCCCCTCCGGTGTCACGCTCCTCATCCCCTTCGATTCGGCCAACACGCTCTACACCACCGCAGCCGAATCCGTCTCCTCTTACACAAAGCCCTCGGCTTACCGCACGTTGACCATGGCGAGCGGCGCGAACCTCATCATCAACGGCACCATGAGCCTTTCCGGTAAGCATATGCACGTCAACGGTGCCTCCGCCGTCGTTCCCTATGGCGCTGCCCCCTCCGGTGCAACGAGCTTCGTTAAGATGAACTCCTCGAGCACCATCACCGTCAACAACGGCGGCACTCTCTACGCCTACGGCTACATCACCGGCTCCGGTGCCGTCACCGCCGAGAGCGGCGCTTCGGTCTATGAGCTCTTCCAGATCGCCGACTTCCGCGGCGGCACGATGAGCACCACCATGGAGCACGGCGTTTTCCCCATCAGCCAGTATTATATCCAGAACATCGAGGTTCCCCTGACCCTCAAGTCCGGCGCCAGGGAATATGCCTACACCACGGTCTACATGAGCAGCACGAATTTCAACTCCTCCGTGGATTTCATCGCCCCCTCGAATTCGATGTTCAACCTGACCTCCGGCTCCGTCACCAAGTGGTATGACGGCAAGACCGACCGTCTCATGATCGTTTCCGACGGCGACTTCTCCGTCTCCCCGATCACGCTGAAGATCGGCACGACCAGTCTGGATTCCGACAGCTATGTCCTCGGCATTAACGGCAATATCTCCATCCATGCAAACACCGGCAACATCTCCCTCAAGCAGAGCGTTGCCTTCCTGCCCGGCTCCGAGGTCGTCGTGGGCGAAAACGCCACCTGTACCATCTCCGGCAATTGCAGTGCGTTCTTCTATGACAAGGATCAGTGGGGTGCTTACTGCGCGCCGATGAACAGAACCTTCATGCCCGTTGCCTATGCCCCCGGCAAGGCATATACCCGTACGGATGCCGATCTGGTCGATGCCAAGCTGACCATCAAGGGCACCGTTAAGGCGCAGACCGGCTATGCCTACACCACGGACGGCGGCGCGGCCATCACCGGCACCGAGGGCGCCATGGCCTACATCGCCGCCGGCACAGCTACCGTGACCTATCAGGTTACACAGAATGACAAAACCGGTGTATACACCGAAATCCACGTCAACTCCGCAATGCTCAAGAACGCCGACGGCTCCTATACCGCCACCGGCGGCGCTGACGGCTCTGTTCCTTATGTCTACAAGGCAGGCGTCTGGTGCACCTGCTCCAACCTGACCCATCACGACGCGACTGCCGCAAGCTGCACCGACGGCGGCAACATTGAGTATTGGCATTGCAATGACTGCGGCCGAGACTTCACCACCGCCGACTGCACCACCGCGTCCATCGTGACCGATGTCACCACCAAGGCAAACGACCATAGTTGGAACGACGGCGAAGTCACTACCCCGGCGAGCTGCAACGAGGCCGGCGTGAAGACCTTCACCTGCACCGCCTGCGGCGAAACCAAGACCGAGCCCATCGCCGCCACCGGACACAACTACAGCGACAACGTAACCCTTCCGACCTGCACCGAGCAGGGCTACACCACCCACACCTGCACCTGCGGCGACAGCTACACCGACACCTATGTCGATGCCCTCGGCCACGATGAGCAGTCCCACGAAGGACAGGCAGCCACCTGTACGGAGGACGGCTGGGAAGCCTATGTCACCTGTTCTCGCTGCGACTACACGACCTACCGGAAGATCCCCGCGACGGGTGGCCACAGCTACAGCTACGCCGTCACGACCGCCCCGACGACCGATGCCGAGGGCGTCCTGACCGGTACCTGCTCCGGCTGCAGCGGCACGACCACCGTCACCCTGCCCAAGCTGACCGAGACGGACTATGCCTACACCGTCGAAACGCCTGCCACCTGCACCGAAGCCGGCAGCGGCCGCTATACTTGGAACACCACTACCTACGGCACCTACTATTTCGATGTCACCATCGACGC
>CAZKSR010000060.1:0-8381 GCA_964555465.1 uncultured Oscillospiraceae bacterium
CGAAGGAGAAGAATTCGGCTTCCTTGGCGATCTCGTCGGCGGTCAGAGCGGCACGGGGGATCTCAATCATGGTGCCGACCTTATAGTGCATATCAACACCGGCCTCGGCAATGATGCGGTCGGCGGTAGCGACGACGACATCCTTGACGTACTTCAGCTCCTTGACCTCACCGACCAGCGGAATCATGATTTCCGGCTCGATGCGGTACCACGGGCACTCATGGTTAACCTTAATGGCGGCATTGATGACGGCAGTGGTCTGCATCTCGGCAATTTCGGGATAGGTGACAGCCAGACGGCAGCCACGGTGACCCATCATGGGGTTGAACTCGTGCAGGGAGTCAATGACCTCCTTCAGCTCCTCGACGGTGGTATTCAGCTCACCGGCGATCTCAGCGATGTCCTCTTCCTTGGTGGGGAGGAACTCATGCAGAGGGGGATCGAGGTAGCGGACGGTCATGGGACGGCCCTGAAGCTCGCGGTACATCTTCTCAAAATCACCCTGCTGATAGGGGAGGATCTTGGCCAGCGCTTCCTTGCGAGCCTCGACGGTCTTTGCAACGATCATCTCGCGGACGGCCTTGATGCGGTCGGCCTCGAAGAACATATGCTCGGTACGGCACAGGCCGATGCCCTCGGCACCGAATGCGATGGCCTGAGCGGTATCACGGGGGTTATCGGCATTGGTACGCACACGCAGGACACGGAAGCTGTCCGCCCACTTCATCAGACGGTTGAAGTTGCCGCTGATGGAGGCAGGAGCGGTGGCAACGGCGCAGCCGTAGATGTTGCCGGTGGAGCCGTCGATGGAGAGCCAGTCGCCCTCATGATATTCCTTGCCTGCGAGGGTGAAGTACTTCTCTTCCTCGTGCATTGTGATCTCGCCGCAGCCGGAGACACAGCAGGTGCCCATGCCACGGGCGACGACGGCGGCGTGGGAGGTCATGCCGCCACGGACGGTCAGGATGCCCTCGGAGGCGGTCATGCCCTCGATATCCTCGGGGCTTGTTTCGAGACGGACGAGAACGACCTTCTCGCCGTTGGCAGCCCATGCCTTGGCGTCCTCGGCAGTGAAGACGATGCGGCCGCAGGCGGCACCGGGGGAAGCGGCCAGACCCTTGCCGATCGGCTCGGCGGCCTTCAGAGCGGCGGCGTCAAACTGCGGATGCAGCAGGGAGTCGAGCTGCTTCGGCTCGACACGCATGACGGCCTCTTCACGGGAGATCATGCCCTCGTCGACAAGGTCGCAGGCGATCTTCAGAGCGGCAGCGGCGGTACGCTTGCCGTTACGGGTCTGGAGCATATAGAGCTTGCCGTTTTCGATGGTGAACTCCATATCCTGCATATCGCGGTAGTGGTTCTCGAGGCGGTTGGCAATGTCAACAAACTGCTTGTAGACAGCGGGCATATCCTCTTCGAGCTTGGTGATCTTGCTGGGGGTGCGGATGCCGGCGACGACGTCCTCGCCCTGCGCATTGATGAGGTATTCACCGAACAGAGCCTTTTCGCCGGTGGCCGGGTCACGGGTGAAGGCGACGCCGGTGCCGGACTTGTCGTTCAGGTTGCCGAAGACCATCGGCTGAACATTGACGGCGGTGCCCCAGGAATAGGGGATGTCGTTCATGCGGCGATAGACGTTGGCACGGGGGTTGTCCCAGGAGCGGAAGACGGCCTTGATCGCCTCCATGAGCTGGACTGCGGGGTCAGTCGGGAAATCTTCGCCCTTTTCTTCCTTATAGTGTGCCTTGAACAGCTCGACGAGCTTCTTCATGTCGTCGGCGTCGAGGTCGATATCGTTCTTGATGCCCTTGGCTTCCTTGACTTCGTCGATGATGACCTCGAAGGTTTTCTTCGACAGCTCCATGACGACGTCGGAGAACATCTGGATGAAGCGGCGGTAGGAGTCATAGACGAAGCGGGTGAAGGCAGGGGTGGGGTTGCCTGCGATGAGGCCGGCGGCGACGTCGTCGTTCATACCGAGGTTCAGGATGGTGTCCATCATGCCGGGCATGGAGGCGCGGGCGCCGGAACGGACGGAGACAAGGAGCGGATTCTTGGCGTCACCGAACTTCTTGCCGTTGATCTTTTCGATCTTGGCCAGAGCCTCGTCGACCTGTGCCTTGATCTCGTCGTTGATGGTGCGGCCGTCTTCATAATACTTGGTGCAGGCCTCGGTGGAGATGGTAAAGCCCTGCGGAACGGGCATTCCGAGGTTGGTCATTTCGGCGAGGTTGGCACCCTTGCCGCCCAGCAGCTCACGCATGGAGCCGTTGCCCTCGGAGAAAAGGTATACATACTTGTGCATGATAAATTACCCCTTTCGAATCAGCAATTTTTTTCTTGGATTTTTTACGCGCAAAACATTATACCACATTGTGCGAATTTTTGCAATTATTTTCCGAGAAAATTCGGAAAAAGTTGAATTTCACGACCGACGAAACGGAATCGTCGGATTTTTTATCGGGTCTATCGGCTTTATCGGAAAACAGGTGGCGCGCCGGGGTCGGCGCGCCCTACGGGTGTGATGGATTGGCGGCGCGCCCTACGGGTGCGGTGCATATTACGGCACAATGCCCCCTCAGTCGGCTGCGCCGACAGCTCCCCCCCCCCCCCGAGGGGGTGGAGCCTTTGAGCCATACGGGGTGCGATGCGTTTGCGGCGCGCCGGGGTCGGCGCGCCCTACGGGTGTGATGGATTGGCGGCGCGCCGGGGTCGGCGCGCCCTACAGAGCACGATGCGGTTGCAGTGACGGAGAGACATCGGCGGATTTCAAATGCCGCCCCCAAGGAAGAACCGAGGGGGCGAGAACATCGGAAATTACGAGTCTTCCTTTTTCTTTTGGGGATTACGGCGAGCGAATTCCTTCGGGTCGTTCGTCTCCCAATAGGCGTCGATGCGGTGGTAGAGCGCGTAGAGCTTCCACTGCCCCGGTGAGAAATAGAACAGCGAATTGACCAGCGTGAAGAGATACATCATCGCCGCATAGAACCAGAACATGGCAAACAGACTCACCAAAAGCATGAAAAGCACCAGAACGAGCTGTAAGGTGCTTGCGCCCGAGGCGGCGTAGTCGATGAACATCAGCACAACGAGCAGCGCGGTGATGCCCGTCAAAATACCCGTTTCGAGGTAGATCGACCAACGGGGCAGCTTGCGCCGCAGCTCGTAGACCGTTTCGGCCTTATGCGTCAGGGCTTCGGCACACTGCGCCGTGCTGCCGACCAGCGGCTCTTCGACATTGCGATATTTCAAGTAATTCCGCAGATAAAATGCGCCGGCCACGCAGCCGCAGATCGCCAGCGGCAGGAGAAAGCCGAAAAGGACAAAAAAGACAATTGCGGAGCTGAGACTGCCGTGCGGCAGATGCTTGAGCATGGAAGGGAGCAGCGGAAGAGTATCAAAATACGGCTGCAGCTTTTCCCCCCATTGCGCCAAAAGCAGATTCATGGTCGCCAGCAGAAGGTTCAGCGAGAAGATCACCGCCCCCAACGGCTGGATGATGCGACAGACGGTGACATTGCGCCGCAGTCCGCGATCCCATTTGACAAGGTAGTTCCATGTTGACGGAACCTCCGCCTGTGTCATCGGTTCAACCGGTTTCTTGAACATTGTTTCGACCCCTTTCTCTCTGTTCGATCAGACAGACGGCGTGACAGGCGATCCCTTCTCCGCTGCCCGTGAAGCCCAGCCCCTCTTCGGTCGTTGCCTTGACATTAACGCAGTCGGCGTCGACGAGAAGCGCGTGGGCAAGGTTTTCTTTGATTTTGGGAAGATACGGCAGGAGCTTCGGCCGTTGCGCCAGCACCGTGATATCGACATTGCCCGCACGGTAGCCCTTTTCTCTCAGGCGGCGCATGACCTCGGCCAAAAGCACCATGCTCGAAATGCCCCGATATCGCTCGTCCGTGTCAGGGAAGAGTGCCCCGATGTCACGCAGAGCCGCTGCGCCCAGAAGAGCATCCATCAGCGCATGAACCAAAACATCCGCATCGGAATGGCCGTCCAGCCCTTTTGCAAACGGAATTTCCTCGCCGCCGAGGATCAATTTCCGCCCCTCGACGAGGCGGTGGACATCGTAGCCGTGACCGATCCTCATGGTGTCTGCCTCCGTTTCAGGATTGCCTCTGCGAAGAGAAGGTCAATCGGTGTTGTGATTTTGATGTTTTCGTCGCTCCCCGGCGTCAGGACAATGGATGCGCCGAGGGCTTCCATGGCCGAGCAGTCGTCCGTCAGGGGAAGCCCCCTGCGAAGAGCCTCGTCCAGCGCACGGAGAATCTGCGTCCGCTCGAAGATCTGCGGTGTCTGCACGGCGAAAAGCGTACTGCGGTCGGGCGTCGTGACGACGTAGCCGTCGCAGGCAATTTTCATTGTGTCCCTTGCGGGAATCGCGGGAGCCGCTGCGCCGCAGACCTCCGCCGCCTCGACGGTGCGGTCGATGATCTCGGGCGTTACGAAGGGCCTTGCGCCGTCATGGATGGCAGCCAAATCCGTCTCCACCGCCAAAAGCCCCCTGCGCACGCTCTCGGCGCGCGTCCTTCCGCCGCAGACCGCCGTGCGGAATTTTTCCTCCGATGCGCACAGCTCGTGCACGGCTTCCAGCAGATCCGCCCTCGTGACGACGACGATCTCGTCAATGCGGTCGCTTGCCGCCATCGCACGAACGGTGCGCAGGAGGACGGGAACGCCGCCGACGGGCGCGACTGCCTTGTCGATGCCCTGCATCCTCGAGGCGCTGCCTGCGGCGACGATGACGGCCGCGCAGGATTTCCGTTTCACAGCGACATCACCGTCCTCTTGAACTCCGCACCGCGAACCATGAAATTCTTGAAGCGGTCAAAGGCCGGCCCTGCCGGGGAGAGGAGGACGACGTCGCCGCTCTCGGCCCTTTCCGCCGCGGTACGCACGGCGTCGTAAAAATCGGGAACCATGCAAATTTCGGGAGCCTCGAGGCCGCTTTTACGGGTTGCCGCCGCAATTTGTCCGCCCGTTGCGCCGGTGCAGACAAGGAGCTTGACCCTCTTGGCAATTTCCACGCCCAATTCATCGAAGGGGATGTGCTTGTCATAGCCGCCGGCGATCAGAATCACCTTCTGCTCGAAGCTCCGCAGGCCGGCAATGGTGCGGCTGGGCGAGGAGGCGATGGAGTCGTTATAGAAGCGCACGCCGTTTTTCTCCCGAACCAGCTCGATGCGGTGCTCGACGCCGCGGAAGCTTCGCGCGACGGCGACAATGTCCTCATCGGAAGCCAGACCCTCGACGGCCAAAATCGCCGCCAGATAATTTTCAATGTTGTGCACGCCGGGCAGGAGGATATCGGAGGTCTTCATCACCTCTCTGCCGTGTCGGAAAATCACGCCGTCCTTCACACAGGCATCGGCCTCAGACAGGTGGGAAAAAGCCTTGACCTCACCGACGGCCAAGGCCGAGAACCCGTCGGTGATGGCATTGTCGTGATTCAAAATCAGGATGTCTCCTGCCTTTTGCCGACGGAAAATCTGCGTCTTGGCCTCAATATATTCCGCCATATCCCGATGGACATCGAGATGGTTCGGCGCCAGATTTGTCACCACGGCAATGTGCGGACTGTATTTCAAATCTATAAGCTGGAACGAGCTGAGCTCCAGCACGACGCGATCCGTCGGCTGCATTTCCTCCGCCTTGTCGAGAAGCGGCGTTCCGATGTTGCCGCCGAGCCAAACCGTGTGTCCGGCGCGGCGAAGGATTTCAGCGATCAGTGTCGTGGTTGTGGTCTTGCCGTCCGAGCCGGTCACGGCGATGATCGGGCAGGGGCAGACCTCAAAAAACGCCTCCATCTCACTCGTCACGACGCAGCCCTTTTCGCGGAGAGCAAGCAGCTCCGGCCTGCTCGGGTGCAGACCCGGGGTGCGGAAGGCGACGTCTCCCTGCAGCTCGGACAAGTATTCCTCCCCCAAGCGGAGCCGACAGCCGAGGCGCTCAAGCTCGAGCACGTCCTCATCAAGCTGCTCTCTCGGCGTGCGGTCACAGCCGGTGACGTCAATGCCGTGACGCAGCAGCAGACGCACCAGCGGCCGATTGCTCACGCCCAGACCGAGCACAAGAACCTTTTTCTCCTTCAGACGGTCAAAATAAACCATTCTCGTCCCTCTTTTCAGCTTTATGCTTTCATTATAACCGATGCGAAGAAATTTTGCAATCTATTTGACAAGCGGCGAAAAATAAAGTACAATAAAGAAGCGACCGGAACGGACAGTCGCGTGATTTCCCCGAAAGGGGACTTCATGAGGAAAGTCCGGGCTCCACAGGGCAAGAATAACGGGTAACGCCCGCCGAAGGCGACTTCAGGAAAAGTGCAACAGAGATATACCGCCCCACTTCGGGGTAAGGGTGGAAAGGCGAGGTAAGAGCTCACCCATCCCATGGGAACATCGGGATGCTGTAAACTCTATTCGGAGCAACACCGTGGAGAAGACATATGGTCTGCCCGACCGTCTTCGAGGAGGTGGCTTGAGCATATCGGCAACGGTATGTCGAGATAGATGACTGTCGATTACAGAACCCGGCTTACAGTTTCGATCGCAACGATCACCGCAGGGCTTCGGCCTTGCGGTGATCGTTTTGCTCGGAGGGAATGTACGGCTTCGAGCCTACGCACGGCTCAAATGCGGATGCCGCTTCGGTTCATGCTTCATCGGTGCGGAGATTTCTTCGTCATAGCGACACGCCGCTCTGCATATCTTGTACCACGAGAGATCAGGGAGGCATGATTATGAGCAATTTATACGAGAACATTGCCGAGCGGACGGGCGGCAACATCTATATCGGCGTCGTCGGCCCGGTTCGAACCGGAAAATCGACCTTCATCAAGCGGCTTATGGAGGAGCTTGTGATCCCGAGCATTACGGATCTGTATCAACGGGAGCGGGCAAAGGATGAGCTGCCGCAGAGCGGCTCCGGCCGCACCATCATGACCGCCGAGCCGAAATTCGTCCCCGAGGAGGCCGTTGAGATTACGCCCGACGGAACGGCAACCCTCTCCGTGCGCCTCATCGATTCGGTCGGGTACATGGTTGACGGTGCCATCGGTGCCACGGAGGACGGGCGGCCGCGCATGGTCACCACGCCGTGGTACGATTACGAGCTGCCCATGACCGAGGCCGCAGAGCTGGGTACGAAAAAGGTCATGGAGGATCACTGCACCGTCGGCATCGTCGTGACGACCGACGGAACCGTCACGGACATCGCACGGGCAGACTATTTGCAGGCCGAGGAGCGTGCCATTCGGGATATGCAGGCCACGGGGAAGCCCTTCGTCGTGCTGGTCAATTCCCGTGAGCCGAAGAGTGCCGAGGCGCAGGCGTTGAGCGAGTATTTGGCCGAAACCTACGGCGTCAGCTCCATGACGGCGGACTGTCAGGCCATGCAGGAGAGTGATTTCCGCGAGCTTCTGACCGAGCTGCTCTACGCGTTTCCCATGCGCGAGCTTCGGGTTTTTCTTCCTGCGTGGGTGCAGGCGCTGGAGCAGGAAAATCCCCTGAAGAAGGCCCTGTATCAAAAGCTTACGGAGGCTGCCGAGCGGATCACACGGCTGGCGCAGGCAGAGGAAATGCTGCTGCAGCTCACGCAGCTTGACGAGGTGAGCCGCTGCCGCATCGAGAAAATCGACCTCGGAACGGGAACGGTCACCTGCTCAACGGAGTTCCATGAGGGGCTGTTTTATCAAATTCTCGGGCAGCGCACCGGCTTCGAGATTGAAAACGACGGTCAGCTTCTGCGCCTGCTGACGACACTGTCGGAGATCAAAAAGGAATACGACAAAATTTCGGCGGCCCTGGAGGAGGTTCGCGCCACGGGCTACGGCATTGTCATGCCGACGAGCGGCGAGATGCATCTGGAAACGCCGGAGATCGTCCGCAAGGGCAGTGCCTACGGCGTGAAGCTGAAGGCCTCCGCTCCGTCCATTCATATGATGCGTGCGGATATTCAGACCGAGATTTCTCCGATGGTCGGTGACGAGCAGCAGTCGGAGGAGCTGGTCAAGTATCTCCTCGGTGACTACGAGGGCGACACCGAAAGGCTCTGGCAGAGCAACATTTTCGGGAAATCCGTCTTCGAGCTGGTCAACGAGGGACTGACGACGAAGCTTCGGCGGATGCCCGAGGACGCGCGCTACAAGCTCAAGGACGCCCTGACGAAAATCATCAACGAAGGTGCCAACGGCCTGATTTGCCTCCTGCTGTGAAGCAATTCGGCGGTGCCGCGAGGGACGGCCTGCCGATGCGCCGCTCGGCTCCTCGTCTGCAGCGAATCCGTTTCACACCGCCGACGGTATGACAGCCCGTGACAAAGCGACGCACCCCGACAAAAACGGGGTGCGTCGCGCTTTTATTTCCCCGGCAGGG
>CAZKSR010000061.1:0-8273 GCA_964555465.1 uncultured Oscillospiraceae bacterium
CCAGAGGCGCCCGTAAGGGCATGACCGATACCGCTCTGCGTACCGCCGACTCCGGCTACCTGACCCGTCGTCTGGTTGATGTCTCGCAGGAGGTCATCATCCGCGAGTACGACTGCGGTACGAAGAACGGCATCAATCTCACGGAGGTTGTCGAAAAGGGCCAGATCATCGAGACGCTTGCCGCCCGTATCCACGGCCGCTTCCCCGTCGACGATATCTGTGACCCCGAAACCGGTGAAGTCCTCCTTCCCAAGGATCGCATGATGTCCGAGGACGATGCGAAGCTCCTCGAGGCGCACGGCATCCACAGTGTCTATGCCCGTACCGTTCTGGGCTGCCACGCCCGCAGCGGCGTCTGCGCAAAGTGCTACGGTATGAACCTTGCCACCTCCGAGCTGGTCAATCCCGGTGAGGCCGTCGGCATCATTGCGGCGCAGTCCATCGGTGAGCCGGGCACGCAGCTTACCATGCGTACCTTCCACACCGGCGGTGTTGCCGGCGACGATATTACGCAGGGTCTTCCCCGTGTTGAGGAGCTGTTCGAAGCCCGCAAGCCCAAGAAGATGGCCATCATCTCCGAGATCGACGGCATTGCCGATGTCGACGAGAGCCACAAGAGCGCCCTGCGCGACATTACCATCACCGGTGACGACGGCGATGTCCGCCTGTATCAGGTGCCGTATTCCGTCGGACTGAAGGTCGAGCACGGCAAGCGTATCCGAAAGGGCGAGCCCATTACCGACGGCGCACTCAATCCGCATGACGTCCTTCGCATCTCCGGCGTCGAGGCGGTTCAGAACTACCTGACGCAGAGCGTTCTGGCTGTTTATCGTCAGCAGGGCGTTGATATCAACGATAAGCACATCGAGGTCATCATCCGCCAGATGATGCGCAAGGTTCGGGTCGAGGATCCGGGCGACACCACGCTGCTCAGCGGCACGGTCGTTGACGTGTTCGAGTTCGAGGACGCCAATAACGAGGTGCAAAAGCGCATCGATGCCGGCGAGACGGAGCTCCGCCTTGCGACCGATTCTCTGATGCTCATGGGCATCACGAAGGCGTCGCTGGCCACGGAGTCCTTCCTCTCCGCCGCCTCCTTCCAGGAAACGACCAAGGTTTTGACCGAGGCTGCCATCAAGGGCAAGATCGACCACCTTGTCGGCCTGAAGGAGAACGTCATCATCGGCAAGCTGATCCCGGCAGGCTCCGGTCTGGATATGTACCGTGACTACACGGTGCAGGAATGGCCGGAATCCGAGATTACGCAGGACATGATCGATAACGAGCTGAAGGCTTAAAATACCGAGCTGTTCCGTTCCGAGGCATCTGCTTCGGCGCGGAGGGGAGCTGCCTTACCGTCACGGCGAGGCAGCTCCTTGCTTCTTTTCTGCCGATCTTCGGAATTTGTGCTTTATTTCTTCCCGATTTTCGTGTATAATTAAGATGTATCATTATGTGGAAGGATGATTTTGATGGAAGAAAAGGAAGAGCTCCGACAGCCCGAGGAGAAAAAACGCACCTTTTTGAACGATATTTATTCACTGCTGCATGATCTGGTCTATATTCTGGCGGCCATCACTCTGATTTTTGTCTTCTGTGTCCGTCTGGTCGGGGTCAACGGTGCCTCGATGAATCCGACGCTGCTGCACGGCGATTATCTGGCGCTTCAGTCCAATGTCATCATGGGGGATCTGGAGTGTGGCGACATCATTGTGGCGAGAGATCTGGAATTCAATGACGGCGAGCCGATTGTCAAGCGTGTCATTGCGACCGAGGGACAGACCGTCCGCATCGATTATGTCAATAACACGGTCACGGTCAACGGCATTGCCCTGAACGAGGACTATATCAACGAGCAGGACCTTGTCGAGCCGTCCTACCGACACTACGGCTCGCAGATTTCGGACGGAGTTTACGAGATCGTTGTGGAGGAGGGTTGCATCTTTGCCATGGGCGACAACCGCAATAAGAGTGCCGACAGCCGCTACTATCAAATCGGCCAAATCAAGCTCGATCAGGTCTTGGGCAAGGTGCTGCTTATTGTCCTTCCGGCGCAGGACGAGAACGGCAGCCGTGATTTTTCCAGATGGGGAGCGGTGTCGTGATGGATGATAAGATGAATATCCAGTGGTATCCGGGGCATATGACAAAGACCCGTCGCAAGATGGAGGAGGATCTTAAGCTTGTCGACGCGGTCTGTGAAATCCTGGACGCCCGGATCCCGATGTCCAGCCGAAATCCCGACATTGCCTCGATCTGTGGCACAAAGCCGCGTCTGATCATTCTGAACCGTGTCGATTTGGCCGACCCCGACGCAACGGCGCGCTGGAGTGACTATTTCCGCTCGCAGGGCTTTGCGGTGCTGCGGACGGATTGCAAGAGCCGCAAGGGGATTGATCGCTTTCGACCGACGGTGCGTACGCTTTTGAGTGATAAGCTGCAACGCTATGCCGAGCGTGGCTTCGTCAATAAGCCGCTGAAGCTGATGGTGGTCGGCATCCCGAACGTCGGGAAATCGACCTTTATCAATCAAATCGCCGGTCGGAAGGGAGCAAAAGCCGAAAACCGCCCCGGCGTGACGCGCGGAAAGCAGTGGGTCACGGTCGACCCGTCGCTCCTTTTGCTCGATACCCCCGGCATCCTCTGGCCGAAGTTTGATGACGAGGAGGTCGGCCGACGTCTGGCCTATACCGGAGCGGTCAAGGACGACGTCATCGATACCGAGACGCTTGCCTGCCATCTGCTGGAAATGCTCCACCGCCGCTATCCCGAGGCACTGAAGGAGCGCTACAGGATCGAGCTGCCGCAGGGTGCGGCGGGCTATGACCTTCTGTGTGAGGGAGCACGCAGACGAGGCTTCCTCTTGGGCAGGGGCGAGCCGGATACCGAGCGAATGAGCCGAGTTTTGCTGGAGGAATTCCGAAATTGCAAGATCGGACGCTTTACCTTGGAGGAACCCGATGAGATATGAGCTGATCCGAGAAATATTCAATTTATGCGCCAACAATCAAATGCGAGATGTCTTTGTCTCCGAGGTCGAGACGGACGACATTGACGCCGTCGTGCGAGGCTACTGCACGGGCGGCATATTTACGGTGGAAAAGGAGGAGCGAGAGGACGGCTCGGTGGTCTGCGACCTGAATGTTGACGGACTGCGGCAACGCCTGACCTTCACGCCCGATGAGTGAAATGGAGCTTTGGAACTACGAGCACGCCTGTTATGATGAGGGCTTTTCCCAAATTTGCGGCGTGGATGAGGCCGGAAGAGGGCCGCTGGCAGGCCCCGTCTGTGCGGCGGCGGTCATTTTGCCCCGTGACCTTGAAATCGAGGGCTTGAACGATTCAAAAAAGCTCACGGAAAAACGCCGTGAGGCATTGTATGATATCATCGTGAAGGAAGCCGTGGCCTACGGCATCGCCTTTGCGACGGAACAGGAGATTGACGAGATCAACATCCTGCAGGCGACCTTTTTGGCGATGCGCCGTGCAATCGGACAGCTTTCGGTTCGTCCGGATATGCTTCTCGTCGACGGAAATCGGGAGCCGGAATCGGACATCCCCGTAAAAACCATCGTCAAGGGTGACAGCCTGAGTGCCAATATTGCGGCGGCGTCGATTTTGGCCAAGGTCACCCGTGACCGCTTCATGCTCGAGCAGGACAGGCTTTACCCCGAGTACGGCTTTGCTCTACATAAGGGCTACGGAACAAAGGCACACTATGCCGCCCTCACGGAGCACGGGGCCTGCCCCATCCACCGCCGAACATTTTTGAAAAAATTCTATGCCAACGGCTGAAAAGGGGCGCTGGGGCGAGGAACAGGCAGCCAAATTCCTGCGAAAAAAGCACTATCGTGTCGTGGAAACGAACTTCCGCTGCCGCATGGGAGAGATCGACCTGATTGTCGAGGATCGTCATTTTTTGGTATTTGTCGAGGTCAAGCTGCGCAAGAGCAGCCGCTTTGCCGAGGCAATGGAGTTTGTCGATCGGAGAAAGCAGGAGCGCTTGAAAACCACCGCCATGCTCTATCTTTCTCAGCACGAGACGGAGAAGCCCTGCCGCTTCGATGTGGTCGAAATTTATGCACCTGACGGCGAGGCAACGAAAAAACCCGTGATTCACCATTTGGAGGACGCATTTTCATGAGCATACGAGTCTTTGATGCCCACTGCGACACGGCCTTTGAGCTGTGGCGCCGCAAGGAGCCTCTGGCGAGAAATTCCTGCCACATCGATCTGGAAAAGGCCGAGAATTTTTCGGCCTATGCGCAGGTCTTTGCCTTTTGCAGTCTGTCCGGTTACATGAAAAATGCCCCCATCACGACGCAGGATTTATTAAACCTCCCACTGGAAAAGCTCCGCGCGGAGGTCGCCGCCGACTCCGAGCGCATCGCCTTCGCCTGCTCTGCGGAGGAGGTCGAGGCACTGGGCGCGCAGGGAAAGACGGCGGCGCTTTTGTCCATTGAAGGCCCCGAGGTCATCGATTGTGACCCGAACGCCCTCGAAGGTCGACGGGAGCAGGGCTTCGTCATGACCACCCTGACGTGGAACGCCGACAATCGCTTGGCCGGTTGGCACGGGTCGGGAAACGGCCTGACGGATGCCGGCCGTGACTTTGTCCGACAGGCCGAGCGTCTGTGCATGGCCGTCGACGTCAGCCATTTGTCGGAGGCCGCTTTTTGGGATTTGACGCGTGTGGCGAGGAAGCCCATTCTGGCAAGCCACTCCAACTGCCGCGCCCTGTGCGACGTCAGCCGCAACTTGAGCGACGATCAGCTTCGGGCGATCGCAGACTCGGGCGGCGTGGTCGGGCTGAACCTGTATACCGAATTTTTGGGCGACGGCGCCGATTTCACGACGTTGCTGCGCCATTTGGAACACATCATGGACATCTGCGGAGAGGGAGGTGCCGTCCTCGGCGGCGATTTGGACGGCTGCGAGACGCTCCCGAAGGGATTTTCTCATGTCGGCTCTTATCTCGATTTTTACCGCTTCCTGCAAGCGCATGGCTATGACGAAACGCTCCTTGACCGCATTTTCTACGACAATTTCCTGCAATTTTTGAAAAGAGAGGCGCATTGATGGCACTTTATGCGATCGGAGATCTGCACCTGTCCTTCGGGACGGATAAGCCGATGGACGTTTTCGGCGGCGCATGGAACGGCTATGTCGACAAGCTTCGGAACGGACTGAGCATCCTTCGGCCGGAGGATACGCTCGTCCTTCCGGGCGACCTGTCGTGGGCGCTGGACATGGAAGGCGCACGGGAGGACTTTGCCTTCATCAATGCGATCCCCGGGCGGAAGATCATCCTCAAGGGAAACCACGATTACTGGTGGACGACGGCGACGAAATTCTACAAGTTCTGCGAGGAAAACGGCTTTACGCAAATGTTTGTCCTGAACAATAACTTCTATGAATATGAGGAGCTGGCGCTTTGCGGCACGAGAGGCTGGTTTTTTGAGGAGGACGCCGCCAAGGGCAGCCATAACGACAAGATTTTCAAACGGGAGCTGATCCGTCTGGAGGCTTCGCTGAAGGCGGCGGGAGACAGACCGAAATATTGCTTCCTTCATTATCCGCCCCGTTACCGCGGCTACGAGTGTCCGGAGATCCTCGCCCTGCTGAAGCAATACGGCGTGAGCGTCTGCTGCTACGGCCATCTGCACGCCGAAAGCCATAAGCTCGCCGTCCAAGGGCTGCACGACGGCATCGATTTTCGACTTTGTGCGGCGGATTTTGTAAATTTTATGCCAATTCGTTTGAGATAGCGAAATAAATGCTTGTAATTAGAGCGGATATCTGTTAAAATATATCGGCTATATCATAAGAAAGGCCGCTTCAGGCCAAACAATAGGAGGATACCACCAATGAATGTCAAGAATATCGAGAGAGAGACTGCCAAGGCGACATTGACCGTCGAGATCACGAAGGCCGATCTGGAGCCGGCCATCATGAAGGTTTTCAACAAGGTTCGCAAGGATATCATGATCCCCGGCTTCCGCAAGGGCAAGGCACCGCGCGCCGTCATCGAGGCCGCTTACGGCAAGCACGTTTTCTTTGAGGATGCCGTGGAAGAGCTCTTCCCGACCGTCTATACCGACTGCGTCCTGTCGCAGAAGGAGCTTAAGCCCGTCGGCCGTCCCGTCGTGACCAAGATGGAGATTGTCGAGAATGACTCCGTCGAGCTGACCATCGCCACCGATCTTTATCCCGAGGTCACCCTCGGGGATTACAAGGGTCTGGAGGTCGAAAAGGCCGAGGTTACCGTTACGGACGACGAGGTCAAGGCCGAGCTGGATCGCATGGCGCAGAATGTTGCCCGTATTTCCACCGTCGACCGTGCCGCACAGGACGGTGACACCGCGCTCATCGATTACGAAGGCTTCAAGGACGGCGTCGCCTTTGAGGGCGGCAAGGGCGAGAAGTACGAGCTTAAGCTCGGCAGCGGCAGCTTCATCCCCGGCTTCGAGGAGCAGGTTGTCGGCATGACCGCAGGCGAAGAGAAGGAGCTCAATGTCACCTTCCCCGAGAACTACCACGCCAAAGAGCTGGCCGGTGCCCCCGTCGTATTCAAGGTCAAGCTGCATGAGGTGAAGGAGACGGTCGTCCCCGAGCAGGACGATGAATTCGCCAAGGATGTCTCCGAGTTCGACACCCTCGCAGAGCTGCGTGCCGACGTCGAGAAAAAGCTGACCGAGAATAAGCAGAACGGTGTCGACCGTGCGTTCCGCAACGCCGCCGTCGAGAAGGCCGTTGCAAACATGACCGTCGAGATCCCCGACAGCATGATCGAAGAAGAGCTTGAGCGCCAGATGGATCGCATGGACTATGAGCTTCGTTCGCAGGGTGCTTCCCTTGAGGCCTATGCGCAGATGCTCGGCGGCAGCATGGACAGCATCAAGAACAGCCTCCGTCCCGGTGCCGAGTCTGCCGTCAAGACCAACGTGATGCTCGACGCCGTTGTGACCGCCGAGAGCATTGAGGTTTCCGACGAGGAATGTGACGAAGAATATGCCAAGCTCGCTGACAGCTACAAGCTCGACCTCGAAAAGGTCAAGGAAATCATGAGCATCGACGACCTGCGCGGCGACCTTCAGCTCCAAAAGGCAGCCAAGCTCATCGCAGACTCCGCCGTTGCCGTCGCACCCAAGAAGGAAGAGGAATAATCTACCGTAGCAAGGGTTACAATGTTCTGAGAAAGGAGCATGTATATGAGTTTAGTCCCTTATGTAGTCGAACAAACCAGCCGAGGCGAGCGTTCCTATGACATTTTCTCCCGGCTGCTCAATGATCGCATCATTTTCCTGTCGGAGGAGGTCAATGACACCACCGCCAGCCTGATCGTCGCGCAGATGCTTTATCTCGAGGCGCAGGATCCCGACAAGGATATCCAATTCTATATCAACAGCCCCGGCGGTTCCGTCACCGCAGGCATGGCCATCTATGACACGATGCAGTACATCAAGTGCGATGTCTCCACCATCTGTATCGGCATGGCGGCCTCCATGGGAGCCTTCCTTCTCTCGTCCGGCACGAAGGGCAAGCGTATCGCCCTGCCGAATTCCGAGATCATGATCCACCAGCCCTCCGGCGGTGCCAAGGGTCAGGTCACGGACATTCAAATCCATGCCGAGCGTATCATCGCCATCAAGAAAAAGCTCAACGAGATTCTTGCTCAAAATACCGGCAAGCCTTTCGAGCAGGTCGCGCTCGACACGGAGCGTGATCATTTCCTGACGGCGGAGGAAGCCAAGGAATACGGCATCGTCGACAAGGTCATTTATCAAAGATAACACAGAGGAGAGATCAATTTGGCTGAAAAACTGATTCGCTGCTCTTTCTGCGGAAAGACGCAGGCACAGGTGCAGCGCATTCTCTCCGGGCCGAATGCCTATATTTGCAACGAGTGCGTCGCCCTGTGCAGCTCCCTTCTGGAAGAGGATATGTACGAGCCGACCGAAAGCCCCCTCGAAACGCCCGATAAGCTCCCCACTCCAAAGGAGATCAAGGAGTATATGGACGGCTATATCATCGGTCAGGACGCTGCGAAGGTGGCACTTTCCGTTGCCGTCTATAACCACTATAAGCGCATCTATTACGGCGGTATTTCCGATGTGGAGCTGCAAAAGAGCAATATTCTGCTGATCGGGCCGACCGGCTCGGGCAAGACCCTCTTTGCGCAGACTCTCGCCAAAATCCTGAATGTGCCGTTTGCCATCGCAGACGCCACCACCCTGACCGAGGCCGGCTATGTCGGAGAGGATGTCGAGAAC
>CAZKSR010000062.1:0-6588 GCA_964555465.1 uncultured Oscillospiraceae bacterium
ATCGGGGATTTTTGACAGCTCCCCTTACACAGGGGAGCCGATGGGGTGCGGTGCGGTTTAGGGATGGACGATGTTTTGCGGCGTGCCGTTCAGAAAGGCTCTTATATTTTCCGCCGTGATTCGGTGCAGGCGTTGCCTCGTTTCCCTCGGTGCCCATGCGATATGGGGCGTAAGGATGCAGTTCGGGGCGGTCAGGAGGGGATTGTCGGCCTCGATCGGCTCCTTCGAGACAACATCGGCGGCGTAATACGACAGCTTTCCGCTCCGCAGTGCCGCCGCGACCGCCTCCTCGTCGATCAGTCCTCCCCGTGCGGTATTGATCAAAATCGCCCCGTCCTTCATGCGCGCGAGGGCTGCCTCGTCGATCATGCGCAGGCTTTCCGCCGTCTGCGGACAGTGCAGACTCACAACGTCGGAATTCCGCAGGAGGGTGCCTAGGTTTACATAATTCTTGTCCTCTCTCGGTGTTCTTGCCGTATAAATGACCTTCATGCCGAGCGCGGCGGCTGCCCCTGCGACCGCGCCTCCGATCGCGCCGTAGCCGACGATGCCGAGGGTTTTGCCTGCCAGTTCAACCAGAGGCGTCTTGCGAAAGCAGAAATCCGGACAGGACTGCCATTCGCCCTTGTGAACGGCGGCGTTATGAAGCCCGACCTGCTGCGTACACTCGAGCAGCAGTGCCAGCGTCATCTGCACAACGGCATGGGTCGAATAGCCCGAGACATTGCAGACCGTCACGCCCGCGCGCTCCGCTGCGGCGACATCGACGATGTTATAGCCCGTGGCAAGGACGCCGATCATGCGCAGAGCCGTTGCCCCCTCGATCACCTCGGCCGAAAGCGGCGTCTTGTTCAGCAGGACGATCTGCGCGCCGTCGATGCGCTCTGCGACCTCCTCCGGCCGCGTGCGGTCATAGACGGTCAGCTCGCCCAATTCGGCAATCTCATCCCATGACAAATCGCCCGGATTTGACGCATATGCGTCTAAAATGACGATCTTCATACGCCCCAAAACAGCTTTGCAGCCTTCCTCTGGACAATAATATACCAAACGAACCAGCCGAAGGGGATGATGACGGTGGCAAGGTCGATCAAGAGTCCTGAGGCGATGAGGAGATAATGATTGGCCGCGAGAAGCGCACCGATGACGAGCATTGCGATGCCCAAAATCGTCATACGCGGCAGGATAAAGTCGATGAAGCCGTCCTCATCCGCGCAGTCGTCGGGCGTGCAGTTGCCGGGATAGAGAAATTTGTTCGGGAAGAGCATATAGGTGCGGCGCAGACGGATGGCGGTATAGAGCGCATAGATGCCGCAGCCGATGACCATGACGATCAGGAGAGTCTCCAGCATATTCGACATCCCCGAAAAATCGGCGGTGCCGCCCTCGGCCGCCTCGGAAACCGTCTCCTCCGCCGTCAGCAGAAGTCTGAAAAATCGGGCCATAAAAAAACCTCCGTTTTGATTTCTCCGATATTATAACAAACGGGCGGCTGTTTTGCAACAAATACTATTGTCATTTGGGTGCTTTTGTGTTAAAATATCGTAAATATTATAACCGGAGGAACCGTATGTCTAAATTGGAAAATGAGATCCGGCGGCGCAGAACCTTTGCGATCATTTCGCACCCGGACGCCGGTAAAACTACCCTGACCGAAAAATTCCTGCTCTACGGCGGAGCCATTGCGCAGGCCGGTGCCGTCAAGGGCAAGAAAAATGCCCGTGCCGCCGTGTCGGACTGGATGGAGATCGAAAAGCAGCGCGGCATTTCCGTCACCTCGTCGGTCATGCAGTTTCAGTATGAGGGCTTTTGCATCAACATTCTCGACACCCCGGGACACCAGGACTTTTCCGAGGACACCTACCGTACGCTGATGGCGGCGGATTCGGCGGTCATGGTCATCGACGGCGCAAAGGGCGTCGAGGCGCAGACGAGAAAGCTCTTTAAGGTCTGCGCCATGCGCCATATTCCGATCTTCACCTTCATCAACAAGATGGATCGGGAGACGAAGGATCCGTTCGACCTGCTCGACGAGCTGGAGCGGGAGCTGGGCATCGAAACCTATGCCGTCAACTGGCCGATCGGCAGCGGCAAGGAATTTCAGGGCGTCTACGACCGTCGGCAGAGCCAGATCAACTTCTTCTCCGGCGTTTCCGGCAAGAAGCGGGCGCAGAAGCTGGAGGTCGCCCTGGACGATCCCCTCGTCGGAGAGATGATCGGGGAGCAGCGGTGGAGCCGTCTTCGGGACGACGTGGAGCTGCTCGGTGCCGGCCGCGATTTTGACATGGAAGAGGTTCGCAGAGGCGAGCTTTCTCCCGTCTTTTTCGGGTCTGCGCTGACGAATTTCGGCGTCGAGCCGTTTTTGGAGGCCTTCCTGCAAATGACGCCGCCGCCCCTCGCCCGAAGTGCCGACTGCGGCGTGATCGACCCGTTTTCGGATGATTTCTCCGCCTTCGTCTTCAAAATTCAGGCCAATATGAACAAGGCACACCGTGACCGTCTGGCCTTCATGCGCATTTGCTCCGGCAAATTCGAACGCGAAAGCGAAGTTTATCACGTGCAGGGCAACAAAAAAATGCGTCTGTCGCAGCCGCAGCAGATGATGGCGCAGGAGCGCGAGATCGTCGACGAGGCTTACGCCGGCGACATCATCGGCGTCTTCGATCCCGGCATCTTCTCCATCGGTGACACAATCTGTATGCCCGGCAAAAAGTTCAAATTCGCCGGCATCCCGACCTTTGCTCCGGAGCATTTCTGCCGCGTCAGCCCCAAGGACACGATGAAGCGCAAGCAGTTCGTCAAGGGCACCGAGCAGATCGCGCAGGAGGGTGCCATCCAGATCTTCAAGGTGCCGAACACCGGCATGGAGGAGGTCATCGTCGGCGTCGTCGGCACGCTGCAATTCGACGTTTTCAAGCATCGGATGCTCTCGGAATACGGCGTGGAGCTGCGCATGGAAAATCTGCCGTACGAGGTTCTGCGCTTCATTTCGGCATCTCCATGCGACGAAAAGGACTTAAATTTGTCCTCCGATGCCGAGCTGCTGGAGGATTACCGCGGCCACAAGCTGCTTGTCTTTTCCAGCTTCTGGGCCATCGACTTCACGATCCGCAGAAACCCCGGCCTGGAGCTTTCCGAAACGCTGGAGGCATAATACCGCCGCGCTGTCCGGCCGATCTCCTCGGCTGCATTTCGTGAAAAATTACGGGCGAGGCGGTGCGCCTTGCCCCGGGAGGTCTTTTTATGAGCGTTTTGTTTTGGCTGGAATCCATCCGCAATCCCGTTTTGGATGCGGTAATGTCGTTTTTTACCTATTTCGGCTCGGAGCTCCTGTTCATCGTGCTGGCGTTGCTCGTCTTTTGGTGCGTGGACAAAAAAGAGGGGTATTATCTGCTCTTTGTCGGCTTTTTCGGGACGATTTTGAACCAGTTTTTGAAGCTTGTCTGCCGTGTTCCGCGCCCGTGGGTGCGCGATGAGCGTCTGACGGTCGTCAGCGGCGCAAAGGCCGACGCCGGCGGCTACTCCTTCCCCTCCGGCCATGCGCAGAACGTCACCGGCACCCTCGGCGGCATCGCCCGCTGGGAGAAAAACCGTGCGCTTCGCGTCGCCTGTATTGCCGTCGCCCTGCTGACCTGCTTCTCCCGAATGTACCTCGGCGTGCACACGCCGCTCGACGTCGGCGTCGGTTTGGGCAGTGCCGTCGTCCTCATCTTCGTTTTCTATCCGTTGATGAAGAGGGCTGCCGACTCCCCCAAAACCATGGCCATCCTCCTTGCCGTCATGTCCGTTTTGTCCCTCGCCTTCGTGCTTTATGCCAATTTGACGAGCTTTTCCGACGTGGATGCGGCCAATTGGGACAACATCCTCGAGGGACGCAAGAACAGCTTTTCCCTCCTCGGTGCCCTGCTCGGCTTCTGCGTCGCCTATCCCATCGAGCGACGCTTCGTCCGCTTCTCGGAAAAGGCCGTTTGGTGGGTGCAGTTAATCAAGCTCCTCGGCGGTCTCGTCGGTCTGCTCGCCGTGAAGGAGGGCTTGAAGCTCGCGTTTCGCGCCCTCGGCTTCACATGGCTCGGCACAAATGCCGTCCGCTATTTCGCCGTCGTCCTCTTTGCCGCCCTCGTCTGGCCGCTTTGCTTCCCACGCTTGTGCCGTCTGAGTAAAAAAGGAGAATCCCATGGAAATTAAAATCAAAAAATTATACCCGAATGCGAAGCTGCCGACCTACGGCACGGAATTCTCCGCCGGCGCCGATTTGTGCGCCTGTCTGGATGCCCCCGTCACCCTCGCGCCGAACGAGACGAAGCTCATCTCCCTCGGCATCTGCGCCGAGCTGCCCGTCGGCTATGCCGGTCTGGTTTTTGCGCGCAGCGGCCTCGCCTCGAAGCGCCACCTCGCGCCGGCCAACAAGGTCGGCGTGATCGACCCGGACTATCGGGGCGAATGGTTCGTGCCCATGCACAACCACGGCCTCACGCCCCAGACCATCGAGCCGGGCGAGCGCATCGCACAGCTTATCGTGACCCCCTTCCTCAGCGCGAAATTCATTGAGGCCGAAACGCTCTCCGATACCCTTCGGGGCGACGGCGGCTTCGGCTCGACGGGGGCGATGTGATGTTTCTGCCGATTTGCCCTGCGGATATGGCCGCTCGCGGATGGGATCGGGCCGACTTCGTCTTTGTCATCGGTGATGCCTATGTCGACCACCCCTCCTTCGCTCCGGCCATCATCAGCCGCGTCCTCGAGCACGCCGGATACCGTGTCGCCATCTGCTCCCAGCCCGACTGGAGAGATGAAAATTCCGTAAATCTCTTCGGCACGCCGAGGCTCGGCTTCCTCGTCTGCGGCGGCAACATGGACTCCATGGTCAACCACTATTCCGTCAGCAAGCACCGCCGCAAGACCGACGCCTACACCAACGGCGGCGTCATGGGCAAGCGCCCCGACTACGCCACGATCGTCTACTGTAACCTCATCCGCCGTACCCATCCGCACATTCCCATCATCATCGGCGGCATCGAGGCCAGTCTGCGCCGCCTTGCGCACTATGACTACTGGTCGGACAAGCTCAAGCGGTCGATTTTGCTCGATTCGCAGGCCGACCTTCTCCTGTACGGCATGGGCGAGCGTGCCGTCGTCGAGATCGCAGACGCCCTCCGCGACGGCTGGGAGGTGCAATACCTGCACCACATCGACGGAACGGTCTACAAAACGACCGAGCCGCAGGTCGAGGAGGCGATCACGCTCCCGTCCTACGAAGAATTATGTAAACTGAAATCCAAATACGCCGAGAGCTTTTACATACAGTATTGCAACACCGACCCCTTCGTGGCAAGGCCGCTCATCGAGCCTTACGGCCGCGAATTTGTCGTCCAGAATCCGCCGCAGAAGCCCCTGACCACCGAGGAGATGGACGCGATCTACGATCTGCCCTATGAAAACGCCTATCACCCCTCCTATACGGACGGTATTCCGGCCATTTCGGAGGTTCGGTTCTCACTGGTATCGAACCGCGGCTGCTTCGGCGGCTGCTCGTTCTGCGCATTGACCTTCCATCAGGGGCGCATTGTCCAGACGCGGAGCCACGCCTCCCTCCTTGCCGAGGCCGAAAAAATGACGCACCACCCCGATTTCAAGGGCTATATCCACGACGTCGGCGGCCCGACCGCCAACTTCCGTGCCCCTGCCTGCGAAAAGCAGCTCACGAAGGGTGCCTGCCCGAAAAAGCAGTGCCTTTTCCCCGAGCCGTGTAAAAATCTCCGCGCCGATCATCAGGATTATGTAAACCTGTTGAGAAGTCTCCGCGCCATTCCCGGCGTCAAGAAGGTCTTCATCCGCAGCGGCGTCCGCTTCGACTATCTTCTGGCCGATGCCGACCCGACCTTCTTTCGGGAGCTGGTTGAGCACCATGTCTCCGGCCAGCTCAAGGTCGCTCCCGAACACATCTCCGACCAAGTCCTGCGCTATATGGGCAAGCCGAAAAATGCCGTATATGAGACATTTTGCCGCAAATACGAGCGCCTAAATGAAAAACTCGGCAAACGACAGTATCTCGTTCCCTATCTGATGAGCAGTCATCCCGGCTCGACGCTGAAGGAGGCCGTTGCGCTGGCGGAATACCTGCGTGACACCGGCCACAGCCCCGAGCAGGTGCAGGATTTTTATCCCACCCCTTCCACCCTCTCGACCGTCATGTATTACACGGGCCTTGATCCGAGGACGATGCAGCCGGTCTATGTGCCGACCGATCCGCACGAAAAGGCAATGCAGCGCGCGCTCATTCAGTACCGCAACCCGAAAAATTATTTTCTCGTCCACGAGGCGTTGACCAAGGCCGGCCGCACCGACCTGATCGGCTTCGGCCCGAAATGCCTCATCCGCCCGAAGCAGGGCGAAAAGCAGCGGAAAGCCGAGACGAATCGGGGCACGGCCAAGGGCGGAGCGGAGCCGTCGAGGGATACCGCGAAGCATTCGCAGAGAAAACCCGAGCAAGCGCAAAAAAAGCCGACCTCCAAGCAGGACGGACGGTCGACAAAGGCAGCAACAGCGAAGCAGGGCGGACGATCAACCAAGGCAGTGACAGCGAAGCAG
>CAZKSR010000062.1:6688-8071 GCA_964555465.1 uncultured Oscillospiraceae bacterium
AAAACCATCCAAAACGGCGTCATTCCGCTTTCGGGAATGACGCCGTTTTGCTTTATTGCCGAGCAGGGGGTTATTTTTTTCTTTCGGGAATCGGGAGGCGGTTTTGTCGGTAGGTATTCAAGACGTCGATGCGGTCGCCCTCATCGATTCGGCGGAGCACACGGGCAGGGACGCCGCCGACGATGCAATTCGGAGGGACGTCGTGCAGAACGACGGCTCCGGCGGCCACGATGCTGTTTTCACCGACCGTCACGCCGCCGCAGATCGTTGCGCCCGAGCAAATCCAGCACCCGTCTGCCAGGGTGATCGGCTCGGCATATTCCAAATCATGGTATCCGTCGGGATAGTCGGCGCAGAGACGCTCTTCTGCCAAAAACGGATGCATCGGCGTCGCCAAGGTGACATTTGCGCCGAGCCAAACGCCGTCCCCGAGGGTGATGGGTGCAACATCGAGGAAGGTGCACTGATAGTTGACGAAGCAGCCCTTCCCCACATGGATATTGATGCCGTACTCGCAGTAAAACGGCGCATAGACCGTCAAAGCCTTCCCGACGGCCGAGGGGATGAGGCGTTCGAGCGCGCGCTGCTTCGCCCGTTTTCGCCGTAGGGAGATGCGGTTGAACCGCTCGCAGGCGGCAAGGCCGCGTTGATGCCTTTGCTCGACGTCACGGCTCGTCGGATTATAAAGACGGCCGGAGATCATGCGATCAAAATCGTTCATTTTGTACTTCCTTTATATAGAAAAATGACCCGTGAATGCGGTTGCACCCACGGGCCAACGCGAAGCCGAACAGAGGAGGCAGCTCGGTTTCTCGATTTTTACAGGAATTTTTTGACCGTCTCGGGCAGCTTTTCGGGATCCTCGGAGACGAGGACGGTGAAGCTGACGTGGTTTGCCTCTTCGAAGCGCTCGCACCAGAGCAGGAAGTCCTCGACGTCGGAGACGCTGCGCTCGCTCAGGAGCTTATAGAGGCTGTCGATGAAGACGTGGCTGAGGTCGAAATTGCTGGCATGAAGGCCGCTGATGAAGCCCTTAAGGAAGGCGATGGAGCCGGCCATTTTGTAGTCCTGAAATTCGATCAGGCGGACACGACGGTCAATATCGTAACGCAGCTTGTCGCCGTATTCGATGCAGACAAGGCTGCCGGATTCGTTTTGAATTGCGTTATTGATGTCTTGGACGAGCTGCTTGGTTTTTCCCGCACCCTGCAAGCCCATGATTAACTTAACCATAGGGAATTCCTCCTTTGAAGTTGGTAGTACTATTGTATCATTCTTTGCTTGGAAAAGCAAGCGTTGTTTTTTCGATCAATAGCCGGGCTTGCCGAGAAGGTGGAACATATTTTTCTTATAGAATTCCACGCCGGGCTGATTGAAGGGGTT
>CAZKSR010000063.1:0-7828 GCA_964555465.1 uncultured Oscillospiraceae bacterium
GGAACATCTCGATTTTGTTGAACTGATGGCCGCGCACCATGCCGCGCTCGTCGGCTCGGTGCGACCCGGCCTCCCGACGGAAGCAGGGCGTATAGGCAAAAAGCTTATGCGGCAGCTCGGCCTCGCTGAGAATTTCGTTGCGGTGCAGGCTCGCCAGTGCCGTTTCTGCGGTGGGGAGCATGAAGTGCATCCGCTCGTCCGTCGGATTCTCGATCTTATAGACCTCGTCGGCAAATTTCGGGAACTGACCTGCCGTTTCGCCGCATTGATACTCGAGCATATGCGGCAAAATGACCATTTCATATCCGTCACGCAGGTGGCAGTCCATGAAATAATTCAGCAGCGCCCATTCCAGACGGGCACCGAGGCCGCGATAAATCCAGAAGCCGGTGCCTGCCAGCTTCGTGCCGCGCTCATAGTCGATCAGGCCGAGATCGGTGCACAGGTCGACATGATGCTTCGGCTCGAAGTCGAAGGAGTGCTTTTCTCCGATATAGCGAAGCGGCTCGTTATTCTCCTTGCCGCCCGGCTTGAGGTCGGGGTCGGGGAGATTTGGCAGCGAAAGCATCAGCGTGCGATATTCGGCCTCGACCTCCGTGAGCTTCCTGTCGTTCTCTGCGATCTGCGCCTTCAGCTCGCCCATGCGCTTGAAGATAGGCGCAACATCCTCACCGGCCTTTTTCATTCGGGGGATGTCCTTGGAAACGCGGTTCTGCTCGGCCTTGTCCGTCTCCGTCGAGAGGATCAGCGCACGGCGCAGACCGTCCAGCTCCAGAATTCGGTCAACCTGCGCATCGCAGTCGACCTCCTTTGCCCGAAAACCGGCCTTGACCGCATCGGGATCGTCCTTGATTCGTTTGATATCGATCATTTTTACTTCCCTCTTTGTGCTGTGACTAATTCGTCATAAATTTGCTTCATTTCGTCGGACAGTGCGTCGGCGCAGCCTTCCAGCTCCGCCATGTAGCCCTGAAATGCGCGTTCGTCGCGATCGTGATAGGCATGGTCGGCCAGCGCCAGCAGCTCCGAGGCCTTCGCCCGACGCTCCATTTCGCTCAGCTCCGCTTCGTACGACACCTCCTGCGACTCGATCTGCTCGGCCATGGACGACTCGATGGCCGCATGGCTCTCCTTGGTCTGATTGTGCAGGTCGTCAAATTCCTCCTGCATCGTCCGATTGTTCACGAACATCGACAGCGCAACCAGCAAAAACGCGGCGGCGGCGATGATCGACAGATAGGTCACAAGTGCCCGCTTTTTCTTCGGGGTAAATTCTTCTTGGTTCTGAACTTCAGGTTGTTTCATTCGTTTCCTCCGAGATTTTCATTGCGCAGAGGGCTTCGTAGACACGCTGGAGGTCGTCCTGACCGTAGAATTCAAGCTCGAAGTGTCCCTTACGCTTGCCGCTGACGATCTTGACCCTGCGGCCGAGATGTCTTGTCAGCAGCTTTTCACATTCGCCGACGTAATCAACTGTCTGCGGTGCGGTTTTTTCTTCTTTTTCCTTTTCTGCCGCCATGCGCTTGCACATTGCCTCGGCCTGACGGACGGACAGGCGCAGAGCGATGATCTTCTGCGCTGCGGCCTTTTGCAGGCGTTCGGTCGGCAGACTGAGCACCGCACGGGCGTGACCGGCCGAAAGTGTTCCGTCGACGACCAGCGCGCGAACCTCGTCCGGCAGCGCCAGCAAACGCAGTGCATTTGCCACCGCGGGACGGGATTTTCCGACACGGGCGGCGACCTGCTCCTGCGTCAGGCCGAAATCCTCCATCAAGGAGCGGTAGCCCTCGGATTCCTCCATCGGGTTGAGATCCTGACGCTGCAAATTCTCGACCAGCGCAAGCTCCATCACCTTTCGGTCATCGGCCTCTACGACGAGAACGGGCACCTCGGACAGGCCGGCCATCCGTGCCGCACGCCACCGCCGTTCTCCGGCGATGATCTGATAATACCCGTCGCCGATGCTGCGCACGGCCAACGGCTGCAGCAGTCCGTGCTCGGCAATTGAGTCCGAGAGAGCCTGAAGCTGTTCTTCATCAAATAATTTTCTCGGCTGGTTCGGGTTCGGCTCGACCTTTTGCAGGGGGAGCAGCGTCACGGCATCCTGCGTCTGCTGCGGCGTGAAATCGTCGAGCAGAGCACCCAGACCCCGACCCAAACCTCGTTGTTTGATCGCCATCAGATGTTTTCCTTTCGCATGATTTCTTCGGCCACGGCAAGATAGGCCGCCGCGCCTCGGGAGCCTTTGTCGTAGGCAAAGACCGGAACGCCGTAGCTCGGTGCTTCGGCCAAACGGACGTTTCGGGGAATGACCGTGGCGAAGGTTTTTCCCGGGAAATGTCGGCGCACCTCCTGCGCGACCTGATTTGAGAAATTCGTGCGCCCGTCGTGCATCGTCATCAGGACACCGAAAATTTCCAGCTTCGGGTTCAGACTGCGCTTCACGGCGCGAAGCGTCGACATCAGGTCGGACAGCCCCTCGAGCGCGTAATATTCACACTGGACGGGGATGAGGATGCTGTCGGCGGCGCACAGCGCATTGAGCGTCAGCAGCTCCAGCGACGGCGGACAGTCGATGAAGATCACGTCATAGGCATAGCGCAGGAGGTCGAGCTGCTTTTTCAGGCAATATTCCCTCTTTTCGAGGGAAATCAGCTCCACCGTGGCGCCTGCCAGTGCTGCGCACGAGGGGATGACGTCACCGTAATCGGTTCGCAGCACGCACTGTTCGGGCATCGCCCCGTTGATGATCATGTCGTAGACCGTGTTCGAGACGGCTTTTTTGTTGACGCCGAGGCCGCTGGTGGCGTTGGCCTGCGGATCGAAATCGCACAGCAGCACACGGGCACCCCGAAGCGCCAGAGCCGCCGTCAGGTTGACCGCCGTGGTCGTTTTGCCGACGCCGCCCTTTTGGTTGACGATCGCTATCACTCTTGCCAATGCGTCGCCTCCTTCCCGTTGGATTCTGCGCACATCATAGCACAAACCAAGCGATTTTTCAACTATAATTTCATTGTTTCACGTGAAACACGAAAAAATTGAGCAGCGTGTTCTCGCACGCCGCTCGCAAAGCATACCTTATTATATATTACAGGTCGCGGATGACGGTCTGCACGCGGCCGATGATTTGCGCGTGGGTGCCGTCGATGGGGGAATAGCTCGGGTTTTCCGGCATGAGCAGGATCTCGCCGTTCTTGCGGTAGAGCCGCTTGACCGTTGCCTCGTCCTCCAGAAGGGCGACGACGATTTCGCCGTGCTCTGCGGTCTGCTGCGGACGGACGATGACCTTGTCACCGTCGAATATCCCGGCATCGATCATGGAATCGCCGCGCACGCGAAGCGCAAAGCAGCCCTTTGCGCCTTCATACGGCAGGTAGCCCTCGATATTTTCCACCGCCAAAATCGGCAGGCCGGCCGTAACCACGCCGATGACGGGCACGCCCCTCGGCGCGATGGCGGAAATGGCACGGTTTTTCCCGTCGGCACCGAGCAGCTCGCCGCTGCGCTTCAGGGCTTCGATATGGTAGTGCACTGCCGCCGTAGACCGCAGGCCGACCGCCTGCATGATCTCCCGAACGGAGGGCGAATAGCCGTTATTTTGCGAAAATTCCCGAACAAAGTCCAGAATCTCCGCCCTTTTGCTGCTCGTTCTGCCCATAGTGGCCTCCTGTGTCCGTCGTTTGCTCCATTATATCACATCTCGGCCGAAAATGCAAACATTTGTTTCAAAAAATTCCTTCAAAGTCGAATTTCGGTAGCAGCTCGGTCGTTGCGGCCGCCAGTTCCTGCGCAAAGCCGTTTTGCAAGCCGCACAGCTCCATCCAGCTCAGCGCACCGTCGTATTCCTCCTGTGTGATGCGGCGGTCAAGCGGCGCGCCGACCCCGTTCATCGGGACATACTGGCTCATCAGCGAAAAGAGTACCGAATTTCTCGGAAAGCTCTCGGCAACCCATTCGATCACCTTCAGCGTATTTTCCAAGCAGTTCGGAAGCACCAGATGACGGATGAGGACACCGCGCGTCATGACGCCGTCCTCGATCACGGCCTCCCCCGTCTGGCGAACCATTTCTCGGATCGCCGCCGTCGCAGTTTCGAAATAGTCGGGTGCGCGAGAAAATTTCTCGGCCAAGGCGTTATCTGCGTATTTGAGATCGGGCAGATATACGTCGACAAGCCCCTCCAGCGCACGAAGCGTCTCGACGGATTCGTAGCCGCCGCAGTTATAGACGACGGGAACGGGAAGCTTTGGCGTGAGCGCAGGAAGAAGATCCGGCAGAAAATGCGTCGGCGTGACCATCTCAAGGCACTGCGCGCCCTCGTCGATGAGACGTTCGAAAATCTGCCGCAAATTCCTCGAGGGCTTGCCTTTTCCTCTCTCGGAAATCTCCGCATTTTGACAGTAGGAGCATCGGAGCGTACAGCCCGAGAAAAAGACGGCACCTGCGCCGAAATTCCCCGAGATTACAGGCTCTTCTCCGTAGTGCAGCATCGCCTGCGCCAAGCGCGGCTCGGCAGGCATCCGACAGAAGCCAAGCTCCCCGTTTTCCCGATCGACGCCGCATTTTCTCGGACAGAGGCGACAATTTTTATAGGTTAACATGAAATCACCATTTTCTTCATTTACGAATTGCGGAAACTGTGGTACAATAGAGGCGGTGCTTTTCGCGGCGCTTGCGCGCAGACGGTGAGACGGCTCGCTGTCCGAACGCATCCCCGCGCTGCCTGCGCAGTCGAGCCGCGGAAGCAATGTTTCACGTGAAACAGGAGTTTTTCTATGCTGAAAAAGAATGAAATCTACCGAGCACGCGTTTCGGGCTTTACCAGTGAGGGACTCGGCGTTTGCCGTGTGGACGGGTGCGCCGTCTTTGTGCCGAACGCCGCGCCCGATGAGGAATACGATCTGCGCATCGTCCATATCGGCAAGGCCGCCGCGCACGGTCGCATCGTGAATATTATAACTCGCTCGCCCGACAGAGTCAACCGCGCTTGTGCGTATGCGAAGCTATGCGGCGGCTGTGATTTTTGGCATCTGACCTATGAGGCGGAGCTGGAGATCAAACGCCAACGGGTGCTCGATGCGCTGAATCGCCTCGGCGGACAGTGCTTGCAAGCGCTCGAGATCACCGGCGCAAAGACCTGCCTGTCCTATCGCAACAAGGCGCAATACCCCGTCAGCCCCGAGGGGGAGGCCGGATTTTTCAAGAAGGGGACGCACGAGGTCGTGGCGATCGACCGTTGTCTGATCCTCCCCGAAGCGAGCGACCGTGCGAAGAAAATCGTCCTCGAATGGGCAAAAAAATACGGTGTGAAGCCCTATGACGAGGCCACACACACGGGACTTTTGCGCCATATTTTTGTTCGAACGGCTGCGGCAACGGGACAAATCATGGTCTGCCTCGTCATCAACGGCGAGGACATTCCGCACAAAAAGCGCCTCATCGACGCCCTGACCGAGCTGGACGGCATGACGAGCATCTGCCTGAACATCAACACCCGACGGGGCAACGCCGTTTTGGGCGAGGTGACAAAAACCCTCCGAGGCTCGGACGCCATCGAGGACGTGCTCTGCGGCCTGAAATTCCGCATTTCGCCCCGATCGTTCTATCAGGTCAATCGCGATCAGGCGGAGATTCTCTATCAAAAGGCGCTCTCCGCCGCCGCTCTGACCGGCAAGGAAACCGTCCTCGACCTCTACTGCGGTACGGGGACGATCACCCTTTGCCTCGCAAAAAATGCCCGTGAGGTCATCGGCGTTGAGGTCATCGACAGCGCCATCGAGAACGCTGTGGCGAACGCGGAGCGAAACGGCATCGAAAACGCCCGATTTTTCTGCGCGGACGCAGGCGAAGCTGCCGCAAGGCTGGCCGCCGAGGGAACGAAGCCCGACGTCATCGTGGTCGATCCGCCGAGAAAAGGGCTGTCCGCAGAGGTCATCGAGGCCATTCGCGAAATGTCGCCCGACCGCGTGGTCTATGTCTCGTGCGACCCGGCAACGCTCGCCCGCGACGTCAAGCTCCTGTGCACCTGCGGCTACTCCCTGCGCCACGCCGAGGCCGTCGACCTATTTCCGCGCTGTGCCCATATAGAGACGGTTGTGCAATTGGTCAGAAACAAGCCCGACGAAAACATCGACATATGCTGAGCTTATTTTGAGCGGCGATTCCGAGACCGATTGGAAAACCGCAACGGAATCAAAGCCCCGAAACAGCCACCGTTCCATCATATTGCAAGGAGAATTACCATGAAAAAAATGAGTTCACTGTGTGCACTGAGCATTTCCACTGCGATTTTGTGCGGCATTTGGTCCTATCTTGCCGGGCTGCTCGGACTGCTCGGCTGGGCAGGCTTCGCCGGGTGCACGACCTATTTCGCGACCGGCAAACACGGTCTGTCCGGCCTGAAATCCACCGTTTTCCCGAATTTGGCAGGGGTGGCGTGCGGCATGGCGATCATCCTGCTGAGCGGCGCGGTGCCGAAGCTGGGCGAGCTGGGCATCTGGTGCGGCATCGTCACCTTCGTCATGTGCATCATCGCAAAATTCGGCTGGTTTGATTTCTGCCCCGGCACATTCATGGGCTGCTTTACGACCTTCGCCGCCGACGGCGACTGGAAAATGCTGTCGCTCTGCCTCGTTATCGGTGCCGTCATGGGTCTGGGCTGCGACTACGGCGGCAAGTGGCTCCATCGCCTCTTCAGCGGCAAGAAGGAGCAGGCTCCGTCCGATACATGATATAATTGCGTGCGCGCTCGGTCGTGCCGAGCTGCGTGTCGTACGGGAGGGTCTTAAGATAGCGGAAGCCGCATTTTTCGATGACACGGGCGGAGCGTCGGTTGTGTTCGAAGTGGCCGACCAAAATAAAATCCAAGCCTTCCGTCTCGAAAAGATAGCGCACGACGGCTCGCACCGCCTCGGGCATGAGGCCGCATCCCCAAAAATCCCTCGATAAAACATAACCGATTTCCCGACCGAGCAGCGCGGAAAGCTCGGGAAGCTGCGCCTCGTTATATTCCTCAATGCCGAGCGAGCCGATGACACGTCCGCCGAATTCGAGGGCGAAGGTCTTTCTGTGTTCGATAAAACTGTCGAGGATGTTACGGGATTGCTCCAAGCTTTCGTGCGGCTGCCAACCGGCCATCTGCCCGACACCGTCCACTCGGGCGTAGGCGTACAGGTCTGCCAGATCCTCCGTCCGCCACGGACGCAGGAGCAGCCGCTCGGTGTGCAGAGTGACGGAGGAAATGTCGATTTTTGCGTTCATTTTCGTCCCTCCTTACGGAAATTTTTTACCATTATACTCCCGATGGCGGAAAAGTCAAGCAATCATTCTTGACGGAAGCCGCCGTCGGGAGTAAAATATAAATACCCACATGGGGTATCGGAGGAAGCTATGCAAGATTGCTGTCATAAAACCAAGCAGCGCGCCGAGGAGGAATATCGGTCGCTGGCCAACCGCCTGAATCGTATCGAGGGTCAGGTGCGAGGCGTGAAAAAAATGCTCGATGCCGACGCCTATTGCACGGATATTTTGATCCAAGTCCGTGCGATCCGCGCGGCACTGGATGCCTTCAGTCGGGAGCTGCTGGCCAATCACATCCGTTCCTGTGTGGCCGATGATCTTCGCAACGGCAAGGACGAGACGGTCGATGAGCTGGTCGATGTGCTGCAAAAGCTGATGAAATAGAAGCCGACAAGGGCAGACAGGTGAAATAAAACGGCGCGCCGGGTCGGCGCGCCCTACGAGGTGCGGTGCGAATTGCGGCGGAGGGCGGTTCTCCCTCTCCGTAGGGCACGCCGACTCGGCGTGCCGCCAACAGGCGCGGAGGATT
>CAZKSR010000064.1:0-7587 GCA_964555465.1 uncultured Oscillospiraceae bacterium
CGTAGAACTATGTCTTACACGAAAAGAACGCGGAGAGCCTTTCTATACAAGGCTCTCCGCGGATTTTTGACCATAGATTTGACCAGAAAAGCTCTCCAGCTTTTCGATTGCTTCTCGTTTGAGCTTATCAGAGGAATGAACATAGATATCCAGTGTAATCTGTACTCCGGCATGACCCAAAACTTCGCTCAACGACTTCACATCCATACCGCATTCGATCCACCTCGTAGCAAACGTATGGCGCAGGGCGTGAAACGAAATCTCGGGTATTTCAAGCTGTGACAATAACGCTCGGAACCGGTATTGAAGCGTTCTGGGATTTAGAAAAGCATTCTTTCGCGGAGAGGAAAAGACAAATTCCGAACAGGAATTCTCCCGCTCTGCGGCGAGCAGTTTCGTTAACTGCAGGGTGAGCGGAATCGCTCTGTGCGAGGTTTCGCTTTTGGGCGGTGCAATTGCCGACTGGCCGCTTTTATTTCGGATTACCGTACTGCGAACGAATAACTGCCGCTCATCAAAGTCGATATCCGACCAACGAAGAGCACAGAGCTCACCGATCCGCACCCCGGAATGTAACGCAAGATAAATGGCCAGATTCGTACCGTTTGGAGCCCCCAACAGGACGGTCTCCATTTTTTTTTGCTCGCTCTTTTGGAGAACATGGATGCTTTTCTTCTCGATTTTCGGCTTTTTAATCCGAATCAGCTCGGGGATGCCCAGATTCCTTTGATATGAAAAAAGCAGAACCGACTGCAGAAGAATACACATTCCGCGTAGCGTACTCCGGGAAAGGCCTCCCTTGCCATCTAACCTGCCCGATATTCGCTTCTGCTTTAGAAAAGCATCGACCACACTCTGCGTAATCGCCGAGCAGCGAAGCTGCCCAAAATAAGGAGTGATATGCGTATCAATGCATTGCCGATACCTCCGATAGGTCTGTTCCTTGATGTCCGGCTCCTTCTCTTCTAACCACATTTTTACAGCCTCGGAAAAATACCCACAACTGCGAGAAATGTATGCCGTCTGCATTGCCTGAGCGCGCTTCTCCTTCGCCTCGGTGTATGTGCCTGCATACACTGAGCGGTACTTCCTTTTCCCCGTCGTCGCGTCTTTTTCGAGCGGATATCGCGCCTCCCAACGGCCATCCTTCCGTCGAAAAATACTCTCACCGCGTCTTCCCATTTTCAAGCCTCCGTATTGACGATTTTTTGACCACAAAAAATGTGCTTTTGTGTGTCCGGCAAATAATGTAACACGCAGGACAATCGATTGTTCGACTTTTTCTTCGTTTTTTCGCATCGGGTATTGACTTTTCTTCGAATCAGATGATATAATTGAAGCGTATAAGTGGATAGGTTTATCCATTTGGGGATTTCGGATAAGACATAGTTCTACGAAAAATGATCCTCCTGTCCGGACGATTGGGACACCTCGCTGCGAGGCATAAACGGCCGCATTATAAGCGCTGACGAAACCTCGATATACGGAGAAAATAACGGCATTATTTTGTTCTGCCATACGGCGATTCCGTAAAGGGGTCGCTGTTTTTGTTGCCCAAAGAAACCGTTTCTATAATAAATGTTGAGGGACGGGCTGAGCTTGACCCCGTTGTCGTAAAAAAGTTGATCATAGAGACGAAACTTTTACAAGAAATGTAGCGGCTTAAATAAGGATTTCCACACAACGATTTGTAATTCGCAAAAGCACTCAGCCCGAACGGATCAATGCTTTTAACCGAGTTCGGAAGCGATCCGTCGGGAACACCTTGACGGTTCCTCGATGCCTTACTTCAAGCGCATGAAGATTGGATGGAGCAATCGCCGCTGCTTTGCCGCAGCCTGTTATATAAAACGAACACACAGAAAGCACCTGACGATATCGGAAGTACATAAAGAAATGATATTACGTTGTGCCGGATTTGTTCAACTGTCGGATTCTTTTCAATATGTTTCCGCTCCTGCGGCAGAAGGTTGATCTTGCTTTTTTTTCGATTATGTGGTATGCTTTCCATGATAAAAAATGTCGAAAGGAGCTGATTTTGTGCGGAAAGTCGTTTCCGTTCTGCTTTGCGCCCTGCTGTGCGCGCTGTTGGTTGCACCGGTTCACGCCGCAAGCACGGAGGTCACTCAGCTTGATGCCCAAATCACCGTCTCGGACGAGGGCACCTGTGACATCGCTCTCACCGCCACGGTCAGCTTCCTTGTCACCCAAACCGAATTTACCGTTCCGCTCTCCGCCGACGCCGACGATATCACGGCCTCCGGTGCCTCTTATAAGATCAAAACCGTCGGCGGCGTGGAGTGTGTCGTATTCTCCTCTCGGGCCGGCTTCTCCGGAAACGTGACCTTCGCCTGCTCGTATCGTCTGGAGGGCACGGTTGCCGATTCCGACAGCGGACAGCTCTTCACGCTGAATTTGCCGGAAAAGGGCTGGTCGTGCCCGATCCAAAGCTATACACTGACAGTCGATTTTCCCTGCGAAATCAGCGGCTATCCCTCTTGGTACAGTGCTTATCACGGGGTGGATATCGATAATTATCTCAAAATTTCCACCCTCGACAACACCCTCTCGGCACAGAGCTTGGAGCGGTTCAAGGACGCCGAAACGCTGACCCTGCGGCTGAAATTCCCTGCGGATACCTTCGATCTGCGTAATCTGCCCGGTCGGACAGCCTCGGCTGCAAAGCTCTTCTTCTGGCTCTCCGTCCTGTGCGCCGTGGCCTACCGCTTCCTCCGCCTGCGCACCAAATGGCCGCAAAAAACGCTGCGCCACACCTGCGTCAACGAGGCTACGGCCGGAGAAATTCCCTGTCAGCTCTTCGGCACGGCACCCGACCCCATGGCGATCTTTGCGCACTGGGGCAACCTCGGCTATCTCGTCATCCGCCGCAGTCAAGGCGGCCGAATTCACCTGCAAAAGCAGATGGAGATGGGCTCGGAGCGATCTGCGGCGGAGCGGAAGCTCTTCTATTCCGTTTTCAAAGCCGGCGACAGTGTCGATGCGCTCAGCGCACGTGTGCGCTCGGCCTGTGAACGTGTCGGCCGAACGATACAAAACGGCTGGGCGCGCAGGCTCTACCGAAAACGCAGCGGCAGCCCCTATCTCCTTCGCTTGCTCGGGCTGGTCACGGCCTGTATTTGCGGACTGATCATCTTTGATCTTCTTCTTCCGAGCGGCTTCTTCCGCTGGATCATCCTTCCCGTTTTGGCGGTGCTCACGGCAGCGGCAGCGTGGCTCGTCCAGTCTGCCTGCCTGCATTTTTTCGGCAGAAAGCGGCATAAGGCACTCCTTCTCGGCGTTGCAAGCGGTGCCGTGCTGCTGCTCCTTGCGTCCTCCGCAGGGTGCTTCCTGCTGACGCTTGTGATGCTTGTCGTGCAGATTTTCTGCGCGCTTTCGACCGTTTTCGGCGGACGGCGCACCGCTTCTGCAATGAATTCGCTTGCGGATCTGCTCGGACTTCGCTCTTTCTTGCGCAGTGCGTCGCAGGACGAGCTTACGCGCCTCGACCGTGCCGATAGCCTGTATTTCTATCGGATGCTGCCTTTCGCCGAGCAGCTCGGTGTCGGGGCGGCGTTCAGCCGCCGTGCCGCTTGCCTGGAGCCGGAGCCGTGCCCGTGGCTGATCGATGCAGGAAACGAGCCGAAAACGCCTGCCGAATTCTATCGAACCTATGTGAGTATCGCCACGTCTGTCCGTGGGGAACGCTCCTTATCCGCCATCATCAAAACCGCAAGGAAACAGGAGGCCGCCCGTGTCTGATTATCGATTTTTTGCCATCCTCTCCCGTATGCGCTATATCACTCGCTGGGGCTTGATGCGCAACACCTACTGCGAAAACATTCAGGAGCACAGTCACATGGTCGCAGTGCTGGCGCATGGACTGGCGCTCATCCGTCGGGACATTCTGGGACAGGATGCCGACCCCGAGCGCTGCGCCACGGCTGCGCTGTATCACGATGCCTCCGAGATCTTCACCGGCGATCTGCCCACGCCGATCAAGTATTACAATCCCGAGATCAAGTCGGCGTATAAGCAGGTCGAGCATATCAGCGGCACAAGACTGCTGGAAATGCTGCCGCCGGAGCTTCGGGAGAGCTACGCGCCGCTTGTCTATGAGGACGACGAGACGGTACATGATATCGTCAAGGCAGCCGATAAGCTCTCGGCGCACATCAAGTGCATCGAGGAGCTGAAGAGCGGCAATTCGGAATTCGAATCGGCGGCAAAGCAGACCCGTGAGGCGCTGGAAGCGATGCACCTGCCGGAGCTGGACTGGTTCATGGAGCACTGCCTGCCGTCGTTTGCCAAAAACCTCGACCAGTTGGAGTGAGCGGTGCGCCCTTTGAGCCGAAGATCGGCTGCTGCTTCCCGACCCCTATCGCCGTTTTCCCCTCAGCCGCCGCCATCCTCGGCGGCGGCTTTTCTTATGAAAAAAATCTGTTGAAATCGGCGGAAAAATCAGGTATACTATATGCGTGAAAGTTTGAAAAGGAGGTCGGGCGCATGGGAGAGATCATCACCGTCGTCTCGGGAAAGGGCGGCACGGGGAAAACCACCGTCTGCGCTGCCGTCGCCACCTGTCTTGCCGCAGAGGGCAAGCGTGTGCTCTGCATCGATGCGGACATCGGCCTGCGGAATCTGGATATCTCCCTCGGCATGGCAGACCTGCCCATTATCGCCTTCCCCGACGTGATGCACGGCCACTATGCCCTTTCCGATGCGGCGCAGCATCCGCAATTGGAGAAGCTCTTCCTTCTCACCGCCCCCGTGCGAGAGCAGGATGAGGACATTGATGTGACGGAATTCGGGCACTTTTTGCAAGAGATTCGGCAAGAATTCGACTTTTGCCTGATCGACTCCGCCGCGGGGATCGGGACGAGCTTTCGCCTGACCACTCGTTATGCCGACCGTATTCTGGTCGTCTCCACGCCCGACCCTGCCTCCATGCGTGACGCCGAGCGTGCCGCCGAGCTGCTCACGCTTGACGGCAAGGAGAGCATCCACCTGATCGTCAATCGCATTACGCCGAAGCTGTTTTCTCGGATGCGCCTGACGGTGGACGACATGATGGACGACGTCGGCCTTCCGCTCCTCGGCATCGTACCGGAGGACAGCGAGGTCGTGCTGGCCGCCGCAAGCGGCGAGGCGTTGATTTTCTCCGCCGTAGACGGTGCGGCCGAGGCCTGCCTGCGCATTTCCAGACGCTTGCGCGGTGTTCCGACGCCGCTGATGAAAATTAGATGAGGTGATGAGTATGAATATTACCCTGATGGCACATGACAAGAGAAAAGAGCTGATGGTGCAATTCTGCACGGCCTACAAGAGCATCCTTGCCAAGCATAGCATTTCCGCCACTGCCGCCACGGGCCGTCTGGTTGCCGATGCGACCGGTCTGCCGATCACGATGTTCCTGTCGCATAATCAGGGCGGCCACCAGCAGGTCGACGCGCGCATCGCCTATAACGAGGTTGACCTCGTTCTGATGTTTATCGATCCCGCCAACACGGACCCGTGGGAGGATCAGCAGATCGTTCACACCATCCACCTCTGCGACACCTATAATGTCCCCGTGGCGACGAACCTTGCCTCGGCGGAGATGCTCATCATGGGCTTGCAGAGGGGCGATCTGGACTGGCGCGAGATGGTGCGCCGTAAGAAGAAGGTGCGCTGAGATGGAGGCCTACGAGATCATTGAATTCATCCGCAGTGCGGAGAAAAAGACGCCCGTTCGCATCACGCTTCAGGAAGCAGCGCCCTGCGAGTTTTCCGATTGCGAGTGCTTCTGCGGCGGCAACGGCCTGAAAATTCTCTTCGGTGACTGGAAGGTCATTGAGCCGCAGTTGAAGAAAAACGCCGCGAGCATCGCTGCGGTGCACGTCGAAAATAATGCCGCCAACAGTGCTCTGCCGCTGCTGGATCTGAAGAATCTTCACGCACGCATCGAGCCGGGCGCCATTATCCGTGACGGTGCCGAGATCGGAGACAATGCCGTCATTATGATGGGCGCCGTTTTGAACATCGGTGCCGTCGTGGGCGAGGGCACGATGATCGATATGGGCGCCGTTCTGGGCGGCCGAGCGACGGTCGGCAAGCGGTGCCACATCGGAGCAGGGGCGATTCTGGCCGGCGTGATCGAGCCGCCGAGCGCACAGCCCGTTGCCATCGGGGACGATGTCGTCGTCGGTGCCAATGCGGTCATTCTGGAGGGCGTTCGAGTCGGTGATCACGCAGTCATTGCCGCCGGCGCCATCGTGACGCAGGACGTGCCGGAGAATGCCGTCGTCGTCGGGGCTCCGGCCAGAGTGATCAAATACCGCGACGAAAAAACCAACGCTAAAACCATCCTCCACGATGCGCTTCGTGAGCTTTGATCCCGAAAAAATGTGCAAGGCGCATTGGAATCGGGGATCGGTATGAAGCAAAGCCACCCCACAAAGCCGAGCTTTGTGGGGTGGTTTTTCGCCCAATGTGCATTTTTACAGCGAAATCGGCTCGTTTTCAGCCGAGCTTGGCACCGGCAGGGATGCTGTCATCGATCATGATGAGGTTCAGCTTTTCTTCGCCGTGCTCGGTGTGGACGGCGCTCAGGAGCATACCGCAGCTCTCTCGGCTCATCATCTTGCGAGGCGGCAGATTGACGATGGCAACGAGGGTCTTTCCGATCAGATCCTGCGGCTGATAGAACTTGGCGATGCCGGAGAGAATCTGGCGGTCGGTGCCCGTGCCGTCGTCGAGGGTGAAGCAGAGAAGCTTGTCGCTCTTTTTGACATTCTTGCAGTCCTTGACCTTGACGGCACGCAAATCGGACTTGCAGAAGGTGTCGAAATCGACGAATTCCTCGCAATACGGCTCGATTTCCAAGGCGGGCTTTGCGGCGGCAGCGGCTGCGGCGGCCATCTCCTCCAGCTCGGCCAGCTCCTTCTCCGTGTCGATGCGGGGGAAGAGCGGCGCGCCGGTCTGCGTGGTGAAGGAGGCTGCGGCAGGATCGCGATACTGCAAGCCGTCCCAGCTACGGTCGGCGGCGCAGACATTCAGCAGATCGAGAATCTTTGCCGACGAATCCGGAATGAACGGCGTGAGCAGAACGGCACAGATGCGGATGCTCTCGCAGAGGTTCTTCATGACGGTCAGAAGCCGCGGCATCGTCTCTTCGTTTTTGGCCAGGATCCAAGGCGTCGTCTCGTCAATATACTTATTGGCGCGGTCAAGGAGACGGAAAATATCATTCAGACCGACGGAGAACTGATAGGCGTCCATATGCTTTGCATAGTCCGCAACGACCGTGGCGGCCAATGCCTTCAGCTCGTCATCGAGCGGCGCGTCCTCGCCGCCCTCCGCCAGATTACCGCCGAAATACTTTTGACTCATGGCAACCGTACGGGAGACAAGATTGCCGAGGGTGTTGGCAAGGTCGGTATTGATGGTGGAGATGAGCAGCTCGTTGGTGAAGTTGCCGTCCGAGCCGAAGGGGAAGGTGCGCAGGAGGAAGAAACGCAGGGCATCGACGCCGAAACGCTCGGAGAGGATATAGGGGTCGACAACATTGCCGCGAGACTTGGACATCTTCTCGCCGTTGAAGTTCAGCCA
>CAZKSR010000065.1:0-7493 GCA_964555465.1 uncultured Oscillospiraceae bacterium
ACGAGGTTTCGATCTTTGAAGCCCTGCATACCGCCGGCGGCGTTCTGGTCTACGGCATCCCCGAGTTCCGTCTGCCGAAGGCCATCGTCGCCAACGAGATCACCAAGCTCGAGGCCATGGGCGTCCGGGTCATGACAAACATGGTCATCGGCAAGGTCATGTCTATCGACGAGCTGTTCGAGATGGGCTACAAGGCGATCTTCGTCGGCTCCGGCGCCGGACTTCCGATGTTCATGCATATCGAGGGCGAGGCGCTCAAGGGCGTCATGTCCGCCAATGAATATCTGACGCGCATCAACCTGATGAAGGCATATGAAGAAAAGGCCGACACGCCCGTTATCGTCTCCAAGGCGGTCGCCGTCGTCGGTGGCGGTAACGTCGCCATGGATGCCGCTCGCTGCGCCAAGCGTCTCGGCGCAGAGCACGTCTACATCGTCTATCGCCGCGGCGAGGCCGAAATGCCCGCCCGTCTGGAAGAGCTGCACCATGCCAAGCAAGAGGGCATCGAGCTTTGCACCCTCTGCAACCCCAAGAAAATCCTCGACGACGGCAACGGTCGTGTCGGTGCGATGCAGTGCGTTCGCATGGAGCTCGGTGAGCCGGATGCCTCCGGTCGCCGCCGCCCCGTCGAGATCGAGGGCAGTGAGTTTGACCTTACGGTCGATACCGTCATCATGGCACTCGGCACCTCTCCGAACCCCCTGATCCGTTCCACAACGCCCGGTCTGGAAACCAATAAGAAGGGCTGCCTCATCGTCAACGAGGACAACATGACCACCCGTGAGGGCGTCTATGCCGGCGGCGATGCCGTGACAGGCGCGGCAACGGTCATTCTCGCCATGGGTGCCGGCAAGAAGGCTGCCGAGGCGATTGATTCCGCCCTGCGCAAATAAATCGGTATAAGATTTCGAAAAAAATCCCATAATCGAAGAGACAAACGCCTCCTCCGGCTTTCGTCGGGGGAGGCGAATTTTTATGGGAGGTTTTTCAAATGAAGGTCAGGGATATGATGTCGCAGCGAGTCATCACGGTCACGCCGGAGGAAAATCTGGCGGTGGCGGCGCGGCTCCTTTCACATTATAATATCGGCGCGCTGCCCGTTTGTACAAAGGAGGGGAGGCTTCGCGGCATCGTGACGGATCGAGACATCGTCCTGCGGTGCGTTGCAACGGAGGATGATCCGTGCGGAACGCGCGTTTCGGACGTCATGACGAGGCGCATCGTCTCGGTCGATGCCGATGAGCCGATCAATGTGGCTGCCGAGCTGATGTCCGACCGGCAGATCCGCCGTCTGCCCGTGCAAAGCGGCGGCAGACTGGTCGGAATGGTTTCGCTGGGCGATTTGGCCAAGGTGCCGGATTTCAGCACCGAGGCGGCAGGCGCACTGGAGAGCGTCTCGTCCAATTTCCGCAGAAAGTAGCTATTTTATCAGGGCGTCAAGGTCGGCCTTGTCCGAAAATTCGATGACGAGTCGATTCGGAAGACAGACGATCGGTGCACCGTGATTTCCGGCACCCGTGCTGATGCAGTCACCGTTCTCGCAGGAGGCGGAGGTGACGGAAATGCTGCCGTTTTTCACCGTCAGAACATTCCACTCCGAGCCGAATTCAATGCGGTATTCTGCGTCCCTAGTCAGATCAATCGTGCGCACCAAAACGCCGTCGGAATAGACAAGAGCGGTACAGTCGGAGGCGTCACCGTTGAAAAAGAAAAGAGTTAAGCCTGTACAGAGGATTGCCAGAAGGACAAAAAGAACGATCCAATTCCTTGTTTTCATCGATCGATCACCTCAAAATCGCAGTCGGTCAGCAGGGGGGCGGCTCCTTGCGTGACGAGAACCGTCCCGTCCTTTAAGACAAAAACCGCCTCGAAATCGTCCCTAGTTCGCCAAAATTCGACCGCGTCATCCAAGCCCATCACAAACAGCGCGGTCGAGAAGGCGTCGGCCATGCTGCCGTTTTGTGCAAGGATCGTTACGGAGGAAAGAGAATGATCGACAGGGCAGCCCGTCTTCGGGTCGAGAATGTGGTGATATTTCACGCCGCCGAGTTCATAGCAGCGTTGATAGTCTCCCGAGGTCACGAGTGCCATGGATCCGTCAAATCGAACGACGGCAAGTGCCTCCTGTGGGTTTTCGGGGTCGGCAATACCGACAGCCCATTGGCTTCCGTCGGGCTTGCTGCCGAGGGTCTGCACATTGCCGCCGAGGGAAAGCATGGCGCAGGTCACGCCGCGCGCGGAGAGTGCTTCCATACAGCTCTGCGCCGTGTAGCCCTTTGCGATTCCACCCAAATCCAGCGCCGTCCCCGTCGAGAGGGAAACCGCACGGCCGTCGAGCGAAATATGCTCCGTCCCGACGAGAGAGCGTAAGGAAGCGAGATACTCGTGCGAGGGGGGAGTATCGACCGCCGCCTGCCATGCACAGATGTAAGGGCGTACGGTCGGGTCAAATGCGCCGCCGGTCTGCCGTGCGTACTGTATGGAGAGCGACAAAAGCTCCGCCGTACGCTCCGAGACAATGAGCGCGCCGCTTTCGTTCAGCCGCCCCAGCTCACTGTCTGCGTCGTCGGCGTCAAGGGCGGAATCAAGCGCAAGGATCAGGGTGCAGATCTCGTCCGCGTCCGCTTCATCGCCCCAAATCCGCACCGTCATATAGGTGTCCATGGCGAATAAGCTGCGCTCAATCGGCTCGGCCTCCGCGCAGGCCGTCAGAAGCAGAGACAGCAGCAGGAGGAAAAAAATGAGTTTTTTCATAGAGATCACCGTTTGCTCCGGAAATTTCAAAAATATTATAATAAAAACGGAAAAAATAGTCAAATAGTATTTGACAAATTTCTTTTTTTGTGCTATAATTTGCGAGCCGCATCGAAGAGGTGTGCAATTGAGATTTCTCAAACCTCAAGAGCGAGACTACAAAAAAGGTAGGTGCAACCAATAATGCAGGCAGTTATCGTTACCGGTGGCAAGCAGTACAGCGTCAAGGAGGGCGACATCATTTTTGTCGAAAAGCTCGGCGTTGAGGCTGACGCAACCGTAACCTTCGATCAGGTGCTGGCAGTCGTGGACGGCGAGAACTCCAAGTTCGGCGCTCCCGTCGTGGCAGGTGCTTCCGTCGAAGCCAAGGTTCTGAAGAACGGCAAGTCCAAGAAGATCACCGTCTTCAAGTATCGCCCGAAGAAGGACTCCAAGTCCATTCGCGGCCACAGACAGCCTTATACCAAGGTGCAGATTGAAAAGATCTCTGTGTAATGATTAAGGTCGAGATTTTCAATCAGAACGGCAGAATCAACGGTTTTGCCGTGTCGGGACACAGCGGCTATGCCGAAGAGGGCAGCGATGTCATCTGCGCGGCCGCCTCTTGTGCGGTTCAGTTTGCCGAGATCACCATCAATGATGTTCTGGGTAACCACGCAAACGCGAAGGTCAATTCCACTGAGCCCCGAGTCACCCTCACACTCCCCGCGGTCTGCGATGATGAGGACGCAGTTCAGGCAGTGCTGACCGGCTTTATGCTGACCATGTGCTCCCTGCGGGATGAGTATCCTGATTATATCGAAGTTATGGAGGTGTAACAAATGCTGAAAATCGGTTTTCAGTTCTTCGCACATAAGAAGGGCGGCGGTTCTACCAAGAACGGTCGTGATTCCGAGTCCAAGAGACTGGGCGCAAAGCGTGCGGACGGTCAGTTCGTTCTGGCCGGCAACATTCTGGTTCGTCAGAGAGGCACTCACATCCATCCGGGCAACAATGTCGGTATCGGCAGTGACGATACCCTCTTCGCTCTGATCGACGGCACCGTCAAGTTTGAGCGCAAGGGCAAGGATCGCAAGCAGTGCTCTGTTTACGCAAAGCAGTAATTTGCAATGAGGAATCCCGAACATAGTTTGCCTATGTTCGGGATTTTTTTAGAGGGATACGCTATGTTTGTAGATAAGGTAAAAATTTTCGTAAAAGCCGGGAACGGCGGCAACGGAGCCGTGGCGTTCCATCGGGAGAAATACGTTGCGGCAGGCGGACCGGACGGCGGAGACGGCGGCAAGGGCGGCGATATCGTCCTGCGCGTCAACGACAACCTCTCTACCCTGATGGACTTCCGCTATAAACGCAAATACTCCGCCTCGTCCGGTCAGGACGGGCAGGGCGGCAGACGCTTCGGCAAACGGGGAGAGGATCTTGTCATTCAGATTCCTCGCGGCACGGTCGTCAGAGACGCCGAGACGAACGAGGTCATTAAGGATATGTCCGATTCGGAGGACTTCATTCTCTGCAAGGGCGGTCGCGGCGGCTGGGGCAACAAGCATTTTGCGACCCCGACCCGTCAGGTGCCCCGCTTTGCCAAGGCAGGTCTGCCCGGCGAGGAGCACGAGGTCATTTTGGAGCTGAAGCTTCTGGCGGATGTCGGCCTTGTCGGTTTTCCCAACGTCGGCAAGTCCACGCTCCTTTCCGTTACCTCCAATGCACGCCCGAAGATCGCCAATTACCACTTTACCACGCTCTATCCGAACCTCGGCGTGATTTATGTCGATGAGGGCGTCTCCTTTGTTATGGCCGATATCCCCGGCATCATCGAGGGCGCGGCGGAGGGTGCCGGCTTGGGGCATGATTTCCTGCGCCATATTGACCGCTGCCGACTGCTCGTGCACATCGTCGATGTCAGCGGCAGCGAGGGACGCGATCCCATCGAGGATTTCGAAAAGATCAATGCCGAGCTGCGTGATTATTCCGAAGATCTCGCCTCCCGTCCGATGATCGTCGCCGCGAATAAGTGCGACCTTCTCGAAGAGGGGAGTGACAACATAGAGCGACTGCGTCAATATGTCACCGAACGCGGCTATGAATTCTATGAGATATCCGCCGCCACGACGCAGGGAACAAGGCAGCTTGTCCGTACGGTTGCCGAAAAGCTCAGCCGGCTTCCGCCTGTCATTGTCTACGAACCGGAGTATGTCAAGCCGATGGCCGAGGCAGGAGCGGCTGACGATCTGTCCATCGAGCAGTTTGAGAACACATGGGTGATTTCCGGCAATTGGCTGCGGCAGCTCATCAACGATATCAACTTCGGTGACTATGAGTCGCGAATGTATTTTGACCGCCAGCTTCGCAGGAGCGGCCTTTTCGATCGGCTCGAGGAGCTGGGCATCGAGGACGGCGACACCGTCAGCATCTACGATTTCGAATTCGACTATGAGCGATAAAAACTCCCCTGCCACGGCAGGGGAGACACCCTCAAAATAACAGAATTCCTACCTGCTCGAGGGGGCGACAGGTAGGAATCTGCTACAGAAAAGAGAGAGGGAAAAAAGAGATAAATGAAAAGATGGACTGTAAGGGAAGCGCGGAATCACTTCGTCCTTACACTTGCATTATAAAGCACGATTTTGACGAAATTATGAATAAAGATAGAATTTTTTAGAAATTTCGGAAGGATTGTCAATGAATTTGTGCGATTTTCTCTGTGCAGAACACAATAATACTTGACAGATGCGAGTGGATTCTTTATAATATTGTGCACAAAATGTTTTGGAGGTAACGCTCATGGCAAAGGTTTATAAGCTGACCCGAGATCGTCTGAGAGAACTGGAAAAGGAACTCAACTATCTGAAGACGACCCGTGAGAAAGAGGTTGCGGAGCAGATCAAGGAGGCGCGTTCCTTCGGTGACCTGTCCGAGAACAGCGAGTATGACGAGGCAAAAAACGAGCAGGCAAAGCTCTATGGAAGAATTGCCGAGATCGAGAATATTCTGTCGAATGCGCTCGTCTTTGACGAGACAGCCGACGAGGAAATGGAGGGCGTCATCGGCCTCGGCTGCACGGTAAAGGTGCGTGACCTCGAGTTCGACGAGACGGATGTCTATGTCATCGTCGGCTCTCAGGAGGCCAACCCCATGGAAGCAAGAATTTCGGATGATTCGCCGTTTGGCAAGGCCATGCTCGGCAAGCGCGTCGGTGATTGCGTCGAATATGAGGCACCTGCCGGCACCGTCCGTTTCGAGATCCTTGCAGTAGAGAGATAATTTGGAGGAATTATGGCAAAATTTGTACCGCAGGAGGAGCTCTCCCTTGTTGATCAGGTGAGAATCCGCCACGAAAAGCTTGCTCAGCTCAGGAGCGAGGGCAATGACCCCTTTGAACAGACAAAATTCGACTTTGACTCCGACAGCCTGACCATCAAGGAGCACTTTGAGGAGATGGAGGGCAGGGCCGTCGCCGTCGCCGGCCGTCTGATGTCCAAGCGCGGCATGGGCAAGGTTATGTTCTGCGATCTGCAGGATGCCGCAGGACGCATCCAGCTTTACATCAAGTTTGACGAGATGGCAGAGGAAAATTTCGAAGCCTGCCGCAAGCTCGACATCGGTGATATCGTCGGCGTTCGCGGCGACGTGTTCCGCACGCAAAGAGGCGAGATTTCCGTCCGCGCGCACGAGGTTACGCTCCTTTCCAAGGCTTTGCTGCCCCTGCCCGATAAATACCACGGCCTGACGAATGTCGAAACCCGATACCGTCAGCGCTATGTCGATCTCATCGCCAATCCCGAGGTCAAGGAGACTTTCGTCAAGCGCAGCATGATCCTGCGCGAGCTGCGTGCCTATCTCGATTCCAAGGGCTTTTTGGAGGTCGATACACCGATCCTTACCCCCTTCGAGATCGGCGCCTCCGCGCGTCCCTTCTTCACGCATCATAACACGCTGAATATGGACATGGTTCTGCGCATCGAGACGGAGCTTTACCTCAAACGTCTGGTCGTCGGCGGCATGGATCGAGTCTATGAGGTCGGCCGTATTTTCCGCAACGAGGGAATGGATCCGAAGCATAACCCCGAATTCACGACCATCGAGCTTTATCAGGCTTATACCGATTATCACGGCATGATGGATCTGGTCGAGGAAATGATGAAGACCGTGGCACAGAAGGTCTGCGGTACCCTGCAGGTTAACTATCAGGGTCATGAGATCGATCTGAGCCACTGGGAGCGAATGACCATGGTCGAGGCAGTCAAGAAGTATTCCGGCGTCGATTTTGCGACAATCGAGACGGATGAGGAAGCCATCGCCGTCGCCAAGGAAAAGCACGTCGAGCTACCCGAAATTCCCACCAAGGGTGCTATTTTGGCGGAATTCTTCGATGCTTTTGTCGAAGAGAACCTCATTCAGCCGACCTTTATCTATGACTATCCCGTCGAGAACAGCCCATTGGCCAAGCGGAAGCCCAACGATCCTGCCTTCACCGAGCGGTTTGAGTATTTCATTAACGCCACCGAGTTCGGCAACGCTTTCAGCGAGCTGAATGACCCGATCGACCAGAAGGCGCGCTTTGAGCGTCAGGTCGCTGAGCGCAAGCAGCTCGATCCGAAGAGCAACGCTCAGGTCGACTATGACTATGTCACCGCTCTTGAATACGGTCTGCCCCCAACAGGCGGCCTCGGCTTCGGCGTCGACCGCTTGGTCATGCTCCTGACCGACTCCGCCTCCATCCGCGACGTCCTCCTCTTCCC
>CAZKSR010000066.1:0-5509 GCA_964555465.1 uncultured Oscillospiraceae bacterium
ACAATCCTCCGCACCCGTTAGCGGCACGCCGAGTCGGCGTGCCCTACGGAGAGAGTACCGTTCCCTGCGGAGAGGGAGAACCACGCCCTGCGAAGGCTCCACCCCCTCGGGGGGGGAGCTGTCGGCGCAGCCGGCTGAGGGAGGCGAACGCAGTGCAATCACGCTGCAAGGATAAAGATATGTCGTTGCGCGCCCGTCCGCGCACCGCACCCCATCGGCTCCCCTGTGTAAGGGGAGCTGTCAAAAATCCCCGATTTTTGACTGAGGGGTTGCCGCGCTCCGCCGCAATCCGCACCACGCCCGTTGGCGGCACGCCGAGTCGGCGTGCCCTACGGAGAGGGGAGAGTCATTGGTCACTCCGTAGGCCATACCGCCAACGCAAAGAACCCCTGTTTTCGCCTAGCGAAAACAGGGGTTCTTTGACGGGCTGACAACCGATTCGGAGAATCGGTCGTTTGGTCGTTTCTTGACGATTATGCTTCTGTCATTCGGGAGATCCTCTGACGTTTATACTTTTTCTATCATTCGGGGGGATCCTCCGGTGATTAGGCCTTTTCTATCATTCGGGGGGATCCTCCGGCGGTTAGGCTTCTTCTGTCATTTTGGGGATCAAGCGGTGGCCTTTTAGGATCGGGAGGGCTGCCGTTTGCTTTTCATCATAGCTTTCCGCGTGGGGGAGCAGCTCTCGTCGGCTGCTGTAGATGACATAGGGGACGGGGTCGGCGGTATGCTTCCCGAGGCTCACGGGCGTGGGGTGGTCGGGCAGGAGCAGGATGCCGAAATCCTCGCCGCAGCCGTTCAGCTCATGCAAAAGCGGCGTCAGGATCCTTTGATCGATCTGCTCGATGGCGTAGATCTTCTTCTCCGCGTCGAAATGGTGGCCGCACTCATCGGGCGCCTCGACATGGAGGTATACGAGATCGTGCGTTTTCCACAGGTCGACGGCGGCCTGTGCCTTGCCCTCGTAATTCGTGTCGTAATTTCCCGTGGCTCCCTCGACCGTTGCGACCGTCATCCCTGCGCAGATGCCCAGTCCGCGCAGGAGGTCGACCGCCGAGACAACGCCGCCGCGCAAGCCGAATTTTTCCCGATAGGGCTCCATGGCGGGCTTGGTACCCTCGCCCCAGAACCAGAGGGAGCTGACGGGCTTTTCTCCCCGACGGATGCGCTCAAGATTAACGGGTGCCGTTTTCAGAAGCTCCCATGACCGCTTTTGCAGCGCAAGAAATTCGCTTCCGTACCGACCGCCGGGGAGGTGGTCGGCAATGGGTCGTCCGCTGATGTCGTGCGGCGGCGTGAAATCGGTGCCGATCTCGGACGCATGGCGGACGAAGCAGTGTCGGTAGCGGATGCCGGCATACAGCGCGGCATTTCCTATGGGCAGGCGCTCCCGAAGCCACGCGATCAGCGCCGTGCTCTCCTGCGTGGGAATTTCGCCTGCGGAGTAGTCGAGCATTACGGCATCCTCGTATTTTTCGGTCTCGGAGAGCGTCACGAGGTTACAGCGGTAGGAGACGTCGCCCTCGTGCATCGAAATGCCCATGCTGACGGCCTCCAAGGGGCTTCTTCCGGTGTAGTATCGCTCCGGATCATAGCCCATGACGGACAGGTTCGCCGTATCCGACCCGGGGGGCATCCCCGTCGGGACGGTCTGCGCACGGCCGCAGGCGCCGTGCCGCGCCAGATAGTCCATGCTCGGCGTTCGGGCGACCTGCAGGGCCGTCCTTCCGCCGTAGCGTTCCATCGGCAGATCGGCCATGCCGTCACCGAGCATCACGAGATATTTCACGCTTGCCGCCCCCTAAATTGCATACTGACTGGTATAAATTTCGTAATAGAAGCCCTTTTTCGCCAAAAGCTGACGATGTGTGCCCTGTTCGACGATTCTTCCGTGGTCGAGCACCAGAATCAGGTCGGAATCGACGATGGTCGACAGACGATGGGCGATGACAAAGCAGGTGCGCTCCTTCATCAGGTTGTCCATGGCACGCTGGAGGAGAATTTCGGTTCGGGTGTCGACGTTGCTCGTCGCCTCGTCCAGGATCAGCAGACGGCGGTCGGCCAGCATCGCACGGGCGATGGTCAGAAGCTGCTTCTGGCCGCCCGAGAGATTCGTCATGTCGTCCCCGACCACGGTGTCATAGCCGTCGGGCAGGGTGCGGATGAAGTGGTCGCAATAGGCGCGGTCGCAGGCGGCGATGATCTCCTCACGGGTGGCGTCGGGCTTGCCGTAGGCGACATTCTCGGCAATCGTTCCGCGGAAGAGCCAGGTATCCTGCAAAACCATGGCGAACTGATCGCGAACCTCCTCCCGTGAGAGGGTGGCGCAGTCGACGCCGTCAATGAGGATCCTGCCCTTGTCGATGTCATAAAACCGCATCAGCAGGTTGACGATGGTCGTTTTTCCGGCACCGGTAGGCCCGACGATGGCGACATTCTGCCCGGGCTTGACATCGATGTTCAGGTCTTGAATGAGCGGACTGTCCTTGTCATAGGAAAAATCGACGTGCTCGAAGCGGACGCTGCCCTTCGCCGCATGGGGCAATTTGCCGTCGGCGTTCTCAAGCTCGTCCAGATCCAGCAGCTTGAAAACGCGGCGCGCGGCTGCTTTCGCGTGCTGCAGGTCGCCCAGGCCGCCCGCAATCTGCTCGAGCGGCGAGGCAAACTGCTTGGCATAGAGCAGGATGGTGACGATCACGCCGACCGAGGCAACCGAGCCGCTGACCAGCAGCCAGCCGCCGACCAGACAGATGGCGATATAGGCCAGCGCATTGGAGAAGGTGATGATCGGGCGGACGAGAGAGCCGGTGAAATTGGCCTTCGCCTCGGCCGCGCGGTGACGGTCATTGATGATGTCGTTGTTCTTCTCTGTGTATTCCTCGAGATGGTACGCCTTGGTCGTGGCGAAATTGGTGAAGGATTCCTCCACATGGGCGTTAAAATTGCCGCCCTCGGTGAACATGGCATGATAATACTTCTCGCTCTTTGACGAGATAAAGACCGACAGCCAGAGGGAAACGGGCGTCAGCGCCAGCACCATCAGCGCCAGCAGCCACTCCTCGAGCAGCATCATCACGGCAATGGCGATGAGCTGGAGGAAGCCGCTCATGAGGGTGTCGATGATCTGATGGATATAATTTCCCATGGTGGACACGTCCTCGGTCATCCTCGAGAGGATGTCTCCGACGGGGGTCTGGTCGACATAGCTCACGGGCAGACGCTTGATCTTGTCCGACACACGGATGCGCAGCGCGCAGGTGAAATAGCGGCTGACGACGCGGTTGAGAAGCTGCATCTTGGTGTAGCTGAGCACACTGTAGCCGACATAAAGCCCCAAAAGCAGGAGCAGTCCCGGCGCTAGACGAGACAGGAGGTCGTCGCCCCGATATTCGTCGAGCAGATCGATCATGTCACCGAGCAGGCCGGGGCCGGCGACGGAGCAGGCGATGATGCCGATGCACAGGACGCAGACCAGAATCAGCCATTTCCAGATCGGCTTGGCCTCCGAAACGAGGCGGCGGATGATACGGTCGTTTTTCTTCATTTCGTGCCACCTCCCGTCTGAGAGGCGAAAATCTCCCGATAGATGCGGCAGCGTTCGAGCAGCTCCTCGTGTCTGCCGCAGTCGACCAGCTCGCCCTGATCCATCACGAAGATGCAGTCGGCGCTCATGGCGGAGGTCACGCGCTGGGTGACGACAATCTGCGTCCTGCCGCGAATTTTTTCGTTGAGTGCCCGACGCAGCTTTTTCTCCGTCAGGAAGTCCAGCGCGGAGAAGCTGTCGTCGAAAATATAGACGGGCGCCTCCTTGACGACGGCACGGGCGATGGAAAGCCGCTGCTTCTGGCCGCCGGAGAGGTTTTTGCCGGCCTGCTTGATCTCGTGCTCCATGCCGCCGTCGACGGAGGTGACGAAATCGGCAAGCTGTGCGATCTCGACGGCCTGCATCAGCTCCTCCTGCGTCGCATCGGGTCTGCCCATGCGGATATTCTCGGCAATCGTGCCGGAATAGATGGCCGAGCCTTGCAAAACCGAGCTGATGCCCTCACGAAGGGACTGCTTGGAAATGGTATCGGCCGCAACGCCGTCGAAGAAGATCTCTCCCTCGGTCGGTGCGCGGAAGCCGAGAATCAGCGAGATGAGCGTGCTCTTGCCGCTGCCCGTGCCGCCGATGACGGCGACCTTCTGCCCCCTGCCGATTTTCAGGGAGATATTTCGGACGGCGTATTCCGAGCCGCCGTAGGAAAAGCCGACCTTGCGGAATTCGATCTCGCCGCCGAGCGTATGCGTCGCCCCCTCGTGGATGTTGCCCATGCCGACGGTGTCGAAAACCTCACCGATGCGCTTGGCGGCAACCTGCGCGTGGGGGTACATCACGATGGCAAACGAGGCCATGATGACGCCGTTCATGACCATGGTGACATACTGCACGATGGCGAAAACGTCACCGGCGGTGACGGATATGCCTCGGTCGATGCGCACGCCGCTGATCCAGACGATCAGGACGATGGCCACATTCAGCAGGAGCATCGCCATGGGGGTCAGAATTCCCATGGAGGTATTGCCCCTGATGATGTTCTCGGCCATGACCTGCGTGGCGTCGGCAATGCGCTCATGCTCGTGCGGCTCGGAGTTGAACGCGCGGATGACGCGGATTCCGCGCAGGCGCTCGCGCATGATGGCGTTCTGCTTGTCGATGTACTGATCGCTGCGCTCCCAGAGGGGCAGAACCTTTTTGCCGATGAAGTAGACGGCGACCAGAATGATGGGGATGAATATCAGCAGAATGAGCGACAGGACGATGTCCTTGCACATGGCCAGCACGAAGCCGCCGACGAAGAGCATCGGGATGGTCGCCACGGTGCCGCAGAGCATGGAGGCGACCCACGAGACGGTGCCGACGTCGTGCGTGGCGCGGGTGACGAGGGCGGCGGTGCCGTGCCTGCCGAATTCTTCAAACGAGAAGGTGTTGACCTTGCGGAAAATGTCGCGCCTCAGGTCGGCGCAGAAGCCGGCGACCACTCGGGCGGAGACGGAATTGCCCCAAATGATGGCGCCGAGGCTCACGGCTGCGACGAGAAGCATCAGGCCGCAGCAGATGCAGATGTAGGTAAAGTCCTTGCTGCGCACGCCGTTGTCCAGAATTTCGGACATCAGCGTCGGAAGGAGCAGATCGCAAAGCGACGAAATCGACACAAGGATGATCGCCGCCGCAAGCTGTCTGCGATAGGGCTTCAGGTATTTTAAGATTCGTTTCATGGTTCCTTTTTTCATTTCGCTGCTTTCCCTCTCCCAACGGGAAAACAAAATTCCGATATTCGTTCGGGCGTTCGGCTGCTCCCCCCCTGCGCCAAACGCCGAAGCCGACCCACTACACCCAAGGGTCGGCCATGACCCGCTGCAAGAGTCGAGCCCGACCACACCACAGGTCGGTTTCGACCCATATCGCCTTGGGTCACATTGATTATATACGCTTCGCTTCGGAAAAGCAAGGCTGTTGCGAAAAAAA
>CAZKSR010000066.1:5609-7354 GCA_964555465.1 uncultured Oscillospiraceae bacterium
GTCACATTGATTATATACGCTTCGCTTCGGAAAAGCAAGGCTGTTGCGAAAAAAAGCCGCACTTTTTCCGCCGCCGCTGCGCCGTGTCGCAGAAATCATCGGCTTCCGTCCGCGCCTTCGTACCCACTCCAAAGCCGCCGCCGACCTCCCTCGGCGTGCAGAGAGGCTTTTTCCGCCGTGCCCGTTTTGCAAAAAACCTTTTCCGTTCCGACAGATTCCCTCTTGATTTTCCGCGCATTGGCGGTTATACTATAAACAGACACAAGGAGGTACGCCCATGGATCAAGAATTCGAACGCAACATCATCTCCATCACCGACGAGGACGGACGGGACTACGAGCTGGAGGTTCTCGCCACCGTGAATTATCGGGGTGCGGAGTACCTTGCCCTGACCCCTGCCGACGCCTCGGACGATGCCGAGGAGCTGGAGGTCAGCATCCTGAAATCCGTCGACGAGGACGGCGAGCCGATGCTTCTGACCGTCGAGGATGAGAATGAGCTTGAAGTCGTCTATGAGCTTCTGATGGATCAGCTCTTCGAGGACGAGGACGAAGAGGAAGACGACGAATAATTTTTTGAAAAATTCCCTGCTTGGTGCGTGATAGCCCTTTTTAAACCCACATCATTTTAACGGGACCTCGAACTTCTGTCTTGGCGTGCAGGCCTCCCGTCTCGGCTCGACCGCAGACGGATGTTGGAAGCTGAAAAGAGGCAGAGAGAGGACCCACCTGCCGTTTTGTGCAGGTTATAAATGGGGTTACACGGCCATAGCGGGGATTTTTTGCCCTGATTTATAAAAAAATCGTAAATTTCTCATCTTTTCTCTTGCAAGAAGCGTATTTTGCCGTTATAATATTAAAGTTGTATTTTGGGGAAGTCCCCATCTATTATCCACGATTGTGAGGTTATTTCAAATGAGCGCATCCCGTGAAAGAAAGAAGCGTGTCGATCAGACCGCCGTCGAACAGCCCACCGTAAAGAAATCCAAAAAGCTCTCCGAGGGCTGGATCTTTGCCATCAGCGTCGTTCTGGTGCTCGCCCTTGTCATCGGCGGCCTGCTGATCTATCGCCACCACCAGGCGCACGCCACCATCCTGACCGTCGGCGGCCATGAGATCGAAGGCTGCGAGTATAGCTATTATTACTGTGACCTCGCCCAATATCTCGGCTCCTATCCCACCTATTTCGGCATTGACAGCAGCGTCTCTCTGGAAGATCAGAAGGTCAGCAGCAGCGGCGCAAGCATGGCAACCTACCTCATCGGCCTGGACATTTCCTATCTGGAGGGCAAGACCCCCGATGATAAGGGCAACTACAATGTCACATGGGCAGAGCTTCTGGCCGATGCCGCCATGCGCAATGCCGCCTCCACCTACGCCGTCTATCAGAAGGCGACCGAGGCAGGCTATACCCTCGACGACGAAGCTCTTGCCGAGATCGACGAAAGTCTCGCCTCCCTCAGAACACAGGCCAAGACCTACAACAGGAGCCTTGATGAATATATCGAGGCCGTCTATGGCCGCGACTGCGACGAGGCCGGCTACCGCAACTACCTGAAGGTTCGCTACACCGCGAGCAACTACATCGGCTCTCTCGAGTATACCGACGCAGAGCTGGCCGCCCGTTACGACCAGACGCCCGAGGAATTCGACACCGTCGCGTTCTATTCCTACAGCGTGAGCGCATCGACCGTCAAGGCCGAGCTTGAGGCCGCAGCCACGACCGAGGGCACCACCGAGGAAGAG
>CAZKSR010000067.1:0-7265 GCA_964555465.1 uncultured Oscillospiraceae bacterium
GGCCTTTTCATCGTCGGTACCGAGCGGCACGAATCCCGCCGCATCGACAATCAGCTCCGCGGTCGCGCCGGCCGTCAGGGCGACCCCGGCGAGACACGGTTCTTCCTCTCGCTTGAGGACGACGTGATGCGCCTGTTCGGTTCGGAGCGCGTCATGGGCATGATGAACACCCTCGGCGTCGACGAGGACACGCCCATCAACGCGAAAATGCTCTCCAACGCCATCGAAAACGCACAGAAAACCATCGAAAGCCGTAACTTCCAGTCCCGAAAGAACGTGCTGGAATATGACGACGTGATGAATACCCAGCGCGCCGTCATCTACAAGCAGCGGCAGGAGGTGCTCGACGGCGAGGATCTCAGCCTGACCATCGGCGGCATGATCGACCATGTCATCGACACCGAGGTGGAGGACGCCTTCGGCGGCGATGCACACGCGGATGCCGAAAGACTTGCGCAGCTTCGGGAAAAATTCGAGGGTCTGTATTTCGCGGAGGGTGCCTTTGCCCCCACGGAAAGCACCTCGAAGGAGGAAGCACGGGCAGCGTTGCATGACCTGCTCTCCGAAACCTACGCCCGACGCGAGAAGGAATTCACCTCGGAAAGGATGCGCGAGATCGAACGGATCGTTTTGCTGCAGGTCGTCGACGAATACTGGATGGATCAGATCGACGCCATGGACGACCTCAAGCAGGGCATCCGCCTGCGTGCCTACGGACAGACCGACCCCGTCATCGCCTATAAGCGCGAGGGCTTTGCGATGTTCGACGGCATGATCAACGCCATCCGCGAGGAAACTGTCCGCCGCCTCTACCGTGTCCGCCTGCGCACCGACGAGGAGCTGAAGCGCAAGCAGGTCGCCAAGATCACAGGCACCGGCGCATCGGACAAGACCGTCAAGCGCCAGCCCGTGGTCAAGAAGGTCAAAATCGGCGCAAATGACCCGTGTCCCTGCGGCAGCGGCAAGAAATATAAGCACTGCTGTCGGGATAAGGACGAGGCAAAGCAATGAGTTTTTATGTAAACCACAGAGGCAGCCTCGAATACCTCACAAGCCCCCTGCTTTCCGGTGCGGTGCACTGCTTTTCCACCCGCTTCGGCGGCGTGAGTGAGGGACATCTGGCCTCCCTGAACCTCGGCGTGCACCGAGGCGACCGTTTGGAAAATGTTGCGGAGAATTACCGTATTTTGGGCGCTGCCGTCGGCTTTCGCCCCGAACATACCGTCTTTACGAAGCAGGTGCACTCGGATATCGTCGAGCACGTCGGCGCAGGAGACTGCGGACGCGGCCTTTTTCGACCGGTCGAGCACGACTGTGACGCTCTTATTACCGACGATTTCGGCGTCGCTTTGACCGTTTTCTCCGCAGACTGTACCCCGATTTTGCTCCACGACCCCGTGACCGGAGCGATCGGTGCGGCACACGCAGGCTGGAGGGGAACGGCGCAGGGCATCGCCGCAAAAACCGTCGAGGCGATGTGCCGCGAATTCGGCTGCCGGGCGGAAACCGTCCGCGCCGCCATCGGCCCATGCATTTCACAATGCTGCTTCGAGACGAATGACGATGTGCCGCAGGCCATGCGCAAAAGCCTCGGAGCGGCGGCGGAGCAATATATCCGATCGGCCGGAGAAAAGTATTATGTAAACCTAAAACAGCTCAACGCGCTCTCCCTGCGCCGCGCCGGCGTCGAGCAAATCGACATCGCCTGCGAGTGCACGGCCTGTGAGCCGAGCCGCTTCTGGTCGCACCGCCGTGTCGGGAACGAACGAGGCTCGCTTGCGGCCATCATCATGCGGAAGGAGGCACCGAAATGAAACGTCTGCTTGCCGTCTGCCTTGTGCTGGCGCTCCTGTGCGGCTGCAACGCCGACCGCGCGCAGACCGAGGCGGCGACGGAGGATACGACCGAGGCACCGACCGAAACGGTCGCCCACGTTCGGCAGGACGACGGCATTTTCGGCCTGTCGTATCTGCCCGAATACGGTCTGAACCCCTTCACCTCTACCGCCACGGTCAACCGCGCCCTTTTCTCGCTGCTGTATGAAAGCCTTTTCGTTGTTTCCAATCGCTTCCGCGCCGAGCCGCTTCTGTGCGAGAGCTTCCGCGCAAGCGAGGACAGCATGACCTATTCCTTCACCCTGATCAGCGACGCCTGCTTTTCCGACGGGACAAAAATGACTGCCGAGGACGTCGTGCGGAGTATTCAGGCCGCCCAAGGCTCCGCGCTCTATTCCGCCCGTCTGTCCCATATCCGAGAGGTGCGCAGCGAGGCCGACGGCACCGTGACCGTCCGCCTCGACACGCCGTATGAAAATTTCTGCCTGATGCTTGATGTGCCCATCGTCAAAGCGAGTACGATCGAAGGCTTCTGCCCCGTCGGTTCGGGGCCGTATGTCAAGCAGGGACAGACCCTTGTCCCCAATCCCCACCGCCGGCAGGATGCCGCCCCCGTCGTCGACGAGCAGACCATCCCCCTGAACTCCGCCGACACGAGCCGAGGCTTGCGTGACCAATTCGAATTCGGCACGACCGACCTGACCTACTGTGACCCCAATGCGCCGTCGGCCGTCGGCTACCGCTGTGACTACGAGGCGTGGGAAGCGCCGACGACGATTATGCACTACATCGGCTTCAACCTCGGCAGCGGCTATTTTGCGGACGACACCCTCCGCGCCGCCGTGACCTACGCCGTCGACCGAGGGAGCCTTGTCACGGAGGTCTACGGCGGCTTTGCGCAGGCAGGCGTCCTGCCGTGCTCGCCCCTGTCCGACCTTTACGATGCGCAGCTGGCCGAGGAATATGACTATGCGCCGTCCGCATTTACGGCCGCCGTACACAATTCCGGCGTCCTGACCGAGCCCTCCTACGCCGACTATGTGGGCTATTTCCTTGTTTGCAGCGAGGATCCGACCCGTGTCGCGGCGGCAGAGGCAATTGCAGAGGCGCTGCGCGCCGCGGGCCTGAATATCGTCGTGTCCGCCAAGGGATGGAGCGATTACAAGGCGGCGCTGAAAAACGGCGATTTTGACCTGTATTACGGCGAAGTCCGCCTGACGACCAATTTCGACCTGTCGCCCTTTTTCGACGAGGACGGCGCGCTGTCCTATGGCTCCGTCGCAAGCGCCGACCTTGCGCGACTGTGCACCGAGGCGCTGGCCAACTCCGGCGACTATGTGAAGCTCTGCTCGCAGATTCTGTCCGGGGGGCGGCTCTGCCCTGTCGTGTTCAAGAGCTACGCGGTCTACGCCACCCGAGGCGTGATCTCGACGCTGACGCCGGGCGTGGACTACCTCTTCCGTAACGCCGCCGCCGCCCGAAGCCTCTCCGACGCCGACAAAACCTACGAATAATTCCGCGCTTCCCTCAAAAGCAGAACTGCCGCTTAGTTGTTTACTAAGCGGCAGTGTGCGTTTGGAGTCTCTTTTTCCGCTTTCTCTCTTGCAAACGGCGGCGTTTTGTGCTAAACTGTAGGAAAAGCTTGAAGTACGGAGAATGTTTATGACCGAATATGTGAATGAAAAAAATCTCGCCGAGTACGAGGCGTTTCTGACCTCCCATCCCGAGGGGCATTTTTGCCAATCCTCCCTCTGGGCGAAGCAGAAGGAGGCGTGGTCGTGGAGAGCGATCATTTGCCGCGATGACAGCGGCAGAATCTGCGGCTCGGTCGCCTTCCTGATCCGTAAAATGCCCGTCGTCCGCCGCAAGATGATGTACGGCTGTCGCGGCCCCGTCTGCGATTTGCACGACGAGAAGACCTTCGGTGAACTGATGCAGGCCGCAAAAAAGCTCGCCAAGGAAGAAAAAGCCTACGTCATCAAGCTTGACCCCGATGTCCCGTCGAGCGACACGGAATTCATCCGAATGTTGGAAAATGCGGGCTTCCGCACGCACGATACCGGCAAAAATTTCGAAGCCATCCAGCCCAGATACGTCTTCCGCCTCTACCTCAACGGCCGCTCGGAGGAGGAAATGATGGCCTCGTTCCACCAAAAATGGCGCTACAACATCCGCCTTGCCGTCAAAAAGGGTGTCGAGGTGCGCATCTGCGGCAAGGAAATGGTGCCGGATTTTGCACGGATCATGATCGAGACGGGCGTGCGTGACAATTTTGCCACCCGTCCGCCGGAGTATTTTTCCAATATGCTGGACAATTTGGGCGAAAATTGCCGCCTGTACATGGCTTTCCACGAGGGCAAGCCCATTGCAGGGACGCTCGCCATCCTCTTCGGTGATAAGGTCTGGTACCTCTACGGTGCCAGCTCCAACGAACACCGCAACCTCATGCCGAACTATCTGCTCCAGTGGAGCATGATCCAATGGGCGATCGAAAATCGCTGCCGCGTCTACGATTTCCGCGGCGTCTCGGGCGATTTGTCCGAGGACAATCCGCACTACGGCCTCTATCGCTTCAAGAAGGGCTTCGGCGGCGACTTTACGGAATTCGTCGGGGAATACAACTTTATCCAAAATCGCTTGGCATACTTCATTGCCGAGAAGGGCGCACAGGCCTACAAGGGCGTGATGGCCAGATTGTATATGCTCAAGCACCGCAAGAAGGATGACGGCGTATGAGCGTTTATGTAGTCAGTCGGGACCGCTTGGCGCACAACATCGAGGAGCTGAAGCGGCAGGCCGGCGGCGTTCCGATCTGGGCGGTCGTCAAGGGCGACGGCTACGGACTGGGACTGCTGAAGCTGGCGGAGCTTCTGCGTGAGCACGGCATCGACCGCTTCTGCGTCACCGAGGCTTCGGAGGCGCAAAGGCTTCGGGACAACGGCTTTACGGAAGAGAAAATATTGATGCTGCGCAGCCTGAGCGATCGGGAGACGGTTTCCCGTCTGATGGATTTGAAGGTCATTTTGACCGTCGGCTCAGACTCTGCGGTGCGGACGGCGGAGCAAGCGGCGGCGGAGCGAGCCGACGTTGCCGAGGTGCACCTGAAAATCGACACCGGCATGGGTCGTTACGGCTTTGCGCCGGAGCAAATCGATGAAATCGTCGACGTCTACCGTGGCTGCAAGCACCTCGCCGTCAGCGGCATCTTTACCCATTTCGACTGTGCCTTTTGCAACGACGAGCGGACACGGTCGGAATTTCGGACGTTTTGCGGCGTGCTGGATGCGCTGCACAGCCGCGGCATCGAGACGGGGACGGCGCACTGCTGCAATTCATCGGCCTTCCTCAAATTTCCCGATATGCACATGGACGGCGTCCGCCTCGGCTCGGCACTGCTTGGGCGGATGGCTTTCCCGACGAGGCTGCGACCGGTCGGCTTCGTTCAGTCGCAGATCGATGAGCTGCACCCGGTCAAAAAGGGCGGCAGCACGGGATACGGTGCCGTCTGGAAAGCAAAGCGCGACAGCACGGTCGCCATTGTCCCCGTCGGCTGGTATCACGGCCTGATGGCCGGCACCAAGGAGAACCGCAGTCGTGTGCGTGACTGCCTGCGAGGGGTCGTCTCCAACCTTCTCGCCCTCGTGCGGCGGGAGCAGACGACCGTTGAGATCAACGGAAAGACCTGCCCTATCGTCGGCCTGATCGGGATGCTGCACTGTGCGGTGGACGTCACCGACGTGGACTGTGCCTGCGGCGACCGTGTCATTTTGCAGCTCAATCCACTCCATCTTAAGGGCATCCCCGTTCAATTTCGATAAAAAGCCGCTGCCTCACGAATTCTGCGAGGCAGCGGCTTTTGTGAAAGGTTAAATCTGATTTTCTACAAAGGAGATCAGGTCGGCGACGGTGCCGAGCTGCAGCAGCTCCTCTTCCGTCCATTCGATCTCATATTCCTGTTCCAGCAGGATCATGATCTCTTGCAGATCCGTCAGCTCCGCCTCCAGATCCTCCGACAGAGAGGAACGCATGGAAATGCGGCTCTCGTCGTAGCCGAGCTGTTCGGCCAGAAGCGTGCGAATCGTCTCAAAGACCACAGTTACACCCCCCAAAGTGTTGTTGCATATACAGTATATAACCAAGCGTGCGGAAATGCAATAGGGAATTTCCGATTCCGCGAAAAACCTGCCCGACGAAGAAAAAAAACGCGCCGGCGAGGACAGAAAACGCGGCGAAGGGGTACGACACCCTCTCGGTTGGCACAAAAACGGACTTTCGAAGCGTTTTCCGAAAGTCCGTTTTGCGATTCGGGTACGAATGGAGGCGCTTGCTCGGGGTCAATCCGTTTCGGACGAATCGGGCAATTACAGGTGAACCTTGGTGCCGCTTTCACCCTTGACGGCGGCGCCGGCGTTCTCCAGCGAGGCGATGATGGCAGTGCCGCCGGCTTGCGCGAAGGAGATGGCAGCCTTGACCTTCGGGAGCATGGAGCCGGGGGCAAAGTGGCCTTCGGCGCAGTATTGTTCGGCCTCCGCGACGGTCATTTCATCCAGCGACTTCTGATCGGGCTTGCCCCAGTTGATGCAGACGCGGTCGACGGCGGTCAGAATGACCAGAGCATCGGCCTTGACCAGCTCGGCCAGCTTTGCGGAAGCGAAGTCCTTGTCGATGACGGCGGGGGTGCCGTAGAGCTTGCCGTCTCTGCGCACGACGGGGATACCGCCGCCGCCGACGGTGATGACGACGCAGCCGCTGTTGATCAGGGCGTTGACGGTGTTCTTTTCGATGACGTCGATGGGCTTCGGGGAGGGGACGACCTGACGGTAGCCGCGGCCGGCGTCCTCGACCATGGTGTAGCCCTTCTCGGCGGCGATGCGCTCGGCGGTCTGCTTGTCATAGAAGGAGCCGATCGGCTTGGTGGGATTTTGGAAGGCAGGGTCGTTTTCGTCGACGAGAACCTGCGTGACGACGGTGGCGACGTCCTTGGTCATGCCGCGAGCGGCCAGCTCGTTGCCGATGGCGTTTTGCAGATGGTAGCCGATGTAGCCCTGGCTCATGGCGCCGCACTCGGGGAAGGGCATATCGGACTTGATGGCCTTGGCTTCGGCAGCGGTGCCCATGCCGAGGTTGATCATGCCGACCTGCGGCCCGTTGCCGTGGGCGATGATGACCTCGTTGCCCTGCTCGATCAGGTCGACGATGGGCTTTGCGGTTTCGGTGACGAGGGCGAGCTGCTCATAGGGAGTGTTGCCCAGAGCGTTGCCGCCGAGGGCGATGACGATTCGTTTTGACATTGTTATTACCTCTTGTATCGTGATTCATAGTCGGCAGTGTGCGCAGGGGCTCTGCGGCATACGGCCGATGGAGTGCGGTGGGGTATGGCGGCACGCCGAGGTCGGCGCGCACTACGGGTGCGGTGGGAGAGGACGCACA
>CAZKSR010000068.1:0-7195 GCA_964555465.1 uncultured Oscillospiraceae bacterium
GAGATCAACGAGTAATTTCAATAAACCGGACGGCATTCAGCTTTCGCTGAATGCCGTCTTTGTCTGCCACCAAAGCCCTGTTTTCGTTAGACGAAAACAGGGCTTTAGTGGTGTCATGTCAATAGACGAGGTGTTGCGAAATTGTAACACATCATTGACAAATCTACACGGGAGAAGTGCAAATAACGGCAGCAGACTTGATTTTTGAATCCCGTTCTGCTATACTATCGGCAAGAACAAGGGATTCCTTGCCGTAGTGGAATGCACAATCCCCTGCGGCTTGGCCTTTGAGAGGGGAGGACTGTTTTTTGAGAAAATGGTTAGCTGTTTTGTTGGTTTTGATTCTTCTGTGCGGCTGCAGTGAGCAGAAATCAGGCACGACAGAGTCGAATGACCCGATGCGAACCGAGGAGGATCGGCAGGAGACACCCGAACCGACGGATGATAGTACCCCTCAGACGGACGAGGGCACTGCACCGAAAGAGCCGTGGATCCGGACTGAAGCTTCCCCGTGGGATCGGGAGGGCGCCTTGGTTGAGCTGCGGTGGAACCTTTCTGCCGACTGGTCGCTCAATTCTTTTACGGAATTTGACGGTGATCTGCTGCTGTGGGGGTATGACACGCATCTGGCCGAGAGCTATGTTTTGGAGCTGTGCCTGATCGAGCTGGACGACGGAAGCGCTGTTGCTCAGAAGGAACTCACACTTCACTCCTATGCTGTGCCTCAAGTGCTGGACGGTGCACTGTTTCTGTGCGACAATACGCAGGGCGTAATCTATGAGCTGGACAAGACCCTCCGTGAGGTAAATCGCTGGGAAACGGAGCCGTGCGAGTCCGTTCTGTACATGGGGGCGGAGCATCGCCTCTATCAGACAACAGAGGATTCGCGGCTTTGGGTTCGCGATCTGGACGACGGGAGCTATCAACCTCTGCTTGAGGAGGACCCCGAGGTCTGGATGTTCCATACTATGGGCGAGATGGCAACGATCGAGTATTTCCACGTCGACACCGGTGAAAAGCTGTTTGCGGTGCTGGATATGAAAACAGGGGAGGTCGTCCGACCCGAGCTTTCGCGTCAAATGGATATGCTCACGGCCTCGGGTGACTGCTGGCTGGGAGAAAAATATCAGGACGGATATGTTTTTTACCTGTCCTGCGAAGGAGCAGAGCCGCAGAAATTCACCACAGGCGGAGGATATTTCCGTCTGCTGGATGAACGTTACCTTATGGAATCGGTCGAGGATGGAACCTGTCTGCATCTGTACGACCTGAACGGCAAGGCGATCTCCTCGTGCCGCCTTTCGGAAAACGGCACCTACAGCGCAGCCGCGCTGATTCGAAGCGACCTGTATCACGGCTACTTCCTTGTTGTCAGAGGATATGATGACGGCTTCCGACTGCTCTTCTGGGATACGCAACGTCCTGCCGCCACGGAAGACCTGACCTTCTCGTCTGTTCCGTCGCCCTCGGAGGAGGAAGCGGCATTACAAAAAAGATGTGATGAGCTGGGCGTCAAATACGGTCTGATGATCCTGATCGGAGAGAACTGCGACACGGAATTCGGTGATTTCACCGCGACCATTGAGACGGACTGGGAGAAGGTGGAATCCGCTCTGGACATTCTGGAGGATGCTCTGAGCGATTATCCCCCGGGCTTCTTCCGTCAACTGCACTACGGCAGCGTCCATGGCGTCCACATTCAACTGGTTTCCGATCTGCAGGCCAACGGGAACGGACGCTACGGCGACGGATACGCTGCGTTCGTCAGTTCGCAGGGAGATTATGAGCTGATGGTCGTGGATATCGATGACAGCGGAAAGGCCACCTATTACCATGAATTCTCCCATGTGATCGATGCTTATTTGGAATGGGACGCATTTCAGCGAGTGGAGGCGCTCTTCTCCGAGGAGGGCTGGGCTGCCAATAATCCGAGCTGGTTTACGGACTATACCTATGACTACGCAAAACCATTCGAGCTGATTGACTATGACGCCTTTACGGATCCCTATGCCACCATCTCCCCGACGGAGGATCGCGCGAGAGTGATGGAATATGCGATGGCCGATTACGGCGACGGGGTCTTTACCGAGAATGAGGGCTTGCGCGCAAAGCTTGTCTATTACTGCCGCTGCATACGCGATGCCTTTGACACGACCGACTGGCCGGATACGCTTCCGTGGGAGCGATATCTGAAAGATCATAATTCTTAACGCAAAAATGCGGAGGCTTCCGTTTTCGGAAGCCTCCGTCGTTTTGCTTTTTGAGGTTATTCGCTGCGCCATTTTTGGCAGCGGCGAGCCTTTCTGCGGCGTTTTCGAACCTTGAAGAAGAGCCAGAGCAAGGCAACGCCGATCGCTGCGACAATGGTCAGCACCAGATAGAAGGTCGTTGTGGTGTCGGCGGTTTTGACCGTCAGCCACAGAGCGTTCATATACTGGGTGCCCTCCTGCGACAGAGAGCTGAAGGTGCTGCCGAGTGCTTTGGTTGCGTCGTCGGGATAGGCGACGGGACTGTTGGCAACCTCCGGATCCATATACTCCAGCGAAGCAGTCTCCACCGAGGAATATCCCAGATATTCCAGATTCTGACCGCAGATCTCCGGCTCAAGGAGGAAATTGATGAACAACTCGGCCTCCTCCTTGTGCTCGCAGCCCTTCGGGATGCACAGCGCGTCGACAAAGAGGTTATAGCCCTCCTCGGGACGGTAAAAGGCGAGATTTTCGTTTTCCTCGGCCATCATCAGATAGTCACCGGCATAATACGGTGCAATCCATGCCTCCTCGCGCTGCATCTTGTCAAAGACCTGATCCATAACATAGCTCTGCACGACGGGCTTTTGCTCTCGCAGCTTTTCGGCGGCGGCCTCCAGCTCTTCGGGCTTCTCCGTGTTGAGGTCATAGCCGAGAAGGAGCTGGGCAATGGCAAAGGAGTCACGCGGATTGTCGAACATCAGAATTTTGCCGGCATAATTCTCGTTCCAGAGAAGATCCCAGCTCCCGACGTCCTCCTCGGAAACATAGGCGGTGTTATAGATGATGCCCACACTGCCCCAGGTATACGGCACGGTATAGCGATTCTCCGGGTCATAGGAGGGATTGCGGAAGGATTCGTCAACGTAGCGATAATTGGGAATATTGTCAAAATTCAGAGGCTCGAGCATATCCTCCTCGATGAGCTTTTCGACCATATAATCCGAGGGGATGATGACATCGAACGACGAGCCGCCGGCGACGAGCTTGGTATACATACTCTCGTTGCTGTCGAAGGTCATCTGGTTGACCTTGATATAGGGATACTTTTTCTCAAAGGCGGCGATGACGTCAATATAGCCGTCGGTGCCGTCGGAGAGGTACTGACCCCAGTTGTAGAGATTGACCGTGACGGTCTGACGAGCCTCCGCTTTTGGCGGAAGCAACGGCAGAAGGAGCAAAAGCACCAAAACTAGCGAAAAAAGACGTTTTTTCATCGTGCTGCCCTCCTTGCCAGTGCTTTGCGGCGACGAGAGGAATCCCGTGCCTGCAAGAGATTCATCACGACCATCAGGATCAAAATGGTCAGGAAGATCAGAGTGAAGAGGGCATAGACCTTCGGGTGAATGGGCTTTTTCGTGTAGCTGTAGATTTCGACGGGCAGTGTGACAAAGTCGGAGCCGGTGACGAAGTAGGAGATGACGAAGTCATCGAGCGACATGGTGAAGGCCATCAGCGCACCGGAGAGAATACCGGGCATGATCTCGTGAATGACCACCTTGAAGAAGGCCTGCACGGGTGTGCAGCCGAGGTCGAGGGCGGCCTCCGTCAGATCGGGATCCATCTGCGAGAGCTTCGGTATGACGTTCAGAATGATGTAGGGCAGATTGAACGTGATGTGCGCAATGAGGAGCGTCCAGAAGCCCAAGACGGCATTGATCCGGAGCAAAACACCGACAAAGGCGAAAAGCAGCGCCATCGAAACGCCCGTGACGATCTCGGGATTGGTCATCGGGATGTTCGTCAGGGTCATAATGGCAGAGCGCAGACGGCCGCGCGAATTGTGGATGCCAAGGGCAGCCACGGTGCCCAGCACCGTCGCGCAGGCGGTCGAAAGGACAGCGATCAGCAGGGAATTGCCCAGAAGTGACAGGAGCGCATCGTCGCGAAAAAGCTCCTTGTACTGATGCACGGTGAAGCCGTCGAAGACGGCGATGTCCTTTCCGGTCGAAAAGGAGGCAACGGCCAGAACGATCATCGGAATATAGAGGAAGATGAAGACGAGAACGGTAAAAATACGGTTTACCTTTTTCACAGCGTCACCACTCCTTCCTCGTCGTCGCTCGTGAAGCGGTTCATAATGCCGACGCAGGCGAAGATGAGCACCATCAAGACCAGCGACATGGCCGCGCCGAGATTCGGGTTGTAGGCACTCTTGAACTGCATCTCGATGACGTCACCGATCAAAATCGTGTCGGTCGAGCCGAGCTTTTGAGAGATGTAGAAGGTCGAGACGGCCGGAACGAAGACCATCGTGATACCCGAGACGATGCCGGGGACGCTCAGAGGCAGTGTCACACGGGTGAAGACCTGTCGGCTGTTGCAGCCGAGATCCTGCGCAGCCTCGATCAGACGGCGGTCGAGCTTCATCAAAACGGTGTATAGCGGCAGAATCATATAGGGTAGATAGTTATAGACCATGCCCAAAATAACGGCACCGTTGTTGCGAATGAGGGGCAGGGGAGCAAGGCCGAGCTGCGAAAGGAAATTGTTGATGATGCCGGTGTCCTCCAGAAGGGCGACCCATGCCAGCGTGCGCAGGAGGAAGCTCATGCACATCGGCAGCATAATGAGCATATGCAGGAGCCGCTGCTTCGAGGGAGAGCAGTGGGCGATGTAATACGCAACGGGATAGCCGATGAGCAGGCAGATGAGCGTAGCGAAGATGCTCAGCCAGATCGAGCGCAGGAAGATCGGCCAATAGTCGACGATGCTCGCAAGGTTCGAGAGGGTGAACTCTCCTGTGATGGAATCCGTGCAGGCGTAGTAAAAGACGACGCCGAGAGGGATCAGGGTAAAGAGCACCATCCAGAGCACATACGGGCCGGAAAGCCATTTACTCTTCATCTTCGCTGACCTCCGCATCGGCAATCTCGTCATATTCGGCGGAATAGGAGCTATAGTCGCCGAACATACCGGAATAGGCACTCTTGTGCATGATGTGGATGTCCTCGGGGTTCAGGCGGATGCCGATATATGTCCCCTCGGGGCAGAAATCGGTAGTCTGGATGAGCCACTTGAAGCCCTTGAAATCGACAATCGTGTCATAGTGCACACCCTTGAAGGTAACGGAGGTGACGGTGCCGCACAGATGGCCGGCATCCGGCTCGACGATGTCGATGTCCTCCGGTCGGATGACGACGTCGACCGGCTCGTTTTTCTCAAAGCCCTTGTCGACGCAGCGGAACGTACGACCGAAGAACTTGACGGAGTAGTCCTCGAGCATTACGCCGTCAAGGATGTTGGATTCACCGATGAAGTCTGCGACAAAGGCGTTCTTGGGTTCGTTATAAATATCCTCCGGCGTGCCGATCTGCTGGATCTTGCCCTTGTCCATGACCACGATGGTGTCGGACATGGTCAGTGCCTCCTCCTGGTCGTGGGTGACATAGATGAAGGTGATGTTCATCGCCTGCTGGATGCGCTTAAGCTCGTTCTGCATATCCTTGCGCAGACGCAGATCGAGGGCACCGAGCGGCTCGTCGAGCAGCAGGACGCGCGGACGGTTGACCAACGCACGGGCGATGGCAACACGCTGCTGCTGTCCGCCGGATAGGGCCGTGACCTTGCGGTTCTCAAAGCCCTTGAGGGAAACGATCTCCAGCATTTCCGTGACCCGACGGTCGATCTCGTCCTCCGGAAGCTTTGCAATGCGCAGACCGAAGGCGATGTTGTCGTAGACATCGAGGTGCGGGAACAGGGCATAACGCTGGAAGACCGTGTTGATTTTTCGTTGGTAAGCAGGGACATCGTTGATGCGAGCCCCCTCAAACAGGACATCGCCGCCGGTCGGCGTCAGGAAGCCTCCGATGACACGAAGTGTGGTCGTCTTGCCGCAGCCGGACGGCCCCAGCAAGGTCAAGAATTCCTTGTCGTTGATGTAGAGATTGATCGAGTCGAGAATACGCTCTCCGTCAAACTCCATCACAAGGTCTGTCAAACGGATCAGCTCGTTGGACATTTATCCTCCCCCATTTCATAAAGTGTTGGCATTTTCGCCGCCGAATCATGCGAATAAGACGGCATAATACTCTACTGTAAAATATATATGCAAAAGCAGAAAATGTCAATCATTATTTCGAATTTCGTCGAATTGTGCTTCGGATTATGCCTCTTGCTGCCGTCCTTCGATCTCGCACTGCACCCGTAGGGCACGACGACGCGCATTGACGGACGGACATCCCCGAGTAACGCCGTTGCGGAATCCGGAATTCACCCCACCGGCGCATCAATCGGCATCACCGCGTACGCAGCGTGTCCGTTCGCAAGAAAAAATGTGGTATAATATTTCTGTCAAACCAACTTCAAACTGCGGAACACGACCTCACCATGGGGATCGTGCGTTTCGCCGTATCTACAAATGAATTTGATAAAAATGCAAATTTCGTTTCTGTAGGTATGGATCATTTCACTTCCGCAGAGTTGGTTTGGTGACTATCGAGATTTGCGTTTTTTGGTGCGGTTACTTCGGTAGGCGCACTTTTTATTTTTGGGGAGGTGACGGCACTAGAGCACTTTCGTACCCTGCGACCCGAACCATAAAAAGGAGTGAATGATATGTCACAAAAACGCACCGCTTCGATTTTCGGCGGTATTCTGACAGCGCTTTCTGCGATCTGCTTTATAGTTTATAAAAAGAGAAAACCGATGAGATCCAATTGATCTCATCGGTTTTTCGTGGTGGAGATAAGCGGGATCGAACCGCTGACCTCTTGAATGCCATTCAAGCGCTCTCCCGCTTAAATCGATTCCATACCCCTCTGAACCGGAAAAATGAGCACTCCATATATGAATCGATTCGTTTTGCTGCAAATTAACGGTTGAATTTTACAGCAAAGTGGGTTATACTATTAGCGAAAGGAGCTGATCGTATATGCCAAATATTAAACCTATTTCTGATCTGCGTAACTATACGGAAGTGCTGCATGATGTAGCCGTAGGCGCTC
>CAZKSR010000069.1:0-6370 GCA_964555465.1 uncultured Oscillospiraceae bacterium
GGCGTGGCCGATGACGGCCTCGCGGAACTTCGGCGCAAGCATACCCTTCATGGCAGCCTCGATCTCCTCAATGGCGTCGTAAATAACGCGGTACATCCGCATATCGACGTTGGCACGGGCGGCAGAGGCGGCGGCAGCCGGGTCGGGTCGGACATTGAAGCCGATGATAATGGCATTGGACGTGGAGGCCAAAAGGATATCCGACTCGTTGATGGCGCCGACGGCGGCATGGATCACACGGACGCGAACCTCCTCGTTGGCAAGCTTTTCCAAGCTGGCCTTGACCGCCTCGGCAGAGCCCTGCACGTCGGCCTTGACGATAAGATTAAGCTCCTTCATCTCGCCCTCCTGCATCTTGGCAAAGAGGTTGTCGAGGGTGACCTTGGAGGCCAGCTTTGCGGCAGCGTCCTTCTCGGCCTGCTTGCGCTGCTCGACGAGCTGCTTGGCCATGCGCTCATCGGCAACCGCATTGAACTCATCGCCCGGCGTGGGCGTTTCGGCAAGGCCGGTGATCTCGACGGGGATGGAGGGGCCGGCCTGCTGGATGGTGCGACCCTTGTCGTCCATCATGACGCGGACATGGCCGACGGCGGTACCTGCGATGATAAGGTCGCCCTTGCGCAGAGTGCCGTTCTGCACGAGCAGGGTCGCAATGGGGCCGCGGCTCTTGTCGAGACGGGCTTCGATGACAGTGCCCTTGGCGGCACGATTGGGATTTGCCTTCAGCTCGGACAGCTCTGCGGTCATGATGACCGTCTCGAGCAGCTCGTCGATGCCCATGCCCGTCTTGGCGGAGATGCGGCAGACCTCGGTGTCGCCGCCCCACTCGGCAGGAACGAGATTATGCTCCGTGAGCTGGGTGAGGACGCGGTCGGGGTTGGCTCCCGGCTTATCCATCTTATTGACCGCCACGATGATGGGGATCTCGGCGGCTCTGGCGTGGCTGATCGCCTCGATGGTCTGCGGCATGATGCCGTCGTCGGCGGCCACGACCAGAATGGCGATGTCGGTGCACATGGCACCGCGGGCACGCATGGATGTAAAGGCAGCGTGGCCCGGGGTGTCGAGGAAGGTCATGGGCTTGCCGTCGATCTGTACGGTGTAAGCGCCGATGTGCTGGGTGATGCCGCCGGCCTCGCCCGAAACGACATTGGTCTTGCGGACGGCGTCGAGGAGGCTGGTTTTGCCGTGGTCGACGTGACCCATGACGACGACGACGGGGCTTCTGCCGACAAGCTCGTCGGCGGTGTCGACATGGTCGTCGATCAAACGTTCCTCAATGGTGACGACGATCTCCCGTTCGACCTTGCAGCCCAGCTCCGTTGCGACGAATTCCGCCGTGTCGAAGTCGATGTTTTGGTTGATGGACGCCATCACGCCGTTCTTCATCAGGACTTTGATCAGCTCGGTGGCCGTCTTTTTCATACGGGAGGCCAGCTCACCGACGGTGATCTCGTCGGGGATCTTGACGGTCAGCGGCGTCTTTTTGATGATCTCAAGCTGCAAACGGCGCATCTTATCCTGTTCCTCGTTGCGGCGCTTGTTGCCCATGGCTCTCTTGTCCTTGGACTTATTCTTGTTTTTGTTGCCGATCTTCTGCTTACCGCCGGAGAAATTCTGCGCACGCTCGGAGATGAGGGCATCGACACGGTCGTCGAAGCGGTCGGCGTTGACCGTAACAGCCTTGGTGTCGACCACGCGGCGTTCTCTCTTGCGCTGCTCGACCTTCGGCTTTTCCTCCTTCGGAGCCTCGGGTGCAGTCTCCTTGGGTGCTTCCTTGGGCGTCTGCTTGGGCTTGGGCGTCTCCTTGGGGGCTTCCTTCTTCGGAGCCGGTGCCACGGCGAACACCTGCGCAACGGACTCGATCTGATGATGCTGCGTGATATGCTCAAAGACGACATTAAGCTGCTCATCCGTCAAGACCTGCGTATTGCTCTTGGGCTTTTCAAAATATTTTCCGACGATCTCGGCAATTTCCTTCGGCTGCATTCCAAAGTCCGCCGCGACCTCCTTGACTCGATACTTCACTAAACTCATATAGCCACCTCCGTGTTACTTCTTTCCCATTCGGACATTTCTTCGATGTGCCTTTTCCTCGGCACGACGCTGCTCTACTCGTTTTGCGCGGGCGTCGAGCTCCTGCAAAACCGCAGTGTATTGCTCCTGCTGCGGCAGCGTCTTGACAAAGCTCAGCGCAAGGCGGACATCCGTGATCGCCGCAATCGCACAGCTCGTCGTTCCGAGCGCATCGCCCAGAGAGTCCTTGTCATAGGGCAGGATGACGAGCTGCTGTCCCGTCCCTGCCACAAAGCTCTTGGCTCTGCGGACGGTATGCCCTCCGGCATCCGACGCCAAAAGCACCAGTCTTGCTCTCGACGCTCTGGCCTGTGCGCCGACCTGCTCCTCACCGAGGACGATATTTCCGCCCTTTCGGCAGATGGAAAGCAATCCTAAACTCTTATCTCGTTCCAATCAGCTCTGCGCCTCCATTTCCTCCGCCAGTCGATCGTAGATCTCCTGCGGTATTTCCGTTTCCAAAGCTCGGGAAATCGCCTTTGTTTTGACGGCACGCAGGAAGCACTGCGCGCTGTGGCACAGGTACGCTCCGCGGCCGGACATTTTCCCCTTGCGGTCAATGTGAATTTCCCCCTCGGGCGTGCGCACAACTCGAACCAGCTCCCGTTTCGGCTTCATTTCACGGCAGCCGAGGCATTGACGCATCGGAATTTTCTTCTGCACGGCGATTCCTCCTTCCGTTGGCGTAAAGCTTATTCTTCCTCCGCCTGTGCCTCGAGCTCTTCGGCACGGGAGGCCGGCTTGATATCGATCTTGCAGCCGGTCAGTCGGGCGGCAAGTCGGGCATTCTGCCCCTCCTTGCCGATGGCAAGCGAGAGCTGATCGTCGGGGACGACCACACGGCAGGACTTCATTCCGCCGAGCTGTGTGACCGAGATAACATCAGCGGGAGCCAGCGCAGAGGCGACGAAGGTGCAAATATCCTCCGACCAAACGACGATATCCATCTTTTCGCCCTGCAATTCGTCCACGACCGCGCCGACACGCGCTCCGCGGGCGCCGACGCAGGCGCCGACGGGATCGATGTTCTCCTCCGTTGCATAGACGGCGAGCTTCGAACGGGAGCCCGGCTCACGGGCGATGGCGCGGATCTCAACCTCGCCGCTCCCGATTTCGGGAACCTCCAGCTCAAACAGACGCTTGACCAGCGCCGGGTGGGTTCTGGAAACCATGACCTGCGGCCCGCGATTGCTGCGGCGAACCTCGACGACATAAACACGGATGAGATCGCCCTCGGTGAATTTCTCGGTTTTGACCTGCTCACCGACCGACAGAAGGGCATCGGTCTTGTCCGTGCCCTGCCCGATGCGGATGGTCATATCGCCGGAGTTGTCGATGCGGAGCACCGTACCGGTGAGGATCTCGTGCTCCTTCGAAGAGAAGCTCTCGAATACCATGCCGCGCTCGGCCTCACGGATGCCCTGAATGATGACCTGCTTTGCTGTCTGGGCGGCGATACGGCCGAAATTACGGGTCTTGATTTCGACATTGACCAGATCACCGAGCTCGGCCTTTTTGTCGATCTTCTTTGCGGCGTCCAGCGTGATTTCCGTTGCCGAGGAGATGACCTCGTCAACGACCTCCTTCTGGGCGTACATGAACATTTTTTCTTCCGTCAGCTCGACATAGACATTGTCACTGTAGCCGTCCTTGTCCTTCTTATAGGCGGCAACCAACGCCTGCGTGATACGCTCGACCATGTAGTCCACGGGGATGCCACGCTCTTTTTCCAATTGGCGCAATGCCGCAAAAATTTCAGCGTTCATATTGTTTCTCCTTCTATGTCTTAAAATTCGACACGGAGACGAACCAGTGCGATCTCCGCTTTTTCAAATGTGATCTCCGAGGCGCCGACAAGCACCGTGACATTTCCGCCGTCATAGCCCTTCAGAACCCCGGCAAATTCCTTCGACCCGTTCTTCGGCCGATAGAGCTTGATGAGGATCGGCTCGCCCATAAAGCGTTCAAAATCGCCCGGGCGCTTGAGCACACGCTCCAGTCCGGCGGAGCAGACCTCGAAGCGGTAGCTCTCCGGAATGGGATCCTTTTCGTCGAGCACCGGATCGACCGCACGGGAGACGGCCTCGCAGTCGTTGATGTCTACGCCGCCCTCCTTGTCGATATACAGCCGCAGATACCATTCACCGCCCTCACGGACGTATTCCACGTCCCACAAGCTGCATCCGCAGGCCTCGACCAAAGGCTGAGAAAACTGCCAAACCTGTTCGCTGATCTTCATAATTCCTCCTCGATTTCAAGAAGAAAGAGAGGGGCAACCCCTCTCTTTAGTATCGTTTACTATAGATTGCTTTCATTATAGCACCATACTCTCCGAATTGCAAGCACTTTTTTGAACTTTTTTGCCCATTTTTACGGTTCGAAGAAAATTTTTTCTCTTTCCACTGTAAATTTTCCGCTCCGTATGCTATAATTATGGTAACGACGGAACAAAACGGAGGTCTTTTCATGAATTCCACCCTAAAGCGGTGCTTGCCCGCATTTTTCTTTTTCCCTCTCGCCTGCTGCGTCCTGCGCTATCTGCAGCGTTCGACCGAGCTGCTGGCCGACGGCTCTCTTGCGGAGGGTGCTTTCCTCCATCGGGTGCTGCCGCTCGTCTCGGTCTGCTTTGCCGTGGGCGTTGTGATCCTCTTTTGGAAGCTCGAACGCCACACCTCCCACGCGAGTCTCTTTTGCAGTCGTCCCCTGATGATCGCTCTGATCGCCGCCTCTGCCGTCCTGCTTCTCGGTAATGTCCTGCTGTGGATCGGCGGAAGCGACTCGACCGGACAGTATGCCGCCACTTCCCCTGCGCTATCCGAATTTCTGACGAAGCTCCTGCCGCCGCTCGGTATCGCCGCCGCCGTCTGCATCGTGGTCTATGCCTGCCGCTGTCTCTGCGGCGACCCCCCCTCCGCTTTGCTTTATATGTGCGCAAGCCTCTATCTGGTCGTTCGCCTCATCGTCCGCTTTCAGGCATGGAACACCGACCCATCGATCCACGATTATTGCTACGCTCTTCTTGCCGCCATCTGCACAATGCTCGCCGCCTTTCACTTCGCCGGCTTCTGTCTGAATTGCGGCAAGCGGCGCATGACCCTCTTCTGGCAGGTCTGCTCGGTGCATTTTTGCTGCATTGCTCTGGCAGACGCCGTCTGCGCAGGTGACCTGTCCGAGCTGCTCATCATCGCCTCCCTCCTGCTCATCAATGCCTTCAACGCCGTCCAGCTTCTCCTCGCCCCCGATGCTCCGACGAAAGAGGCCGTCGGGGAGGATGTCGGTGATCCGACCGAATCGGTATAAATTTTTCGTTTTTTCGAAAAAAATGCTTGACAAATCGCCGTTCATTGGATATAATCAGCTTGCTGTTTTTACAGCGGCAAGAAAATGGCGGCATAGCTCAGTTGGTAGAGCATTCGGTTCATACCCGGAGTGTCATCTGTTCGAGTCAGATTGCCGCTACCAGGCCCGTTGGTCAAGTGGTTAAGACACCGCCCTTTCACGGCGGTAACATGGGTTCGAGTCCCGTACGGGTCACCACATCGAAACGCCCTCAGAAAGCATTTCTGGGGGCGTTTTTTCTGCGTTTTTTATTGGAATTAGATGCGTTTTTTGAACTTTTTTCATTTTCTTTTATTTCATTATCGTGAACAAAATTACGATTTCGGGACAGAAAAAGGTACAAAATTGGCAACGCGATTGGCAACGAAAAAGAGGGAGGCATTGCCCCTCCAAATCATTATAACCTAACCTCCGCGCGGATTTATCCCTACGGCATCGGAAATAGCGGAAATAGCGGAAATAGCGGAAATTGCAAAAAAATCGAAGAAAAATGGCAAGAAAGCCTTTACTTTTTTAGCTACGTATGGTATAAATGGCATATACTAAAATGAGGTTAGGTGATACAAATGCATCTTGATGCGTCCGTAAAAGTTCCGATCCCGAAGCATAAAATCGCGTACAAAACCGTATCGGGAAAGAAATATGTTTATTACACGGTTGCCTGTTACAGAAATGAACAGGGAAAACCCACAAATGACCGTGTTTCGATCGGAAAAATGGATGAAGAAACGGGTCTGTTGATTCCGAACCGCAATTATTATGAAGTTTATCTCAAGAAAGCACCGCCGATACAAGGGGGAATCCACAGCTACGGCGTATATTATGTGTTCAACGAAATATGTGAGCAATTGGGAATTACAAAAATATTGAAAAGACTTTTTCCCATTTTTCAGCCGCCGCATAGCTGTCCATTCTCCCGGCGTTTTGTGCTCCGGTGACCGCCGTCCGGATAGCA
>CAZKSR010000070.1:0-6228 GCA_964555465.1 uncultured Oscillospiraceae bacterium
AAACACGCCTGACTTTGTGGGGAATTTTCCGATATGGGGAGCGGCAATCGGTGCTGCGCTCAGAATCATTACGACGGAAAAGGATGACAGCACAACACCGAATTGCAAAAGCGGAGAACTCCGATGGGAGTTCTCCGCATGATGATTTATTTTCGATGCAACCGCCTCGGTCAGACCGACAGCTCGGACTTTTCGGACAGGCCGACAGCTCGGGCTGTCCCGGTCGGGTCGGTGGCTCGGTTTTCCCGGTCGGGTCGGTGGCGCAACCCTCCGGTCGGCAATGCTCCGACCGATTTCGAGGTCGGTTATTCTACGTTTTCGATCAGGCCGTAGCCGCCGTCGTTTCTTTTATAGACCACAGCGAATGCGCCGTCGTTTTCCTCGTCCTTGAAGGCGAAGAAGGTGTGCTCCAGAAGATTCATCTGCAAGATGGCCTCTTCACGGGTCATCGGCTTCATCGGGAACTCCTTGACACGCACGATCTCGAAGGGGCTTTCCTCTTCCTGCTCCGGCACGAAGGACGTGACCTCCGCACTGCGGACGAAAGCATCCTGACGCAGGCGGCGAGCCAGACGGGTCTTATTCTTTCGGATCTGGCGTTCCATGGTCGCTACGGCGGCGTCGACGGAGGCGAACATATCGCTGGTGGCTTCGTTCGCACGGAAGTAGGTGTTGGCTGCGTGGATGGTGATCTCGACCTTGTTGCGGTCCTTCTCGACGGAAAACGTCACCAGTGCTTCTGCGTCGTCACGGAAAAAGCGTTCCAGCTTCATGACCTTTTTTTCGGCATAAGCGTGGACATTGGATGGCAGGCTGACTTTCTTCTCGGTAAATTGGAATTTCATAACTTGCGCTCCTTTCGTGAATTGGGGAGCATGATACTTTCCCCAATTACATTATAGCACATTTTCGCAAAATATCAAGTATCTTCTTGCTCGTCCATCAAAAGTCGATCCATGATATTTCGGTAGATCTGCTCGGCCTGCGAGGAGAACGCCTTAGCCAGGCGGTGGGCCTGCTTCTGCGACGGGGCCATCAGCTCCATGCGCAAGAGGTCGCTGACCTCGTCATTCAGGGTCAGAAAGACGGAATAATCGCCGCTGTCTCTGCGCTGAATATCGGTTTTGACGAAGCTGCTGCGCCGCACCGCGCGGTTGAAGCGCTCGACAGCCATCTGCGCACGCTGCATGACGGGGAAGGCAATGCCGTCCTCCGTAACGGCGCAGGCCTCGCGACCCTTTTCCGTGATGGCGAAGCGGTCGGCCTCGACCTCCTCCAGATGTCCTGATTCGACCATTTGCGGCACCGCCTGCGCCAGGTCAAAATAGCTCAGCTTGTCATCCTGATAGGCCAGCTCATAAATTTTTTGCAGGTCGACAGGGTAGAGCACTCGCGACATAATGTACAAAATCAGAACCTTTACATCGAGCATATCCTGAATAAAACCCTTTTCCATACAGAACTCCTTCTTCACGGGGAACCGATTGATTGGTTATTACGGGAGGCTTGGAAAAAATCCGCCGATCGAGGCTGCAAAGCGTCCCACGAATATTATAACGGATTCGACACGGATTGACAACCGCTTTTTCACGCTTCGGAAAAATTTTGCATACGATGGGGGGAAAGGAGAGATCGATATGTCACTATGGGTACTCGGCGGCGACGCCAGAAGCCGCCACGCGGCCGCGCATCTGCGCACACTCGGCCACTGTGTTTGGACATACGGTGTGCCGGAGACGACGGACATTGCCCTGCCGCAGACGCTTGACTGCGTTGTCCTACCGTTCCCGTCCTTTGCGGCGGACTGCCTGCGTGGAGGGAAAAAGGTCGAAATTTCACAGGTGCTTTCCCATGTTCGGGAGGGAAGCGTCGTTTTCGGCGGAGGCTTTGGTGCATGGGAGAAGGAATTTACCCGTCGCGGCGCAAGCGTGCGCGACCTGTTCGGCACAGAGCCGATGACCACGCAAAATGCGATCCCGACGGCGGAGGGAGCAATCTGTCTCGCCGTGGATTTTTCGCCCGTCACACTGTATGGCGCAAACTGCCTCGTCGTCGGCTTCGGGCGGTGCGGAAGAGCGATTGCCGAGCGATTGAAGGCACTCGGCAGCGACGTGACCGTCTCGGCACGTCGTGAGTGCGATTATCTTGCGGCAAAGACACTCGGCTGTCGCACGGAGGAAACGGCGGTCTGGGCATGGGGACTTGCGGAATACGACCTGATTTTCAATACCGTCCCGGCGGAGGTCTTCACTGCCGAGCAGGCCGCCGCGTTGAAAAGAGACTGTGTTTTCCTCGATCTGGCGTCCACTCCGTCGGTGCCGGAGGAAGCGCGGCGGAGCCTGCACTATCATCTTGCCCCTGCGCTTCCGGCACGCTTTTCCCCGAAAACCGCCGGAATTCTTTACGCAGAGGCGATCCATCGGGCAATGAAAGGAGAGGATATTGGATGAAACCGAGAATCGGATTTGCCTTTTGCGGCTCGTTTTGTACTATGAACGCCGCCATCGGCCAATTGCAGACGCTGGCCGAGACTTACGAGATCACGCCGATCCTGTCGGATGCCGTCGCAGAACTCGATACCCGATTCGGCGCTGCGGCGGAGTTTCGGCAGCGTATCGAGGCGGCGTGCGGAGCGGCGGCGCTTTGTACGTTGGACGCAGTGGAGCCGCTGGGCCCGAAGAAGCTTCTTGATCTGCTCGTCGTCGCTCCGTGCACCGGAAACACTCTCGGCAAGCTCGCCCACGGCGTTGCCGACACGCCAGTGACCTTCGCGGCAAAGGCGCATCTGCGCAACGGCCGGCCGATCGTTCTGGCAGTGTCGACGAACGACGGCCTTGCGGCGAGTGCGGAAAACATCGGCAAGCTTCTCGGACGAAAACACTTCTATTTCGTCCCCTTCCGTCAGGACAGTCCGAGCGGCAAGCCCTACAGCCTCGTTGCGGACTTCGCCCTCCTGCCGGAGACGGTCGCCTTTGCCATGATGAAGCAGCAGCTCCAGCCGATCCTGCGTTGACCTTGCAATTTCCGCCGAATTATAGTATAATGTAGGACACAAAGGAAAAGGAGGGTGAGCCATGCCCACTTTCAGTCTGATCGTCCCGATCTATCAGGTTGAGGAATATTTGCCCAAGTGCATCGAGTCCGTTCTGGCGCAGACCTGCCGGGATTTCGAGCTGCTTTTGATCGATGACGCCTCGCCCGACCGTTGCGGCGAGATCATCGACGACTACGCCGCCCGTTATCCCGACCTCATTTTTGCCATCCATCAGGAAAACGGCGGCTCCGGTGCGGCGAGAAATCACGGGATCCGTCTGGCGCGGGGCGAATATCTGCTGTTCATCGACGGCGATGACTACGTTGACCCCACGCTTTTGGCCGATGTAAAGGCGGAAATCGAAAAATCGCACGCTGATCTCGTCCTCTTCGGCGCCCATGTCGAGCGCAACGGCAGGAAGAACGGCGAGCTGCACGACACCATCCCCTGCGGCGAGATCTGCTCACTGGAGACGCACCGAGAGCTGTTTTTCGGCATCGCGGCGCCGTGGAGCCGTGCCTACCGCAGAGCCCTTTTCGAGAACATCGAATTTGCCACCAAGGTCTGGTATCAGGACATCCGCGTCGTCAAGAAGATCAACACCCTCGCAAAGACCGTCGTCCGCTTGGAAAAGCCGTACTACCACTATATCCAGCGCGACGGCAGTGCGCTGAACAACAAGAACGCCAAGCGGAATATCGAAATTATCTGGGCGTTTGACGACATTCTGTCGTGGTTCCGCGAGGAGGGCCTGTTCGAAAAATATCGGCAGGAGCTGATGTACCTGACCGTTGAGCACGTTTTCGTCACCGCCTCGGTGCGCGTTGCACTGATCGATCGCAGACATCCGCTCATTGCGCAGTTTCGGGAATATACGGAAAAGGAGTTTCCGGATTTCCGCAATTGTCAATATCTTCCGAACCTCGGCAGAAATCGACTGCTCATTTATCGTCTGCTCCTGAAGAAACGCTACCGCACCGTGCGCCTGATCTTCCGCCTGAAAAAAATCATCGGCAAATAATCCGTCGGCATCCTTGCGCGCAACCCGCCGTGCGCAACGCACCCATAGGGAACGCCGCACCCTCGGCTCTCCCGGAGGGAGAGACATTTGTAATTCAAAATCTACCGCACCCCGTAGGGCGCGCCGACCCGGCGCACCGCAATATACGCCGCACCCATACGATGCACCGCACCCAAAGGCTCCACCCCCTCAGGGGGGGGAGCTGTCGCGAAGCGACTGAGGGGGGCGAACGCGCCGCAATTACGGCACAAGGATAAAGAGAAGGTCACGCCGCCATACACACCACACCTCGTAGGGCGCGCAGACCCCGGCGCGCCGCAATCCTCCGCACTCCGTTGGCGGCACGCCGACTCGGCGTGCCCTACGGAGAGAGAACCGTTCCCTACGGAGAGGGAAAGCCACGCCCGGCGAAGGCTCCACCCCCTCGGGGGGAGCTGTCGGCGCAGCCGACTGAGGGAGGGACGCACGCACCGCGTGACGGAAGCAGGGTTCCCGATATCGAGTATTGACATTGCGCGAAACATCGTGTATAATTGCCCTGACAGGCGACGGGTCTTCGATCGCCTGAATTTCCGAAAAGAGAAGGAGAACCCGTAAAAATGAAGAAAATCATTGCACTGTTTTTGACCTTAGCCCTGATCCTGACGTGCTTTGTTGCCTGCGGCAAGGACGAAAAGGACGAAAAAGACGGCAAAAAGAGCGTCGTCGGCACCTATACCTGCGTGCTCGACAGCAGCAGCGAGGCTTTGAAGGCGATTGCCGGCGAAGAAGTTGCCGAAACCGTTTCCCTGATCGATCTTGAGGTGACCTACACGCTGAAGCTCAAGGAAGATATGACCTGCGAAGCGACGACATATATCGATGTCGATGCTTTCATCGACGCCCTCCTCGATTTCTCCTGCGAAACCATCGCAGAACAGTACGGTATGTCGACGGATGAAGTTTGGGATTATCTTGCCGAGCTGTATGGCTCTGCGGATGTTGCAAAAGAGGCCATGTTAGAATCCATGGAAATCACGGCGGAAGAGGCCGAAGAGAAGCTGAACACCACATATACCGGTACCTATGAGCTCAACGGCGATTCGATCACCGTGACGCTGGGCGACGAATCGGACGAGTATGTCATCGACGGCGACGATCTTACGCACACCGTGGACGGCGTTACCGTTACCTTCAAGCGTCAGTAATCCATAAAACGAACGCACCGACCTTTAGGTAGGTGCTCATAAAACAGTTTCAGACCGAAATTACAAAATGAGCATCTGTCAGGCAGGGTTGGTAAACGAGATAACGGGTATTCGGTGAAAACCGAGTACCCGTTATTTTTCTGCCCTCTGTAAAAATAATAGACTAATTCACATTTTTTCTTATATAATAAAGGTGAAATCGTTTCTTTCTCTTCGATTCCGATGACAATCGTAAAAATCAAAAAAATTCAAAAAGATTTTGATCGATTGGAAAAAATCGAGCATTCTTATGCCCTCTGTTATAGAGGGGTATATGAAACCTCTGACGGATATGATCGTTGCTGAAGAAAACTGGCAGCCCATGATCGACGAGTTCTGGAACAACCGCAATCCAGATGATTACAGCGGTTCCAGCGTTCACAAACGGGATTTCAACCGTTCATGGTATCACGACCGCAACCACCGCCATTTGTCCATCGAAGAAATTGCAGAAACCGGAGTGATGATCGACGGCGAAATTCTGTTTGACATTCCCAATCCGGCTGCTGAATTTGAAACTAAAGTATTGCAGAAAATCGGCATTGAGCAATTTGAGAGCAAGCTGACGGAGCAGGACAAACAAATCCTGCGGATGCGGATGGAAGGTACTCCCCTCAAAGAAATTGCCGCCGCTGTTGGCTTCAAGACACCCAGCGCCGTTACGAAACACATGCCAGAGCCTACAAAAGCAGTGACATCGGAGACAGCAACGGTTATCGAATGACCTTCAGTGTAAAATATGACGATGTCATTGTTCGTATCAGCTCCAAAGGTGTGGAACCTGAGTGGGTATATCAGCAGTTAATCAATCTTTTGGAAAAGTAAAAACCTAAGTCGCAAGAATCCCTTTGGAACAAAGGGCGCACTTCTATACGGGGTAAACCCCGTATGTGCGCTCTGCGAGGCAGACAGCCCTGACATCTGAATGTCGGGGCTGTTTTGCGTCA
>CAZKSR010000071.1:0-6122 GCA_964555465.1 uncultured Oscillospiraceae bacterium
AGAAGCCCACAAGGGCAGAGAGGTCAAATAAAGCGGCCCGCCGGGTCGGCGCGCCCTACGGGGTACGGCGGATTGCGGCGGAGCGCGGCAACCCCTCAGTCAAAAATCGGGGATTTTTGACAGCTCCCCTTACACAGGGGAGCCGATGGGGTGCGGTGCGCGGACGGGCGCGCAACGACATATCTTTATCCTTGCAGCGTGATTGCACTGCGTTCGCCTCCCTCAGTCGGCTGCGCCGACAGCTCCCCCCAAAAGGGGTGGAGCCTTTGGGTGCGGTGCATCGTATGGGTGCGGCGCATATTGCGGCGCGACGGGTCGTCGCGCCCTACGAGTGCGGCCGTTTCGAGTACGGACCTTGGTACGGCGCGGAAAACCGATTGAAAGGAATCTTAACCGATCGAAAGACCGATCGAAAGGAATCTTTCGATCGGTTTTTCGTATCTGCGTGCACTTCGGCATGATTTTACAAAATATTCACCCAAAACGGGAAAAATCGGTTATAATGGTGAGAGAATCGGAAGGGAGCGATCATTATGGCGAGAAAAGTTTTGATCATAGAGGATGACCCCTATATTGCGGATCTCCTGCGGCTTTATTTGGAAAAAGAGGGCTACGAGGTCGACACTGCCGGCGACGGCGTGAAGGGTCTGGAAAAATTCCGCCGCTGGAAGCCCGATCTGGTGTTGCTGGACGTGATGCTGCCCGGGATGAACGGGTGGGGCGTCTGCCGCAGCATCCGTCAGGATGCCGACACGCCCATCATCATGCTCACGGCCAAAAGCGAGACGGACGACAAGGTCAACGGCCTGAAGCAGGGCGCCGACGACTACATTACCAAGCCCTTTGAGATGAAGGAGGTTCTGGCTCGCATCGAGGCGGTTCTGCGCCGCAGCGGAAACGAGCCGGAGAAAGAGCAGCACAAGCTCAGCTTCGACAAGCTCACCATCGACATGGATGCCTTCGAGCTGACGGTTGACGGCAAGAAGGTCGCCACGCCGCCGAAGGAGATGGAGCTGCTGTACCATCTGGCGTCGTCTCCGAACCGTGTATTTACCAGAAACCAGCTTCTCGATGAGGTCTGGGGCTTTGATTATTTCGGCGGCACACGGACGGTCGACGTCCATATCAAGCGCTTGAGAGAAAAGCTCGAGGGCGTCTCCGACCGATGGGAGCTGAAAACCGTCTGGACGGTGGGCTATAAATTCGAGGTTCGCGAATGAGGACAGCGTTCCGCCGCCAATCGGCACTTGTCCTGAGCATCCTTTTGGCGGTCATTTTGCTCATCGGCATCTCGTTTTGGGTGCTCTTCGACAGCTATGCCGGAAGCGAGCAGGTCGACAATTTGCGCAGCACGGCGGACACGATCACCAACCTCGCCCACGCCTATGCCGAGGATTATCGGGATGACTGGAATTTCCGAACGAATCTTTCCGTTGCGGCGCTGTCGTCCGAGACGGACATTCTGATCTGCGATGCCGACGGCGAGGTGCAGATGTGCGCCCGTGAGCTGCAAAGCTGTCCGCACGTCGGCAAAAAGCTGCCCACGGAGACTCTTCACTCGATCCTCTCGGGGACGACGCGAATCGACCGCGCCGCCTCGAAGCTCTACGGCGACTCCCGTCTGGCGGTGGCTGAGGCGGTCTATGACGATTCGGGCGAGGTCGTCTGCTTCGTTCTGACCTCGACGGAGAAATCCGCACCGACTGCAATGACCGTCCGAACGCTGCGGATGTTCTTCATGATCGCCCTGCTGGTTTTGGCCATTGCCCTGTTCGCAACGCCGCTGCTCACCCGACGGGAGACGAAGCCCATTCAGACCATGGCGGCGGCGGCGCGGCAGATCGCCCACGGCAACCTGAACGTCCGTGTTCCGACGGGCAACCGTGCCGAGGAGATCGAGGAGCTTGCCACGGCCTTCAATAACATGGCCATCGCCCTGCAAAATTCCGAGACGGCGCGTCAGGAGTTCGTCGCAAACATCTCCCACGAGTTGAAGACGCCGATGACGACCATTGCCGGCTATCTCGACGGGATGCTCGACGGGACGATCCCGACGGAGAAGCATCGGGAATATATGACGCTGGTGTCCTCGGAGGCGCGCCGCCTGTCACGGCTGGTGCGGACGATGCTCAGTGCCTCCCGACTGCGCGATCAGGGGATTCCGGCCGAGCAGAAGCGGCCCTTTGATATCTGCGAGGCCGCAGGTCAGGCACTTTTGAATTTTGAGCAGAGCATTTTGCGCAAGAAGCTGGAGGTTGAGGTCGATATGCCCGAAGAGGGGCTGAGCGTTCTTGCCGAGAAGGACTCCATCACGCAGGTGCTCTATAATCTGCTGGACAACGCGGTCAAATTCGTCAACGAAGGCGGCACGCTCGGCATTTTCGTACGGCGGCAGGGCAGCTCGGCCATCGTCGGCGTCTCCAATACCGGCGAGACGATCTCCTCGGAGGAGCTTCCGCTGATCTTCGACCGCTTCCATAAAACAGACAAGAGCCGCTCGGTCGACCGTGACGGGGCGGGTCTGGGACTTTATATCGTGAAAACCATCATCATGGCGCACGGCGAGGATATCTATGTCACCAGTCGTGACGGCAGGACGGAATTCACCTTCACCCTGTCACTCAGCAAGTAAGAAAGGAGCACTCCATGGACGATTTGACACCGATGGAGCCGGAATATCGGGAATTGCCGCCCGAAAATCCCGTAGAGCCCGACGGGTATTACGGCACCGGCGTGAAGCCGCAGGGTCGAAAACTGCATATTGGTCTGTTGGTGCTGCTGTGCGTCCTTCTGGCAGGAAATCTTCTGGTCGCCTTTCTCTCGCTCGGCGTTGATCGGTCGGGAAAATCGACGTCGTCACAGGAACGGGAAGCACTGCTGTTTCAGAACATGGGCGAGCTTCCGCCGAGCGACGAGGACAACACTCATGCCGTGACGGTGACGGATGATCTGTCTCTTTTGGGGATCTACAAGGTCTGCGCGCCCGGCTCGGCGGTGGTCACGGCGCAGACCGACCGCAGCGTCTATTGCGCCGTGGGCGTCGTGCTGACGTCGGACGGCTATATCCTGACCGATACGGCCATGGCGACCGTCGGCGGCAACCTGACCGTCACGTTATATGACGGCACGAGCTTCGAGGCAACCTACGTCGGCGTGGACAGCGGCGGCACAATGGCCGTGCTGAAGATCAACGCCGAGGGTCTTGCCACCGCCTCGGTCGATGAGGAGATCATGCACCGCACCGAAGAAATCCTGGCGGATATGCGCCCGTTGTCGCAGGTGTCGCTGAATCTGACCGTCTCCGACGTTCCGGAGGAAATGCGCCTGTACTGGGGTCTGCCCGAGGGTGTGTTCGTGGCGGAGATTGACAGCAGCGGCATAGCTTACCGTGCCGGTCTGCGCATCGGAGACGTCCTGCTGCGCATCGGCCGCTATGCAATCACCTCCTCCGGAGACTATCTGGAGGCCATGGGTCACTACGAAAACGGCGACACCGTCCGAATCTACCTTTTCCGCAACGGCGAGGTCTATTACACCGATATCTCCTTTGAGGCGGAAAGCAGGTAGCATCGCCCCGATGCACCATCCGCTCCGGCACGGCCTATGCGCCGTTTCAAGCGCGGTATCGCTCTGTCAAAATTGGCGCCGAATTGGTTCCCAAAATGGTACCTATTGCAATTTTATGACGAATTTGTTATACTAAAGCTGATCGAACGGTGTCGGCGCAGCGGCGGTCTGCTTCCGAGGCCTCCTGCCCTGCCCCGTCATCGGGCGAACCGATCCGAAACTGAATCGAGAGGTGCATTATTATGCTGAAAGGAATCTCCCCCCTCATCTCCCCCGAGCTTCTGATGGCGCTGGCGCAAATGGGGCACGGCGACGAGCTTGTCCTTGCCGACGGCAATTTCCCCTGCCACAGCGTCGGGAAGGATGCCATCGTGATCCGTGCCGACGGCCACGGCGTACCCGAGCTGCTCGACGCGATCTTGTCGCTGATCCCCCTTGACCGCTACACCGAAAAGCCCGTGGCGTTGATGCAGGTCGTCCCCGGCGACACCTGCGGCACGCCCGAAATCTGGCAGACCTACGAAAAAATCCTCGCAGACCACGAGCCCGAGCACCATGCGATCGAATGGACGGAGCGCTTTGCCTTCTATGAGCGAGCCAAGCACGCCTATCTCATCGTTGCCACGGGCGAAAAGGCCATCTATGCCAACGTCCTGCTGAAAAAGGGCGTCGTGGCATGATCCTCCCATCCGCCGCGATACTATTATAATAAAGGAGAAATGATTATGCTTTATCCGAAAATCGGCATCCGACCCGTCATTGACGGACGCTGGGGCGGCGTCCGCGAGGGCCTTGAGGAGCAGACCATGGGCATGGCGCAAGCCGCCGCAAGCCTCATCAGCGAAAATGTCAAATATCCCGACGGCACTGCGGTGCAGTGCGTCATCTCCGAGACGACCATCGGCGGCGGTGCGGAGGCCGCAAGGTGTGCCGACCGCTTCGCTACGGAAAATGTCGTTGCCACGCTGACCGTTACCCCCTGCTGGTGCTACGGCTCGGAAACCTTCGACATGGATCCGAACACCATCAAGGCCGTCTGGGGCTTCAACGGCACGGAGCGTCCCGGTGCGGTCTACCTTGCCGCAGTGATGGCCGCCTATGCCCAGAAGGGGCTGCCGGCCTTCTCCATCTACGGCAAGGATGTCCAGGATATGGGCGACAAGACCGTCCCCGACGATGTTGCCGAAAAAATTCTCCGCTTCGCAAGGGCAAGCGTCGCCGTCGGCTGGATGAAAAACAAGTCTTATGTAAACCTCGGCGGCGTTGCCATGGGCATCGCCGGAAGCTACTGCAACGATAATCTTTTCCGCAAGTATTTCGGCATCCGTGCAGAGTGGGTCGACATGACGGAAATCCTCCGCCGCATCACGCTGGAAATCTACGACAGGGACGAGTATGAAAAAGCCTATGCGTGGATCAAGGCCAACTGCAAGGAGGGCTTCGACCTGAACGAGGGCAAGGCTCTGCCGGAGATCATCCGCAAATCCAAGGTCGTTCCGCCCGAGCGGGATTGGGAATTCATCACAAAATTCACCATCGTGGTCAGAGACATCCTCTACGGCAACAAGAAGCTCGACGAGCTGGGCTGGCACGAGGAGGCTCTGGGCAAGAACGCCATCGCCGGCGGCTTCCAGGGGCAGCGCAACTGGACGGACTGGCTGCCCAATGCCGACTTCACCGAGGCAATCATGGCCTCTACCTTCGACTGGAACGGCACAAAGGCGCCGACTCCCTTTGCGACCGAAAACGACACGCTCAACGGCGTGGCGATGATGCTCGGAACACTGGTTTCCGGCTCCGCTCCCTGCTTCCATGACGTGCGCACCTATTGGAGCCCCGATGCCTGCGAGCGTGTGACGGGCATCCGTCCCGAGGGCAAGGCCGCAAACGGCTTTATCCACCTCATCAACTCCGGTGCCACTGCGCTGGACGGAAGCGGTGCGGCGAAAAACGACAAGGGCGAGGGCTGCATGAAGCCCTTCTGGCAGATGACCGAGGCGGATGTCCGCGCCTGCCTTGAGGCGACCGACTGGTGCCGCGCCAACTATGAGTATTTCCGCGGCGGCGGCTTCTCCAGTCACTTCCGCTGCAGAGCGGAGATGCCCGTGACCATGCTGCGCGTCAATGTCGTCGACGGCATCGGCCCTGTCATGCAGATTGCCGAGGGCTATACCGCCGACCTTCCGGATGCGGTGCACCAGACCATCGACCGCCGAACCGACCCCTCGTGGCCGACGACTTGGTTCGCCCCGAGACTGACCGGCGAGGGCGCGTTCCGCGATGTGTATTCCGTCATGGCGAACTGGGGCGCCAACCACGGCGTTACGGTCTATGGGCACGTCGGTGCCGACCTCATTACCCTCGCCGCCATGCTCCGCATCCCGGTCAATATGCACAATGTCGCAAGCGAGCAGATCTTCCGTCCCCACGCATGGTCTGCCTTCGGCACGCAGGACAGCCAAAGCGCGGATTACACGGCCTGCAAAACCTACGGCCCCCTTTACGGCTGATCCCAAAGCCCATCCAATATCGAAAAAACCCAATCGGGAGGCTTC
>CAZKSR010000072.1:0-5895 GCA_964555465.1 uncultured Oscillospiraceae bacterium
CCTTTTCCTAGAGTATTTCTTTCACAGCTTGCAGGAGCGAACGTCAAATGCGCTTTCGTTGAATTGCTTCGATACTTTGAATTACGTCACGCTTAGGTTCAACACACTTTTCCCCTTTTTGGCGTTGAGATTGCTTGAAGCAAATGATTGGAGGTTCGATCGTCATTTAGCTCGTGATGAATTTTCAAACCTCGGGATTTTTTTGGCAATTATCCGAAAAATATTGCCGAAAGGTATTGTACTTACGGAATATTTGTGCTATACTTGATAAGAGACAAACGTATTTGATCATTTATCGCTTCAAATCGGTTCGATGATGAGAAACGAGTTGATCGCAAAGACACGCAAAAAGAAACCGAAGCGATATTCCCCCTCCCATCAACCTGAGGAAAGCGTATATTCTATGGAGATGATATTGCGATAGAAATATGAATTGTACATCATAACTGTATTTTACCGGCGCATTTTCTGATTTGACTCAGTTAGCATTTTTTCGGAATTATTCGACAAACACATCTAAGGAGGCAGACTAAATGAAAAAGCGAATCATCAGTATGCTCTTGGTTCTGTGCATGGTGTTGTCTCTGCTGCCTGTGTCGGCTTTTGCGGCCGAGACGGAGGCGGAGCACGTCCACAGTGCCGATTGTGAGCACACGCACGAGGCGCAGCCGACGAGCGCAGACGAGGTCGACAATGAACAGCAGACCGTGAGCGCGGATGAAGCCGCCACACAGGACAATAGCGGAGACGCCCTCGCTGCCGACGAGTCTTCTCGCGAACCGACCCCGACGGAGTCTGACGAGGTCGAAGCAACAAGAGGCTCCGTCCTTCGAAGCACGACAGAGGAGATTGGTTACGACAAAGCGACGCTCGATCTGATCAGCCTTGCACGAGCGAGATTGACTTATCTTTCTACCAAATCGAGCAGAAGCGAGGTCACGGATGCTCTGTCACAGCTGAACGGGATCAAAATCAACCAAAACACGTTGAGCTGTACTCATGCTTGGTCAAAGAGCTCAACCGTGGCGGCGACGTGTATCTCCGCAGGCTACGACGTGCAAACGTGCTCCAAGTGCGGCATGATTCAGTATGTAGCCAACGGCACGACGAAGCTCGGCCACACAAGCCTTTCATACTGCACTCGCTGCGGCCGAAGGAATCTTGTTCAGGCGGGGGATTTCTGGATCTCCTGCGATACGCCGCTGTCCAAGGGGCGCGACTATAAGATCGATGATGCAAACGCCCTGCGTATATATACCTTAGAACACGTTACGATCTCCAACGTGGATGCCGATGTTCCGATTGCCGGCTGGATTGGCTTGGACAGAGAGAGCGATGGCGTAAAAGCGCAGGAGATCACCCTTGCCGGCGTACAGGTGTACGCCAATTCCGCCGTTGTATTCGACGCACTTAGGATCAATCCCGACCTTTTGTCCGTAGAGATTCACATTGCCGAGAACACCACAAACTATCTCTTTGGCAATTCAAAGCTGAAAAAAGGCGCTGCGATCTACAAGCAGTCGATCTTTACGCAGCTTACCATTGACGGCAAGGGCGAGCTGTTTGCCATTGGTGCGATGGATTCGGGCATTGGCGCTGACAGCTCCTCCAATATCACGATCTCCGACGTAACGGTGATCGCCGGCTCGCTTGAAGACGGCGCCGGTATCGGTGATGACAGATGGAAAAGAAAATCCGCCGGCGGAAGCAGTGGCTTGACGTTTGATAACACATCGGTAGTCGCCTTCGGCAAGGAGGGTATCGGTGCATATTATAATAATATTGAGAATATCACGATTCAAAACAATTCCGTCGTGATTGCACAGGGGTCGGAGTATGGACCCGGCATCGGCAGCACATCTAAAAAGCTGCAGGGACTTACCATCAAAGGCTCTACGGTAACGGCGCTCGGCGGCAGATGCGCTCCCGGCATCGGTTCCAATTCCGGCGATAATATAGTAGCCGTAGAGAATATTACCATTAACACCTCGGTCGTGCGTGCAATCGGCGGAATGGATGAGGCCGTTCCCGGCATTGGTGCTTCTTCGGGAGATGCCTCCATGAGCGGCCTGACCATCCAAGACAGCGCAGTTACGGCGCTGACCAGCGAACAATCTAATCTGTCTCGCGTTTCGCCCGGTATCGGCGCTTCATGGGATTATCAGCCCGGCGTTTCGAACGGCGGGGGAGGATGCAGCGGTACGCTTTCCAACGTTGTCATTGAAAACAGCTCGGTCAAGACGAATTCGAGCTACAGAAGATCAATTGGCTACGCCGCAAACATCGGCTATCACACGACGCCTGTGTCGCCCGTAAACAGCAAAGGCGAGAAGGTCGCCCTGCTTGTTTTGCCCAATCCGGAGGGACAGACGGTCTATTACGGCTCTTCTGCGAAGACCTATACGACCTTTTGCAAGAATCACGCCGTGGCTGATACGAATGACACCAACCTCTATGCTTATTTCCCCGAAAGTGCAACCGAATTCCTGGTAGGAAACGGAAGCGCGCAGCATTTGCACTATGCGGACGGAAAATTTGAAGATTTCTTCCGCCTGAGATACGATGAGGATGCCCATTTTCAGCAATGCATCTATACGGGCTGCACCGTGACCAAGGATCGTGCGGCGCATACCTTCGAAGGGGTTATCTGCTCGACTTGCGGCTACGGTAAGGAATTGAAGGCTGCCTGCTATTTTGTCGATCCCGTGGAGGGCACGACGAGTAGCATGGGCGGAACACAAACGGTGGACTGGTCCACGCCGATCAGCAGCATCCTGCCGACCGTGCCCTATTATAACGGCTATGAATTTGTCGGCTGGTCGAACGAGCAGAACGGCGCTCTGATTTCCGAGGGTGCGGTCTGCGGCGACTATGCCGTGGATTATGGCGTGAACAATATCTGGACGGAGCTTTACACCGTGTGGAAGCCCGACGAGCTGCTGATCACCGACGAGTACGGCACGGTTCTGAATAAGGGTGCATCCTCGACGACTGACCATGCCGATTATGCTTATGCGGAAAATACCTACGAAATCTATTCGGAGGTGGCAACTGTCCGCAATAACGAAGGCGTGACGTCAACTGCGAAGCGCATCTCGCTGAAGGGGGAAAGCCGGAATATACGGTTGACCCTCGCAGGTGTCAATATTATATCGGATTCTTACGCACTCAAAGTAGTGGGACACGACAGACAGTGGGACTTGGTCTTGAAGGAGGACACAGTCAACACCCTGGTCGGTACGATGGAAGGAAGCATCATTTCCAGTATTGGCCAGATAAATATTGCCATAAGGGGCAAGGGCGGACTCATTTTGGGAAACACCGAGTCGAATTATGGCTTTGCCGGCCGCGACTTTGTGGCGTATATTAACGAGGGCACGATCACCTGCAACGCAAAGGCACTGGCAAAATCTGGTAGCTTTGTGATCATCAATGGCGGCTCGGTCAAGGCGGAGGTCGGCTCGGGTGTGCGTCCCATGAACAACAATGGCGATAAGCTCTACCTCCTCGTGATCTCCAACCCCGAAGCAAAGGAGGTTACGATCGACGGCGTAAAGTATAACGGCACGAACCATACCCTCCTTGACCCCAATGACACCAACCTCTACGCATGGGCGCCCGGCAGAGATTGCACTGTCACCGTGGGCGGCACGGTATACAAGTTCGAATTTGTCAACGGCGCGTTCCGCAAGGCTCGCGATCTTACGATCACCTCCGACGAAACCATTGTCGAGGGTACGGATTACACCTACAGCGATGCGGGCGTTCTGACCATCCTGACGGATAAACCCGTCACCATCCGCAATAAAGACGGCGTGGCGGTTTCCAAGGACGTGATCGCCGTAGGCAGAAACGTGAATGCAGATATTACCCTTGCAGGCGTGAATATCGATGTCAGCTTCACCGGCGAGCAGACCTACACGACGGGTATTGCGGCGTTCAGCATTGCCGACGACAGCGAGGGCGACGTCACTCTCCGACTTGCTGAGGGCACGGAAAACACCCTCAAGAGCGGCCGTGAGCGCGCAGGACTCGAAAAGAACGGCAGCGATGCGCATATCTCAGGCGCCGATTATATCGGAACGCTGACCATCTGCGGAACCGGTAAGCTGACCGCTATGGGCGGCTTCCGCGCGGCGGGCATCGGCAGCTCCGTAAACCAACGCGTGGATAACATCATCATCGAAGGCGGCATTATCCATGCCGAAGGCAACTCCGGTGCAGGCATCGGAAGCGGTATGCACATGGGAGATGGCTGCGATAATCTTGCCGTAGACAATATTGGAATCTACGGCGGCACAGTTACCGCAACGGGTGGCTCCGGGGCTGCAGGCGTCGGCGGCGGCAAGAACTGCGGCACGAATTCCATCAATTTTCTCAACTGTGTGGCCTATGTCACAGCCGGCTCAAACGCAGCCGCGATCGGCACCGGCTATTCCACCGGCGACCAATGTCCGGACTTTGCGGGGGTGGGCTTCATCTCCTGCTATGTTGAGGCGGTTTCTGCCGATTCGAACGCTATCGGCGTGAGCTATGCGTATAACGCGACCTCCGGCGGCGAAATCAGCAGCATTGGCTTTGAAAACAGCACCGTGATATTAAAGGGCGGAACCAACGCCATCGGCTGTGGGCCGACTGCAACAAATGACGCTATGTCGATGTTCGCTTTCAATTCCACCCTCACCTTTGAAGCCAAATACAGCGGCGTTTACAGCAGACAGAAGCTGGAAACCGTATGTATTACCGGCGGCTCACTGCGCATTTCCTGCACGGACAGCAACGCGGTCCCCTTCGGCTACGGGGAAAGCTACGATTCGCTGACACCCTTTATCCCGTGGAATGATAATGAGGTTGAGCTTTATCTCATCACCCTACCGAACCCCGACGGCAAGGACATTTATATCGACGGCGTGAAGTGGACGCCCTCGAACCACACCGCCGCTGATCCGGACGATACCAACCTCTATGCCTATGTCGGCGGCAGAAAGCATATGGTCACCATTGGCGAGGAGAGTGCCCTCTGGCACTTTGATGCCTCTAAGAAAACGTTCGTAAAAACCGATTGCTTTGATAACGACGGCAACTGCAAGTGTGACCTCTGCGATGCCACGCTGCACCACCTTGTCAATCACACTGCACAGGCCGCCACCTGTACGGAAGTCGGCTGGGAAGCCTATGAAGCCTGCTCGCAGTGCGATTACACGACGTATCAGGAAATTCCTGCCCTCGGCCACGATGAGCAGAACCACGAGGCCAAGGCCGCGACCTGTACCGAAATCGGCTGGGATGCTTACGTCACTTGCTCGCGTTGCGAATACACAACGTACAACGAGATTCCAGCCCTCGGCCACGATGAGCAACCTCACGAGGCCAAGGCCGCGACCTGTACGGAAAAGGGATGGGACGCCTACGTCACCTGTAGCCGTTGTGACTATACGACGTATCAAGAAATTCCTGCCCTCGGCCATGACGAGCAGAACCACAATGCCAAGGCACCGAGCTGCACAGAGGTCGGTTGGAATGCCTATGTCACTTGCAGTCGTTGTGACTACACGACGTATCAAGAAATCCCTGCGCACGGCCATGATGAAGTAAACCATTCTGCAAAGGCCGCGACTTGTACGGAGGTCGGTTGGGACGCGTATGTCACTTGTAAGAACTGCAACTACACGACATACCAAGAAATTCCTGCCCTCGGCCACGATGAGCAGAACCACGAGGCCAAGGCCGCGACCTGTACGGAAAAGGGCTGGAAGGCCTATGTGACTTGCTCTCGTTGCGACTACACAACGTACAGAGAAATTCCTGCCCTCGGTCACGATGAGCAGAACCACGAGGCAAAGGCCGCGACGTGTACCGAAATCGGCTGGGATGCTTACGTCACTTGTAGCCGTT
>CAZKSR010000073.1:0-5814 GCA_964555465.1 uncultured Oscillospiraceae bacterium
GCAGACACGGCCGGACAGAGCAGGCAGGCAGTTCGTCGAGGTAATGATCTCATAGGCCGCCGAAAAATCACCCTCGGCAACCTTTGCAATGAATTCGGGGATGCGGATATTTACGGGGCAGCCGCCGACGCACATCGGCTTCTTGCACTGCAGGCAGCGCTTAGCCTCGTTGACGGCCATTTCCTCGGTATAGCCGAGGGCGACCTCCAGAAAGTTCTTGTTGCGGACGTTGGCTTCCTGCTCCGGCATGGGAGTCTTGGTCATTTGCATATTTGCCATTTTCGGTTCCTCCCTTACTGAATCAGCTTTCTGCCGATGGCTTCCATACGGCAGATGTGGTTTTTCTCGTCCTCGGTCTCTTGGTCACGGTAGACACCGTTGCGGTTCATCAGCTCGGCAAAGTCGACCTGATGGCCGTCGAAGTCGGGGCCGTCGACGCAGGCAAACTTAACCTCGCCGCCGACCGTCACACGGCAGCCGCCGCACATTCCCGTGCCGTCGACCATGATCGGGTTCAAAGAGACGATCGTCTTGACGCCGAACGGCTCGGTCGTCTTGCAGACGAATTTCATCATGGGAATCGGGCCGATGGCGAGAACCTCGTCATACTGCGTGCCCTTTTCCAGCAGCTCCTGCAGCTTGACGGTGACGAAGCCGTGCTCGCCGTAGGAGCCGTCGTCGGTCATGAGGTAGAGGTTGTCGCTGCAAGCCTTGAATTCGTCCTCTAGAATGACGATGTCCTTGTTGCGGAAGCCGACGATGACGTCGACCTCGCAGCCGGCCTCCTTAAATGCTTGCGCCGAGGGCAGCGCAATGGCGCAGCCGACGCCGCCGCCGACAACGCAGACGCGCTTGACGCCCTCCGTGTGCGTGGGCTTGCCGAGCGGGCCGACGAAGTCCCGAATACAGTCGCCCTCCTCCAAGGCACCGAGCATCTTGGTCGACAGACCGACCTTTTGGAAGATGATGGTAACGGTGCCCTTCTCGCGGTCGTAGCCGGCGATGGTCAGGGGCACACGCTCGCCCTCCTCATCGATGCGGAAGATGATGAACTGACCGGCCTGTGCTTTTTTCGCCACAAAGGGTGCTTCGATCTCCAGCAGCGTGACCGCGCTGTTCAGTTCCTTTTTTCTGACAATCTTGAACATGAAATTCAATCCTTTCAAGAGAATATTTCCGAGTGCATTATAACATATGTTGTCGGAAATGCAAGTAAATTCGAGAAAAATCGTCTTTTTTTCAAAAATCGTTTCCGATGACAAGGTCTTTGTCGGAAATCTTGTCCCACGAGAAAACGGAGACAAGGTCGCACGGTCGGCACGGTGCGGCCTCCTGCGTCAAGCCGGCGAGGAACGCCAGCTTTCCGACCACCTCCTGCGCCGTCCGCTCTACTCGCAGATGCTCCATGTCCAAATCCCGTTCCCGCTTGGACAGCCGTCTGCCGTCCGGCGCGACGAGAAGCGGCACATGGTAAAAGCTCGGCACGGAAAAGCCCAGCTTTCGGTAAAGCCAAATTTGCGGCGCGGTTGCCGTCAGAAGGTCACGACCGCGGACGACCTGCGTCACGCCGCCGAGGGCATCGTCGCAGACGACCGCAAGCTGATAGGCATAAACCCCGTCCGCCCGACGGACGATGAAGTCGCCCCAGTCGTCCTTCAGCGATTGCGAAACGCTGCCGCAGACCCCGTCGACAAAGGAAATCGTCTCATCCTCCACGGCGGCTCGCCACGAGGGTTTCTTGGGCTGCTTCCGCCGCTCCTCCTCGCTCAGGGCGCGACAGGTACCGGGGTAGATGATCCGCCCATCGGAGGCGTGCGGCGCGGAGGCGGCATGAAGCTCGTTCCTCGCGCAGAAGCAGGGATAGGTCGGGAGCTTTTCGAAATATCGTTCATAAATTTCCGTCCGCTCGCTTTGCAGCGGCATCTCCCTGTCCCAGTCCAGACCGAGCCACGTCAGATCGTCGCGAAGCGCCTCGATGTACTCCCGACGGCTTCGCTGCGGATCGAGGTCCTCAATGCGCAGAAGCATCGTTCCGTTTCGGCTCCGCACGCTCAGCCACGCCAGAAGCGCGGTGAAAACATTTCCCAAGTGCATCCGTCCGGAGGGACTGGGCGCAAAACGTCCGACCGTCATGGCTTCACCACATTTCTCAGCGGCTTTCCCGACCGATAATTCTCCAGATTTTCCGCGCAGATCTCCCATATGCGCTCCTCCGTGTCCTTCAGGTGCGAAAAGCCCACCCCTGCGATATGCGGCGTCAGGAGGACGCGGTCGATGCTCCGCAGCGGATGCGTCCTTTCAAGCGGCTCCGGCACGACGACATCAAGCCCCACGCCGAAAAATCGACCCTCCATGAGCTGCCTCGTCAATGCCTCGGTGTCGATCAGGCTGCCACGACCGACATTGACCAAAACGGCATCCTCTTTCACGAGCCGCAGGCGTTCATCATTGAAATAGCCCTGCGTCTGCTCGCTGTGCGGCAGGGCACAGAGGACAAAATCCGCCATTGGCAGGAACGCTTCGGCTGCTTCCAAGGTCGTGCGGACGTCGAAGCCCGTGCGGAAGCGTCTTGCGTCCCGACAGACGCCGACGGTCTTGACGCCGAGCTCCTTCAAGCGCAGGGCAAGCTGTGTCCCGATGTCCCCTGCGCCGAAAATGACCGCCGTGCCGCCCGTAATCTGCTTTTCGCATCCCAAATCGACCCAGTCGTTTCTCCTTGCATAAGACGGCAGACGGCGGCAGAGCGCGAAAAGCATGGCCAAGGCGTGCTCGGCGATGGTCTGCCCGTAAGCACCCGACGCCGTGGTCAGGACGACGTTTTCGGGGAATCCCGCGTTTTGGTAGCGGTCTGCCCCCGCCCACGTCATTTGAAGCCAGCGCAGCTTCTTCGCCCGATGTACCTCCTGCATCGTCGGCTCACCGATGATAAGCTCCGCTTCGGTCAAATCATCCGTTCTCACCAGACCTTGCGCCGCAAGGGAAAACCGTTCATTCGGCTCGCCCGATAGAATCATATACTTCATAGCGTTACCACTCCGTCAGGATGCGATGTTGAGGTCGCCGTATTCGACCTCGTCTTTATAGGGATTGAAATGATCGTTGATGAGGTCGAGATAATCGTCCGAGGCGTCGATGCAGACATAGTCGCCCTTGAGATAATTCGGGATGGTCACCAGCGTCATGTCGTCCGTGCCGCAAAGAAGCAGCGACCACGCAAGCCACCAGAAATTCCGCGTTGACAGGTCGGTCACGCAATAATCCTCCAAAATATTCATCGCTTTCGGAAGCTTGGTCACATTTTTCACGCTCACCCACTGGCCGACGGCCGCCATGATGAAATCGCGCTGCACGCTGACCCTTTGCAGGTCCGCCATGGCGTAGCCGCTGCGAAAGCGGACAAGCCCCATCGCCTCTTTGCCGTCGAGCATCTGCACCCCGGCCTCCAGATCAATATATAGATCCTGTGACGGATCGGAATAGTGCATCGGACAGGGGACGTCAAATTCCACTCCGCCGAAGAGGTCGACCAGCTCAATAAAGCAGTCGAGGTCGACCAGAATATAGCCGTCCGGCATGAAGCCGACGCACTGGTGCACATAGTCCATCAGCCAGTACATTCCCTCCTTGCCCATTCCGTTGAGCTGATAAGCGAGGTTGATCTTCTGCGGCGAATAGGTCGAATTGACCTTCGTGTCTCTCGGGATACTCATCAGGCTGATCGTATCGGCGGAACGATCCGCGCAAAGGAGCATCAGGGTGTCCGTCCGCAGGCCGGATTCATCCGTTCCGGCAATCAGGATCGTGGTTGCGTCGTCCCGATGGCCGCGTACGTCTGCGCCGGGGCAGTCGGCATAGAAATAAAGAAAGACCGTACCGCCGCCCAAAAGCAGGACGAGGACGAGCAGCACCGCCGCGATGCCGCGGAGGAATTTGTGTTTTTTCTTTCTTTTACGTCGATATGGGGTCAGCTCCTCCTCTTCGTCCACAAGATATTGTGGTTGAAGCTCCTGCTCCTGCATATCTTCATACAGCTTATCGGCAAAGCCGCGCTCGTAAGGATCAAGATCCTCCGCCGGCCTGAAATTCGGATCATTTTGCATGAGTTAACACCGCCTTTTTCTCTATTGTACTATATTTCCCGAAGCTTGTAAATATTCTTTGTCAAATTCCGTCGAACGTTTTTTCGAAAAAAATGCAGAAAGCAGTTGACAAGCGGCGTTTTGTATGATATCTTTTTAACACAAGATATTGTGTTTACATAATCAAATATCCACAAGATATTCAAACATATGATTTTGGAGGGCGAAAATGCGCATCGGAGGGCTGCAAAAGCTGACTTTATTGGACTTTCCGCAGAAGGTCGCCTGCACGGTTTTTTTGCAGGGCTGCAATTTCCGCTGTCCCTTCTGCCACAACACGCCGCTGATCGTCGGCACCCGGGAGCTTCCCGTCTCCGAGCTGATGGATTTCCTCAAAAAGCGTCGGGGACTTCTCGACGGCGTCGCCGTCACGGGCGGTGAGCCGCTCCTCTCGCCGGATCTGCCCGACCTCATTCGTGACATCCGCGCCCTCGGATATGCCGTCAAGCTCGACACAAACGGCTCTTTCCCCGACCGTCTGCAGGCAATGCTGCAGGAGGGGCTTATCGACTATGTTGCGATGGACATCAAGAGTTCTCCTCAAAAATATGAGCAAGCCTGCGGCGCAAGCGGCTTCCTCTCCGCCGTTGAAGCATCCGTTCGCCTCCTTTTAGACGCAAAGCTCCCCTACGAGTTCCGCACGACCATCGTCGACGAGCTGCACGAGCCGGAGGACTTTCATGCCATCGGCGCATGGCTGCGCGGAGCGAGGGCGTACTTCCTCCAAAAATTTGTCGACTCCGGCAACCTTCTGACGGCCGGATTACACGCCGCAAGCAACGAAAAGATGGAAAACTGTCTGGCAATCGCCGGTCAATATATACCGAACACCGAAATTCGTGGATCATAGAAAGGGAAAAATTATGTTTCAAGTCATTAAGCGCAACGACAAGCTCGTAGATTACGACATCACCAAGATCGCAGAAGCGATCAAAAAAGCATTCATCGCAAAGGAAAAGGAATTCAACGACTCCGTCATTGATTTCCTCGCTCTGAAGGTCACCGCCGACTTCGAGCCGAAGATCAAGGACGGCCGCATCGCCGTCGAGGACATTCAGGACAGCGTCGAGAGCGTCCTCATCCGCGGCGGCTATGACGACGTCGCCAAGGCCTACATCCTCTACCGCCGCCAGCGCGAAAAGCTGCGCAACATGAAGTCCACCATCCTCGACTATAAGGAGCTGGTCGACAGCTATGTCAAGGTACAGGACTGGCGCGTCAAGGAAAATTCCACCGTCACCTATTCCGTCGGCGGTCTGATCCTCTCGAACTCCGGCGCCATCACCGCCAACTACTGGCTCAGTGAGATCTATGACGACGAGATCGCCAATGCCCACAAAAACTGCGACCTGCATATTCACGATATGTCCATGCTCACCGGCTACTGCGCCGGCTGGTCGCTCAAGCAGCTCATTCAGGAGGGGCTCGGCGGCGTTCCCGGCAAGATCACCTCTGCCCCTGCCAAGCATTTGGCCTCCCTGTGCAACCAGATGGTCAATTTCCTCGGCATCATGCAGAACGAATGGGCCGGTGCGCAGGCCTTCTCCTCCTTTGACACCTACCTTGCTCCCTTCGTCAAGGTCGACAATCTGAGCTACGATCAGGTCAAGAAGTGCGTTGAGTCCTTCATCTACGGCGTGAACACGCCCTCCCGCTGGGGCACGCAGGCACCCTT
>CAZKSR010000074.1:0-5461 GCA_964555465.1 uncultured Oscillospiraceae bacterium
ATGATCGACGAAAGGATCAAAGCTCTGGATGCAACGGGGGTGAGCTACTAATGGCAAAAAAGCTATACGAGGAGGCGGACATTCGGGCAATCGCCGAGGCGATTCGGTCAAAGAATGGCAGCTCGGACAAGTACAGTGCCGCTCAAATGGCGGCGCAGGTTGGGAAGCTTTCGGCAGAGGAGCTGATTTCCAATGCGGACATTCCGGGCTTCGTTAAGGCGGAGGCTCTTGAGGTGGCACGGAAGGTGGCGCAGGTGCAGACCGACAGAACGATCACCTTTCTTGCAATCTCGGATTCGCACTACTACGGAGATCAGGGCAGCTCCGGCGTGGATTCCTACGTTGACAGCAACGGGACGCAGGGCAATGTGAGCAATCTGCACTGCGCGATGGCCGTAAAAATCCTCACCTATGCCCTGAAAATGGACTTTATCGCACATTTAGGCGACATGACATGGGGCAATAAGACCACGACTCCGGAGCTGCTGCACAGTCAGGTGGAGACGTTGTCGGAATACCTGCAGGAGGCGTATGGGAATTTACCTAAGTTCTGCTGCGTGGGAAATCATGACAGTGGAATTTATTATCACAATGCGCAAATCGCCGCCGGTGAGACGGGAATCTTCACGGAATCGGCGGACTGGATCTATGACCATTTCACGAAATACTCGGAAAGCGACGACACGATAATCGCCGGAAAGGACTGCGGCGGATACTGCTATCGAGACTTTACCGACAAGAAGCTCAGGGTTTTCATGCTAAACACCAGCCAGGCATTGATTGAAGCGTCCACGGACAATTGCGTATATGATTCCCAACGACTCTGGTTCGGCAATGCCCTCCTCGAGCTGAATGCGAAATCGGATGCGACAGCTTGGAGTTTTTTGATTCTTGCGCATTATCCGGCGGATTACGGAGGAACGATGCCGTTGAGCGAGCTGTTAAGAGCATATGTCGAGGGCGGCAGTATTATTGTCAGCAGCGAGAAAACCGGCACTGCGACGACACTGAATTTCAGCGGCCACAATGGGGCGAAGATGATAGCCCAATTCCATGGGCACGTGCACAATTTTCTTTTCTCGAAGCTCTATTCCTACGCCTCCGGCAGCGGAAAGAAATATGACGCTTGGCGAGTTGGAATTCCGAACGCTCAGTATAATCGGGAGAATTACTATTCCACCGTCGGCAAGTACACGGATATCAGCTTCGCCGAGGAGAAGAGCTACGCAAAGACGCCGAGCACGGGGGAGGACACCTCCTTCGTTGTCAACGTCATTGACCCTGAGAGGCAGCTGATCCACTCCTTCTGCTACGGCGCAGGGTACGACCGCACGATCGGGTACGGTGCGACCGTCTATTATTCGATCTCTGCCACACTGACCAATGTGACGATTGATAACGCCGCGACGTCGGTGGAAAAGGGCAGCTCCTACACCGCGACGGTCACAGTGAAGGACGGCTACACACTCGACAGCGTCGCCGTGATGATGGGTGAAACAGACGTGACGGCTGACGCTTACAGTGGCGGCGTGATCACGATTGCAGAAGTGACCGGAAATGTGACGATCGCTGCGGTGGCCTCTAAGCCGGTGGCATACACCAACCTTGTTCCGACATCCACCGATGCTTCCGGTGCGGTGTATAATGCGACAGGTTATAAGGACTTCTGCGCATTGACCTCCTCAGGCGGTGAGACGACGGTGACGGCACAATTCTCAGCGACGGGCTTCATACCCGCCAGCAAGGGAGACACTATTCGCATCGGCGGCAGCGCGGCAGGCAGGGATTTCACGGAGTACAACTGGAGAGTATGCTTCTACGACAGCGATTATGGCTTCCTTATAAACCGAAACGGCAGCCAATGGGCGGCAAACGGGGTATACACGGAGGAGGACAACGGCGTCCATGCGTGGGCACCGAATCAGTACGCGTGCACTGATGCGGCAAGATATATGAGGATCTCGTGCCGGACGAATGACAGCGGTACGAACACGGCAGACGGCGCAGGGCTGATCATCACGGTCAATGAACCGATCGAATAGGAGGACTGTTATGGATTTGATCGCAGAAAAAGCCTCGCTTCGAGCGGTGCTGCCGAGAGAAACGCTGACGAGGGGAATGAGGAACGCCGTCTTCTGTAGGGTGAGATTTGACAGCACATGGGACGGATTGACAAAAATTGCCGTATTTTCCGACGGGTATCGCTCGGTCGACATCCCGGAGGAGCAGTGGGAGAGCAACACGTTCCCAATCCCGGATTCGGTAACGGCGGTCATCGGCGCGACGGTACGGCTCGGCATCTACGGCACGGACGGCGAGAGGGTCGTCCTGCCGACAGTATGGTGCTCGCTCGGCGTGGTGCAGGAGGGAGCAGATCCGAGCGGTGCCGAAAATTTGGAGGCGGAAAATCCTGTCTGGGCGCAGGTGCTTGCCCGTCAGGATGCCCTCGAAGAAGCCTCGGGGAGGTCGGTGCTGCCCTATACGACGCTGACACGGGATGGTAAGAGCGGAACCGTAACAGTGCATTTTCACGGGCTTGCGGCAGGGGAACGGTATGAGCTGCATCTTTACACGGTCAACCGCCGAAACGGACGACGGCAGAAAGCATGGCGGCATACGCCGAATTATGAGGAATCCGGCACGGCAACGAGCCGCAAAGGGTTTGCGCGTCTGGCCGGACTCCATTGGGGCTATATAGACGCAAACGCCTGTTATCCCTCTGTACCGAGCTGGATGCCGAACGGCGGATATTTACAGACTGAGTGGGAGGTTCTCGACGCTGCAGAGGAGATTAAAATCGATCTGAAACGGTGGCTGCTGCCGATGCTTAAGCCGATTGATCCTGCGGCAGAAGATCCGTGGGCGAGCTGCGGTATGATCGGCCTCGGTACTGCGGAAAAGGCCGCCCTCCTGATGCAGTGGCGCCTCGTGAGGCGAAAGGACGGCGCGGTCGGCGAAAGTCGAGACACGCTCAAGGTCGGTGTGCCGAATAATGATAATAAAACGATTGGGCTTGGCGGAGATCACATCACTCGGCTTTACACAGCAATCGTATGACAAACAACCTCCGCAGCAGAATGGTCGGCTCTCTTCGGAGAACTGTATGGCCATTGCACCCCCAGGGGTGCGGCGTAGTCTGTTGCGGAGGAACTACACCGGAGGAAAAATATGGCAAGTATTTTAACGGCAGTCGTTACGGGAATTTTCGGGATCGTGATCGCCGTCGTGACGGGGCTGATCACCGGCTCGGCGACGAATAAAAAGACCTCCGAGGCGATTCGAATCAGTCAGGCGGTCACGGACACAAAGATCGAGGAGCTGACACGGGAGGTACGTGAGCACAACGGATTCGCCCGAAGGATGCCCGTCGTTGAGGAACAGATTAAGGTTATCAATCATAGAATTGCAGACCTGGAGGCGGAGAATAGCCGAAGCGGATGAGACGGTTATATAGGATGAGAGACCACGGCAAATTGCCGCGATCTCTCGTGAATGGATTCTATCTTGCGCTTAGTCTGGCGATCAGTCCCTCCTGCAAAACCTGAGAACAATTGATCCCTCGTTTATCTGCAAGGTTCGCCATCCATGCGGGGAGAGAAACATTTTTTCGGACGGCTTTCGTATCGGTTAATGCACGATAGGCAATGGTATCAACCTGAATCATGGAAAAGATGCAACCGGGATCGTGAATGAGTTTGCTTTGCTCGGTTGCAGAAGGAATCGCAAGACCTTCGTCTTCAGCGACAACAAGCCAAACAGACGCTGCGTCGGTGATTTCGTCAATCGCCTCAAGCAAGCTCTTGCCGGACGAGACGCAGCCGGGCAAGTCGGGAACACGGGCGAAGAACCTTGTACCGTCTTCATTAGCCGTAAATACGGCAGAATAAATATATTTCATAAATGCCTCCTAATCCGAAGGGTGGGGTGTTAGCCCCTCTCCCTCCCGTAGTTTTTGATTTCTTTTACGATGTATCGCAGATCGCTTTCGTCGAAGTCATGGCGTTTGAGAGAAATCATCGCTCCTGTATTTGGGTTGAAATAGATGTCATGATTTCTTCCGTGGCGTCTGAATTCATAACCGGATGCCGATAATTCTTCGATCGCCTTATCTCTTGGCTTCATTATGTTCCCTCCTTACGATATATATTATACACAATTTTGCGCAAATGTCAATATGAAAATACACAAAAATACTTATTTGCAAAAACTATTTGAGCGGAAAGGATGATTTGAAATGAAAAACTGGAAGAAATGGGTAAGGGCGGCCGGGGTGCGTGCGCTGAAAACGGTGGCGCAGACGGCTGTCGGCGTGATCGGCGCGAGTGCCGTGATCTCGGAGGTCGACTGGCTGACCGTTGTATCTGCGGCGGCTCTGGCCGGAGTGGTGAGCCTCCTGACCAGCATCGGCGGCTTGCCGGAGGTGACGGAATGAATCTGAATTCCTGCATCTTTGTCAACAACGACTGCTACAAACGAGGCGCAAAAATCAATCCGAAGGGCGTCATGTGGCACTCGACGGGCGCAAATAATCCCGAGCTGAAGCGATATGTGCAGCCGGATGACGGGCGGCTTGGCTATAACAAATACCAAAATCACTGGAATCGGAGTGGCTTGGACGTCTGCGTTCATGCCTTTATCGGAAAACTGGACGACGGAACCGTCGCGACGTATCAGACCTTACCGTGGGACCGTCGCGGATGGCACGCAGGCCGTGGAAACAACGGTTCGGCAAATGACACGCATATTTCGTTTGAGATCTGCGAGGACGCATTGACCGACGCGGCGTATTTTAAGGCCGTCTACAAGGAGGGCATTGAGCTGACCGCGCAGCTATGCGCATGGTTTGAGCTTGATCCGCTCGCAGACGGCGTGGTGATCGATCACGCCGAGGGTTCCGCACGAGGCATTGCAAGCAATCACGGCGATATCTCGCATTGGCTCAAACGGCACGGGAAAACGATGAATGACGTCCGCCGTGCCGTGGACTATTATATGGCGCATGGATATCATGAGGACGAAGCTCCGACGCAGGAGCAGGGCGAAAAAAAGGAGGAAGCGGAAATGAGGTATCACGCTCTGGGCGACCTGAAAGCCGACGAGCACTTCGGCAATGCGTATCTGCCGACGGTGGAAAAGCTGATCGCCAATGGCGTTCTGAAGGGCAAAGGCGGTGAAGGCGACGGGCTGATCTTAGACCTAGGCGAGGACGCTGTCCGTCTGCTCGTCGTGCTTGACCGCAGCGGCGTTTTCGGAGAATGAAATGACAATACCGGCTGAGAAATATGGATCGAGGCCAAGGGATTCCCCTTCTACAGTGCTGCCGTAGGAGGGGGATTCTTCTTCTGCTTGGAAAAGTCTGCGATAACTGACACGGTTTTTGATGGATGATAGGGAGGTAAGGACGGACAACCCCTCAGTCAAAAATCGGGGATTTTTGACAGCTCCCCTTACACAGGGGAGC
>CAZKSR010000075.1:0-5352 GCA_964555465.1 uncultured Oscillospiraceae bacterium
GTTGGCGGCACGCCGGGGTCGGCGTGCCCTACGGAGAGAGAACCGCACCGCTGCCAATGGCTCTACCCGACTGCTTCCCCCACCCATATCGAGGCTTTTCCCACACAATCCTCGACAAAAATTCCCATTTTCGGGCTTTAACCGGTAATATTATGAAAAATCGTTATCTGAATTCAGAAATGTGCACATAAATCATCCATTCAATTTGTGTATAGTCAACAAATTTATTCAACTTCCGCTAAAAACGTTAAAAATCTATTTGAATTCTCTGCATAGATAGTGTATACTATTCTAGTAATATAGTACAAGGGAGGAAACCAGCTTGAGCAATGAATCTTACGCGATTGAGATGCTGAACATCACCAAGAGATTCCCGGGCATCGTCGCAAATGATAACATCACTTTGCAGCTGAAAACCGGAGAAATCCATGCACTTCTCGGTGAGAACGGCGCAGGTAAGTCCACCCTGATGAGTGTCTTGTTCGGTCTTTACCAGCCGGAAGAAGGCGTCATCATGAAGGACGGCGTTGAGGTCAGCATCCGCAACCCGAACGACGCCACCGCACTGCACATCGGCATGGTTCACCAGCACTTCAAACTCGTCGAGTGCTTCTCTGTTCTCGACAACATCATTCTCGGCGTTGAGGACACCAATATGGGACTTCTCCAGAAGGAAGAAGCCCGTCGCAAGGTCATGGAGCTTTCCGAGCGTTACGGCCTGCACATCGACCCCGATGCCATCATTGAGGATATTTCCGTCGGTATGCAGCAGCGTACCGAAATTCTCAAAATGCTCTACCGTGAAAATGAGGTTCTCATCTTCGACGAGCCGACTGCCGTTCTGACGCCGCAGGAGATCGACGAGCTGATGGATATCATGCGCGGTCTTGCAAAGGAAGGCAAGTCCATCCTCTTCATTTCTCACAAGCTCAATGAGATCATGTCCGTTGCGGATCGTTGCACTGTCCTGCGTAAGGGTAAGTACATCGGTACGGTCAACATTGCCGACACCACCAAGGAAGAGCTCTCCCGTATGATGGTCGGTCGTGATGTCGAGTTCGTCGTCCAAAAGACTGACGCGAAGCCTACCGATGTTGTTTTGCAGGTCGAAGACATGACAGTCGCCTCCAAGCTGCACGCTAATGATGCAGTCAAGAACGTCTCGTTCAATGTCCGCCGCGGCGAGATTGTTTGCATCGCCGGTATCGACGGCAACGGCCAGACGGAGCTGGTCTACGGCATCTCCGGTCTTGAGCCGCTCAAATCCGGCTCGGTTTTCCTCAACGGCGAGGATATTACCCATGCGCCGATCCGCAAGCGTTCGATCTCCGGCATGAGCCACATCCCCGAAGACCGTCATAAGCACGGCCTTGTTCTCGACTATTCCCTCGAGGATAACCTTGTACTCCAGCGCTATTTCGAGCCGGAATTCACCAACAGCTTCGGATTCCTTCGCAGAGGCAATATTCGTGCATATGCAGAGCGCCTGATCGGGCAGTACGACGTCCGTTCCGGTCAGGGCCCCGTCACCACCGCCCGTGCCATGTCCGGCGGCAACCAGCAGAAGGCCATCGTCGCCCGTGAGATCGATAAGGATCCTGAGATCCTGATCGCCGTTCAGCCCACGCGCGGACTGGACGTCGGTGCCATCGAGTATATCCATAAGCAGATCGTTGCGCAGCGTGACGAAGGCAAGGCAGTTCTGCTTGTCTCTCTCGAGCTGGAAGAGGTTATGAGCCTGTCTGACCGTATTCTTGTCATGTATGAGGGCGAGATCGTCGGTGAGCTTGACCCGAAAACCACTACTGTAGAAGAGCTCGGCCTCTACATGGCCGGTGCCAAGAGAATGGAGGTGCAGTGAGATGCGTACCCGTACGCCTCTTCTGAAGAAAAGCGGCTTCCAGACGATCACCTCGTCCCTGATTTGTATCATCCTCGGCCTCTTGGTCGGCTACATCGCGTTGCTGATCATCAATGCCGACGGTGCATGGGAAGCCATCAAAGCGGTTCTCAAGAACTTCATGAACTACAACAAGCCGGATAAGCGGCTCAAGTACCTCGGCAACACGCTCGTCAAGACCGTGCCCCTGCTCCTTTGCTCCCTGTCCGTCATCTTTGCTTATAAGGTCGGTCTGTTCAACATCGGTGCCGCCGGTCAGTATGTCATCGGCGCGGCCGCCGGCCTGTACTGCGCTCTGATGCCCAATCTCCCCTGGTATGTCTGCCTGATCGCCGCTGTCGCCGCCGGTGCGCTTTCCGGTGCCATCTGCGGTGCGCTGCGTGCGTTCTGCAATGTCAACGTCGTTATCTCGGGCATCATGCTCAACTGGATCAGCCTCTATGCAACGAATATGCTCCTCAAGCCCGGCATGAACCCGAACGGCAAGGACACCTATCGTCTGCTCAAGCTGGAGGGCGCTGAGAACTCTACCCTGCCGACCCTCGGCCTCGGCAAGTTCTTCAGCGATAACCAGTACGTCACCATTGCAATTCCCCTTGCAATTATTGTGGCGATCGTTATTTGGATCATCCTCGACAAGACCAAGTTCGGCTATGAGCTGAAGGCGACCGGTAACAACATCCATGCTGCAAAATATTGCGGCATGAAGGAAAACCGCAACATCATCCTCACCATGCTGATCTCCGGTGCGCTGGCAGGTCTGGCTGCCGGTCTGTATTTCCTGTCCGATTTCGAGCAGTGGAACGTCAACTCCTCCTCTGTCCCGGGCATGGGCTTCAACGGCATTGCGGCGGCCTTCCTCGGCGGTCTGCATCCCATCGGAGCGATCTTCTCCTCGCTCTTCATCCAGCATATCACCATGGGTGGCGGCCATGTCGACCTGAGCAGCTACTGCGCTCAGATTGCCGACTTCATCACCTCCGTCATCATCTACCTGTGCGGCTTCGTCCTCTTCTTCAAGGGACTTTTGAACAAGGCATCTGATCGCATCGAGGATCGCCGCAGAACCTTGGAAGGAGGCGACGAATAATGTTACTTCTGATTCAGTACACCCTCGTTTTTGCCGCCGTTCTGCTTTTGGTCGCACTGGGCGGCTGCTTCTCCGAACATTCCGGCGTTGTCAACATCGGCTTGGAAGGCATCATGGTCATCGGTGCTCTCGGCGGCGCGCTCGTCATGCGCTTCCTGCCCTATGAACACGCTACGGCCACGAACCTTCAGCGTATCGAGATGTTCCTCGCGGTCGGCGGCGCAAGTATTCTGGCAGGTATGATCTATTCCACATTGCTGGCGTTTGCCTGTATCAACCTCAAGGCGGATCAGACAATCGTCGGTACCGCAATGAACCTGCTCGGCACTGCCGGCGCAACGGTCGTTGTCAAGTCGATGAATACGGCGGCCAACCCCAATGACCACTCCTCTGAGATCTCCTACTCCAGTGCGAAGATGGCGTTCCATTCCAACATCGGCTCCTTCGAGCTGAGCTGGTTCACGGTTCTGACCGTTGTTCTGCTGGTCGTTGCCGTTGTCGTCATGTACCACACGCGCTTCGGCCTGCGTCTGCGCGCTTGCGGCGAGCATCCTCAGGCTGCGGACTCCGTCGGTATCAATGTCTATAAGATGCGCTGGGCGGGCGTCCTGATCTCCGGCTTCTTCGGCGGTCTTGGCGGCATCACCTATATCACCACCGGCGTCAGCCTTTGGAAATTCGAGAACGGCGTTGCCGGCTTCGGCTTCCTCGCCTTGGCGGTTATGATCTTCGGCGCATGGGATCCGCTCAAGATTGCCGGCGCTGCGTTGCTGTTCGGCCTGTTCCGTGCTCTCGGCAACGTCTATAACGGCATCGGTTTCCTGAATGATATGAATATCCCCAGTGCCGTATACAATATGCTTCCCTACATCGTCTCTCTGATCGTTCTTGCGTTCACCTCCAAGAATTCCAGAGCGCCGAAGGCGGAAGGCATCCCCTACGACAAGGGACAGAGATAACTCTCATGATTTTCATTGTCCTATCCTCTCACCGAGGGTAGGACAATGGTTTGTAAGAAGACAGAAAAGCGGAGAATTACGGAGGAGAAACCATGCCCAATATTATTGTCATCGGCATTGCAGGCGGCAGCGGCAGCGGCAAGACCACGCTGATGAAAAATCTGATCGCTCGCTTCGGTGACGACGTCACCGTCCTCAGCCATGATAATTATTACCGACCCTATGACGAGCTGACCATCGAGGAACGCCGTAAGGTCAATTACGACCATCCCGATGCCTTTGACACCGAAATGATGGTCGACCATCTGCGTCTGCTGAAAGCCGGCCAGACGATCGAGTGCCCCATTTATGACTACACGACCTATTCCCGAATGACGGAGACGACCTGTGTCGAGCCGAGGAAGGTCATCCTGGTCGAGGGCATCCTGATTTTCGAGAATAAGGCGCTGTGCTCGCAGATGGATATTAAAATTTTCGTCGATACCGATGCCGATGTCCGCCTGATTCGCCGCATCCGCCGCGATGTCGCCAAGCGCGGCAGAAGCTTGGAATCGGTTCTGAATCAATATCTTGCCACCGTCAAGCCGATGCACGAGCAGTTCGTCGAGCCGAGCAAGAAGAACGCCGATCTGGTCGTCCTTGAGGGCGGCAAGAATCTGGTCGCTCTGGAGATGATCATCGACCGCATCCAGCGTCACATCGATGACGAGGAAGAAAACGAAATCGACGAAAATGAAAACGCAACCGACGAAGAATAATACGGAAAACCGATGAAAGGATTCCTTTCCGTCGGGTTTCAACGCCGTACCGTCAATGTATTTTCGTGATAAGACGGAAAGCACCGCGAAAGTACGGTTCATACCGATCACGGTATCGCATTAATCTGATTAGCGCATGGTATTGTGATCGGTATCGGCAAAAAATGAGCCTCCCGAGGGCAATGTCACGAACAGGTGACATTGCTTCGGGAGGCTTTTTTGTATTGGGATCATTCCATCCAGTTGAGCGTGGGTTTCGCTTCTTCACGGGTCGAATCGGGAAGCTCGCGGTACATGGCGGCGGCGTCATCCTTGCGGACGGCGTCGGCCACGGCGAGTACCTCAACTGCCAAAGTCCGTGCGCCGAAGGTGATGTGCAGGATGTCACCGACCTTGACGTCGTAGGACGCCTTCGCCGGACGGCCGTTGACGGTCACACGAGCATTGTCGCAGGCCTCGTTTGCCACCGTCCGCCGCTTGATCAAACGGGAGACTTTCAAATATTTGTCCAATCTCATAATAACCTCCAAATGGTGTATTGCCGAAACGTCGGCGTTGCTTTGGGTGCGTACAAGAAGCTTCACTGCGCGGTAGTCGCTGCAAGGAAACCACTGGAAGGAAACCACTGCAAGGAAGTCGCTGCGC
>CAZKSR010000076.1:0-4998 GCA_964555465.1 uncultured Oscillospiraceae bacterium
CCTTTAAGTGACTAAAACACAATATATGGTGTTAAAACTTCTTAAAACACCCTAATATTGCGGTTTTAGAAAATCGAATCGTTACTTTACTAAAAATTTACTAAAAATGACCAAAGCAGCGTGTAATACAAGTATAGCGTGAAAACGCAAAAAAATTAAGGGCTACAAGACCGAACAAGTCTTGTAGCCCTTTTTTCTTATTTAGATTTGAATTTGAAAATTGTTTTTCCGAATAGTTTGTAGTATGGAACTATCCTACAGATAAGGTACAATAAGTTGCGCAAATTCAAAATGGCAAAAAAGTAGAGACGCCTTGCCGGTCTTTGGTAGAATGAAGTTGCTAATTAAAGGCACTCCTTTTATAACAGTATCGGAGAATATATCAAAAGTCATGAAGCGGTGATTTTTATTCCATCATGCCGTATTTCACCTGCAAGCGGTTCAGCTTTTCCAGCAGCGGCTTTGCGAAGAAGAAGAGCGTCACGGCGCAGCTTGCGGCGTGGAGGAGATTGACGGAAAAGCCGGCGGCAAAAACGGTAAGGAGCATTTTTTTCGACAGCGTTGTCACCATGGTAAAAACGGTGCAAAGGTCAAGCAGAGGGCCGACAAAAACGAGAATCGTCAAAAAACCGAAGGCGGACAGAAGGAGCGAGCGCAGGAAGGTGATGCGCAAAAAATGTCGACGGTGGAAGATCATCCCGGCCAAAAATCCGCCGAAGCCGTAGGAAAGCATCTGCCACGGCGTCCACGGCCCCTGACCGAAGAAGAAATTGCTGGAAAAAGCGGCGAGTGCACCGCTCAAAAAGCCCGACTCCGCGCCGAAAGCGATTCCGGTGATCATGATGATGGCGGTGACAGGCTTAAAATGCGGCAAAAAAGCAAAGGCGCTGCGAGAAATCGCCGCCAAGGCGGTCATCACGGCAAGCATCACCAGCTCCCGTGCCTGCGGTTTGCGCGCCTCGAAGGAGAGAAAGAAGGGAAGCATCAGCTCGATGACCATGAGGGTGCAGGTCAGATAATACCACTGCCCGTCCATGCGGCTGCCGAAATACAGAGTCGACGGAAGAAGAACAATGAGGACGAGGGCGGAGATAAGATGGGCTTTTTTCATTCCGACGCCTCCCGATTGCGCCGATAGAGGTCGACGACGTCCGATACGGTGACCGCATTGCGGAACACGCAGCGGCTCATGCGGTTTGCGGCGGTTGTGTAAAAGGCGTTCTGGCCGAAGAAGCGGCGCGGCGTCTCGATCGTCAAAACCTGACCGTCGAAGAACATACTCACAAGGTCTGCATTCTCGGCGCAGAATTCAACATCGTGCGACACCATCACGATGGTCATGCCTTGGGAAAGGAGCGTTTTCAGAATTCGGGCAAACTGCACCTTGAAGAAAGCGTCCAGCCCCTTTGTCGGCTCGTCCAGAAGAAGAAGTCTCGGGTTGGTCAAAAGCACCTTTGCCAAGGCCGTTCGCTGCTGTTCACCGCCTGAAAGATCGTATGGATGACGGTCAAAGAGGTCGGAAATTTGACAAATTTCGGCAATGCGGTCGATTTCCTGCCTCTCGTGCGTCATCTCCGAAAGCTCCTCTCGAACGGTCTTTTTGACGAAGAGGCTTTTGGGATCCTGCGGCAGCATGGCCAGACAGTTGCGGAACAATTCGCCCTGTCGGTAGGATTGCTGTGCTTTGCCGAAGATTTTGATTTTACCTTGGCGGAGCTTGCAGATTCCGCACAGAGACTTCAAAGTGGTGGATTTTCCGGTTCCGTTGCCGCCGACAATGGCGAACAGACTGCCCTGCGGCACGGAAAAATCAACGCCCCGAAGAATGTCGGGAGCATCCTTCTCGTAGCGGAACCAAGCCTCCTTGACTTCGAGAGCTGTCGCTCGCGCGTCGAAACCGGACGGTTGTGTCGGCGGTTCGACATATTTCGGCGCCGCCTCGCAGAAGGACTTTGTCAGCCAGCTCCGCCCCTCGCGAACGGTAAGGGGACATTCACCCGTTGCGCCGGAGGCGTAAAAGACCCGAACGGGCGTGGGCAGAGCGGCGAACATCGGACTGTTCTGCGCTCTCAAATGCGCACCGACGGCGCGAGGTGTGTCGTTTGCGACGATTTTGCCGTCCTCCATCACGACGATGCGGTCGGCGCAATGATAAATGTCCTCCAGACGGTGCTCCGTGATGAGAATCGTCGTCCCAAGCTCCTGATTGATTTTTCGGATGGTATTCAGAAAATCCGAGGCGGCAATGGGATCCAACTGACTTGTCGGCTCATCGAGGACGAGAATCTCCGGCTGCATGGCCATGACGGACGCCAGATTCAAAAGCTGCTTTTGTCCGCCGGAGAGCGTGGCGACGTCCCTGTGAAACCAGTCCTGCAAGCCGAACCAGCTCGCCATTTCAGCTACGCGCAGACGCATCGCGGACGGATCGACGCCGAGAGACTCTGACCCGAAGGCCAGCTCGTGCCAGACCTTGTCGGTGACGATCTGATCGTCTGGATTCTGCATGACGAAGCCGATCGCGGCGGCCTGATCTCGCAGGGAAAGCTCCGCAAGCGGTGTACCGTGGAAGAGAACGTTTCCGCAGCGAGCACCGTGCGGCGTGAGGACAGTCTTGAGGTGCCGCAAAAGGGTCGTCTTGCCGCTGCCCGAACGACCGCACAGAACACAATATTCTCCCTTCTCCACGCTCCAATCGATGCCCTGAAGGGAGGGCGTTTTTGCGGTGGGGTAGGTGAAGGTCAGGTTTTGAAACTCAATTTGTGCCATGAAAATCTCCTTCGTCGGGCATAATATCGGATGCAAGTGTCTGCAATTATCTTACCACGAAAGCGGCTTTTATGCAACCGCGAATTGCGAGCCGCGGCAGCTCGGGCAAATCTTCGGAGGCTTGTCGGCTTATATATTTCGAGTGTACGTGGTCGGGGCATTGCTTCAAAAACGAAATAACGGAGGATTCTTATGGAAAAGCTTTTCCGCCTGAAGGAAAACAAGACCACGGTGCGTACCGAAATCGTCGCCGGTATCACCACATTCATGGCAATGGCCTATATTCTGGCAGTCAATCCGGATATGTTCGGTAAAATCGGAGGCGTCGAATACGGCGCAATGTACAATGCGGCTTATATTTCCACCGCAATCTCCGCCGTGTTCGGCACGCTTCTCATCGGACTGATGTCGAAGCTCCCTCTGGCGCAGGCTCCGGGCATGGGTCTGAACGCATTTTTTGTTTTCACTGCCTGCAATGCGCTCGGCTTCACCTATGCCAATGCCTTGCTCATGGTTCTGGCAGACGGCGTTATTTTCGTCCTGCTGACCGTTACCGGCCTTCGCAGACTGATCTTTGAGGCGATTCCCCGAGCCGTCAAAACGGCCATCTCAGCCGGAATCGGCCTGTTCATTGCTTTTCTCGGGCTGCAAAATGTTGATTTGGTCGTCGCAAGCGAGTCGACGCTGGTCGATCTGCACTCCTTCAACCTTGTTTTCGGGGATGTCACATGGGGTGAGATCATGCCCCCGATTGTCACCGTGCTTGCGCTGGTCGCGATTGCCGTTCTCTCGAAGAAAAGGGTCAGGGGGGCCGTCTTTTGGGGCATCATCGGAGCAACCGTGCTGTATTATCTTCTCGGATTGACGATCCCCGATTTTGAGGGCTACAAGCTTGACCTCTCCCTGAACCCGATCGCTCCCTTTGCGGACTTTTTCGAACTCTCGTTTGTCAAGGTCTTTTCGGAGGGTTTCGACTTCTCCGCCTATCTCGCCGCCAACAGTGTCGGCAGCCTTCTTGTCACCTTTGTCTGCACAACGCTGGCTTTGTGCATGGTGGATATGTTCGATACGATCGGCACGCTCTACGGAGCCTGCGCAGCCGGCGATATGTTCGATGAGAACGGCGAAGTCCCCAACATGGATAAAGCAATGCTGGCAGACGCCGTTGCCACCTGCTTCGGCGCGGTTTGCGGTACCTCAACCGTCACGGCCTTTGTGGAGTCTACCGCAGGTGTGGCAGAGGGCGGCCGCACCGGACTGACCTCCGTCGCCGCCGCTGCCATGTTCTTTATTGCCATGTTCCTCGCACCGCTGGCTTCGCTGATTCCGAGCTGTGCTACGGCCGCTGCACTGGTCTATGTCGGCATTTTGATGATCGGCGGCGTCCGAAATATTGATTGGCACGACCCGACCGCCGCTGTTCCGGCATTCCTCACCATGGCACTGATGCCCTTCACCTATAATATCTCCTATGGCATTGCCTTCGGCCTGATCTCTTATATTCTTATCAGGGTATTCACCGGCACGGCTTGTCGAATCAAGCTCGGCACTTGGGTCATCGGGCTGCTGTTTACCGTGATGTTTTTCGTTTCCCGTTAGCTTAAAGAATGGAACAGGAGCGCCGCACCTGCGCCGCTCCTGTTGATATCGTGACCGGTATGACATGAATTTTTGCGATGCTTCCTTATTATCGCAAAAATACAATGACGGTATGACGTTGAAAACCGACTGAAATGGATGTTTTAATCGATTTTATGTATTATTTCTCCCGAATTGCTCGCAGCTCGATGTAGCCGCGGCTTCCACGGGGTTCCAACTGGATACGGGGATTGGCGTCATCCCATACATAGCCGATGACGCCGGGGTCGTAGCCGTTCATGGCGTGCTGCACGGCAGAGATGGCTTCGCAGTAATCCTCCTCGGCAAAGGGTTCGCCCTGGAACATCAGGTAATCGGCTTCCGGCAGGTCGATCACATCGAAGCCCTCCGGCACGGGGCCGTTGTAATCCTTTGCCGCTTCCACGCCCTGCACATAAGTAGAAGTGTTGGGCTTTTTGAATTGCTCCGGCAGCCACAGGCAGACCGGCTCGCCGCAGAGGGAATCCATGCTCAACAGCAGTCCCCACACATCGCAGCCCACCTCCTCGCAGTAGGGGAAGTAGTCCTCGGCCTTAACGCCACGTTTGCAAATCACCTTACGTTCCGGCTTGTGAATGACCTGAATAAAGA
>CAZKSR010000077.1:0-4911 GCA_964555465.1 uncultured Oscillospiraceae bacterium
CTCTCCGTAGGGCACGCCGACTCGGCGTGCCGCGAACGGGTGTGGAGGATTGCGGCGCGCCGGGGTCGGCGCGCCCTACGGGGTGCGGAGGATTGCGGTGCAAAGGAATGAGGCGTTCGCGCTTTCGGGCGGATTATGACGGAATTCCTGCCGTGGGTGGGAAAAAAGTTGCGGTGATTTTTCGTCAACAGTTGACGATAATTTTCGTTTGCGACGGGTTATCACAAAGTTATACACACGTTGCACAAGTTTGTGCACAGGCAAAAAGCCCTGATTTCTCAAATTTCGCGCATTTTCTTTCGAAAAATCGGGCAAGGCGCAAACGAAGTTCTTTCTTACAAAAAAGTATCTCGTGGGTTGACATAATTTTTTTGTCTTTTCAACCGAAATCGACTTTTTTCCGCAAAAAATGCAGGATGCGTTTTTGCATCCTGCATTTTGCATCGCCGCGTCATTGCGGCAGTGCGTGACGGTAGGTAGGGGCGAAGCCTCGCAACGCGCTGCGGCGGTCAACCCGGCTCGTGTGCGCCGGCTGCTCTCGGCAGCCGGCGAAATCGCGTGGGCAGGCCGGTCGGCGGTCAGTCTCGTTGATACAGGTCACGGGTATAGACCTTTGGGGCGACGTCGGAGAGTGCTTGGCTTGCCCTGTTTGCGACGATAATGTCGGAAACAGCCTTGAATTTTTCAAAATCCGCCTCGACCGCATAACCGCCGAACTGCGCCGTCTTCACCGTCGGCTCATAAATTACGAGGTCTGCGCCGAGGTCGTGCAGCTTCTCCATAACGTCCTGAATCGACGACTGGCGGAAATTGTCGCTGCCGCTCTTCATGACCAGCCGATACACGCCGATCACCGGTCTGCCCTCGCTCGTGCGATTGTTGCACGCCTTATCGTAGATTTGCTGCGCAATATGTTCCTTTCTTGTCGCATTTGAGTCAACAATTGCGCGAATCATGCGCTCCGGCACGCCGTCATAATTGGCCAAAAGCTGCTTGGTATCCTTGGGGAGGCAGTAGCCGCCATAGCCGAAGGAGGGGTTGTTGTAGAACGCGCCGATCCTCGGGTCGAGGCTGACGCCGTCGATGATCTCGGCCGCGTTGAGCTGCTTCAGCTCAGCGAAGGTATCCAGCTCGTTGAAGAACGCCACTCGCATGGCCAGATAGGTGTTGGCGAAAAGCTTGATGGATTCGGCCTCCTGCGAGCCGGTGAAGAGCGTCGGGATGTCGGTTTTGACGGCACCCTCGGCAAGCAGCGCGGCAAAGGCTTCGGCATACGGCATCAGGTCGGGATCCTTTTCGGGCACGCCGACGATGATGCGGCTGGGGTGCAGGCTGTCGTAAAGCGCACGTCCCTCGCGCAGAAATTCGGGGCTGAAGAGGATCCGATCATAGCCGAATTTTTCCCGAACGGCCTGCGTATAGCCGATGGGAATGGTGGATTTTATCACAATCGTTGCGTTTTTGTTAAAGGAGAGGGCGGTTTTTATCGCATCCTCGACCGAGCTTGTGTCGAAATAATTTTTCTCCTCATCGTAATTCGTCGGCGTGCTGATGACGACGAAATCGGCCTCGGCGCAGGCGAGCTGCGCATCGAGCGTGGCGGTCAGGTCGAGCGGCGCGGTCGCCAGATATTCCTCGATCTCCCGATCGACGATGGGCGATTTTCCCGCGTTGATGCATTTGACCTTTTCCTCGAGGATGTCAAGAGCGAAGACCCGATGGTGCTGCGCCAGCAGGATCGCATTGCTCAGGCCGACATAGCCGGTGCCCACAATGGCGATCGTGTATTTTTTCATTTATTTCAGTCCTCCGTGCGGTTTTTGGCGGAAAATGCGTGGAATAATCCGCTGTTATTATAATCCCAACACGGGGCGATGTCAACCGCAAAGTGCGCCGAACGCAAAGCCTCTCGGGGCGTGCGGGGTCGGGTTTTCGCCCTTCCGCGTCACTGCTCTGCAAGCAACGGCGGCACGGGCTCTCTCCGTGCCGCTCGCTCCCTATCCGCCGCCCATGCACAGGCTTCGCAAAATTTTCGTCGTCATCTGCCACAGCGTCAGACGCTCCACCGCCCTCGGCGCCACGATCGGAATTTCGGCCAGCACCCGTTCCTCCGTCTCGATTTTCAGCGTTCCGACCTGTTGTCCGGCGGCAACGGGGGCGGTAATTTCCGGCTCCATGACCACCGTCTTTGTCACCTGCGACAGTTCGCTGCGCGAAATGAGAAGCTCCGACGCATTTTCGACCTGCGGCGTCAAAATCGATTCCCTCCCGAGGCGCACCTTGAGCGTCGGCAACGGCTCGTTCGGAGTTGCATGGACGAGGGCGAAGTTGGCAAAGCCGTAGTTGAGGAGCGTTTTCGCGGATTCGAAGCGGTCGGTCGAGGACTCGCAGTGCAACACCACGGCAATCAGCTCGATGCCGTCACGCTCCGCACTGGCCGACAGGCAGTGACCGGCCTGCGAGGTGTAGCCCGTTTTCAGCCCCGTCGTCCCGTCGTAAAACCGCACAAGCTTGTTGGTGTTCGAAAGGCCGAATTTCCCGTCCCGAACGGTGTCCATCCAAATCGTCGTGTACTTTTTTATTTCATTATGCGACAAAAGTGCTCTGGACATAACCGCAATGTCATAGGCCGAGGTCAGATGCTCGCTCGCATTCTCGCCGTCGTCGAGTCCGGTGCAGTTGACAAAATGCGTCTGCTCGCAGCCCAATTCCTCGGCCCGCTCGTTCATCATCGCGACGAAGGCGCTCTCGCTGCCGGCGACGTGCTCGGCCAGAGCCGTAGCACAGTCGTTGGCCGAGCTGACGACCACGCTCTTGAGCATTTCGTCCATCGACATCTGCTCACCGACCTCCAGATAGACCTGACTACCGCCCTTGGCCGCCGCCGCTTCCGAGGCCGTCACACGATCCTCCCACGAGATCCGTCCGTCCTCCAGCGCCTCCATGACCAAAAGCAAGGTCATCACCTTGGTCACGGAGGCCGGACGCAGACGTTCATGTGCGTTCTTTTCGTACAAAACCGTCCCCGTTGCGGCATCCATCAAGATTGCCGACGGTGCGGCGACCTCCGGCTCGGCCGCCCGTGCCATGGGCAGGGGCAGAAGGCACAGCGTCAAAAGGCAGGCAATGATTCGTTTCCACATAAAAAAATCCCTCCGCTTCATTCGCACTAACAGCGTATGAAGGGGAGGACGGGTTTATGATGCGATAAATTGGGTGGCGATGCGCGCAAGCGAGACTTCGTTTTCGGGCGCGTCGGTTTCGATGCGCAGGGGCTTTTGGAAATCCAACGTGCACATCTCCATGAAGCTCCTTGCGTTGACGCAATGGTCGCCGTCGTCCACGCGGACGTCATAGGGCTGAGAGGTGACGATGCCGACAAAATCCTTGATGTCGAGCAGCGATGAAAAGCGAACGGTCATGAAAACCTCCGAAATTTGGGACTGTACATTTGCCGAAAAAATTGGTACAATAGTGTTAAGAATAGTATAAGGCGGATTGTACAAAAAATCAATACATGATTTGTGCAATATTGCGAACTCATCAAAAAGGATTTTTGGACATTTTTATGAAGTTTCAGTGTTACACCCTCGGCTGCAAGGTCAATCAGTACGAAACGCAGGCCATGGAGCAGCAGCTTTTATCCATGGGACACGAAATCGACGAGGATTTCGACGTCTGCATCATTAACACCTGCACCGTCACGGCGGTGGCGGATCGCAAAAATCGCACCCTCATTCGCCGCCTGCGCAGGGAGCATCCGGATGCCGTCATCGGCGTGTGCGGCTGCTATGCGCAGATCAGCACCGACGAGGTGCGTGCGCTCGGCGTCGACGTGATTTCGGGCAGCGGCGGACGGCAGGAATTCGTGCAGCTTCTTCTGGAAGCCGACCGCCGACGGCAGGTCATTCGGGTTGACCGGGCGCTGCAGCGCAGGGACTTCGAAATGCTGCCTGCCGGCGGCCTGAGCGAGCGTACCCGTGCCATGCTCAAGGTGCAGGACGGCTGCAACAATTTTTGCTCCTACTGCATCATCCCCTACGCGCGCGGACCGGTGCGGTCGCTGCCCTTGGCCGAGGCCGTCGCGCAGACGAGGCGGTTGGCGGAGCTGGGCTATCGAGAGGTCGTTCTGACCGGCATCGAGATCGCCTCGTGGGGCCGGGAGCTGAAAAACGGGTCGACCTTTACCGACCTGTGCGAGGCGGTCTGCGAGGCGGCAGGGCCGATGCGCATCCGCCTCGGCTCGCTGGAGCCCCGTGTGATCGACGAGGATTTTTGCCGAAGAATCCATCGCTTTGACCGTTTTTGTCCGCAATTTCATCTCAGTCTGCAGAGCGGCAGCGACAGCGTTCTGCAGCGGATGCACCGAAAATACGACACCGCTCGCTATGCCGAAAGTGTCCGCCTCCTGCGCGAATTTTTCCCGGACTGCGCCGTCACGACCGACCTCATCGTCGGCTTCCCCGGCGAGACGGAGGAAGAGCTGGAGCAATCGCTGGACTTCGCAAGACAGTGCGGCTTTGCCGCCATGCACGTTTTCCCCTATTCGCGTCGGGGCGGCACGCCGGCGGCGGCCATGCCGAATCAGCTCGGCAACAAGGTCAAGGCTGACCGAGCCGCACGCGCCGGTGCGCTGGCAGCCGAGCTGAAGGAGCGCTATGACCAAGCCCTCGTCGGCACAACGCAGGAGGTTCTTTTCGAGCAAAGGGAGGGCAATTTCTTCAGCGGTCACGCCAAAAACGGCGTAAAGGTCTACGCAGAGGGCGAAAATCTGCACAATTGCCTGCGAGAAGTACAAATCGAGGCAATTTACCGCGACGGCCTGAGAGGAAGTCTGACGTGCGGCTGAGCGAAACGCTGACGCGTAACCATGAGGAAGCCTGTCGCGTGAACGAGAGGAACGCTGACGCG
>CAZKSR010000078.1:0-4826 GCA_964555465.1 uncultured Oscillospiraceae bacterium
CATCACCGGCAACTCCACCAACTCCACTCGCTTCCAGCACCCCGTCGCCGGCACCTATAAGAAGGAATGTATCGAACAGGGCAAGAAATATTTCTCCGTCGCCTCCGGCGGCGGCACGGGCCGTACCCTCCACCCGGACAACATGGCGGCCGGCCCTGCTTCCTACGGCATGACCGACACCATGGGCCGTATGCACTCCGATGCTCAGTTCGCCGGCTCCTCCTCCGTCCCTGCCCACGTCGAAATGATGGGCTTCTTGGGCGCAGGCAACAACCCCATGGTCGGTATGACCGTCTCCGTGGCTGTCGCGGTTGAGGAAGCAATGAAGTAAGCTTTTCGCATTTCTTCGGAACCGAAGCCTTATCATTTGATAAAAAGCACATTCTACCCGTTTTTCGGATAGGATGTGCTTTTTTCTCTTCTGCGACGGGAAAACCGTCACGGCACACCGGCTTGACCGAACTCTGTTCCCCTACGCATAAACTCACTCGCGCTTTCCTTTGATCCTTGCCGCTAAAAATGCAATTCCACAGGTTGGGGTTTTGGGCAATACAATTATTGTTCGACTTCTAATTTGGTTTGTTTGGCAACAATCGGAGTTGCGTTTTTGAGTGTGTCAGCTTCGGTTGGCGCACTTTTTATTTTTTGAGAGGAGGTATTCACATTTGCCGTCAAAGCTGCGTGCACTTTGTTAGCCTGAAGCAATGAATGAACGCAGCGCTACATTTTTTTGAAAGAGAGGACATTGATGATGAAACAAAAGCAACCAAAATCCGTTTATTCTATCTATTCATGATCCCATCGGGAGATCGGTACGATGTATCGATTTCCGTTCTGACATTTTGTTTTCTGCTCCTCGCCTATCTTTTTGCCGGTCTGATCCTCCTGTCACAGCGGCTCGATTCGCTTACGAATCTGAAAACGACGGCGAAAAAGCTCCGGTTCCTTCCTTCCGTCTTAATATTGATCGGTTGCGTGATCGATCTCGAAAATCTTTATGAAAGCGGCGGCTACCACCTCGTTTCCTGCGCAATCCACCTGATCGGCCTGCTTCTGTCGATGTACGCGGCAGTCATGCCTCCGAAGCAGCCCAAGGGCGGCAATCATCACCTGAGCATCTACGCAGTATGCGGCGTTTGCGAAGAAACCGTCGGTTGGAACCGCTATAAGCTCAGCTTAGATCAGTCATGGTGCTGCAGCTCTTGTCTGAAAAAAGCGTGTCAGGCCGCCGGCTATACGATCAATGTGCACCAAGTCGGAGTTGACGACCTTCAGAAGCTAATCCACGGTGGCTTGCAGGCATTCCAAACCGATACCGAATATCGCAAAAGATGCAATGTTTGCGGCCATGTTTTCTGTTACCATGACAGCGGCGTCATCACGCAAGAGGAATTTGACGCAAAGAAAAAGCAACTCCTCGGTCTGTAAAACAGCAAACAGGGTGCCGTCCTCGGCACCCTGTTTATCCTATGCTTTTTGTATCAAATCGTTTGTAACCGAATGTAGGGACGACCCTGCCTCCCCGGGCAAATCGACTTTATGACGGGAAAAGCAGGTCGAGGTCGACATCGGTTTCAATGCCGCCGACTCTTCCGCTGGCCGAATATTGCAGACAATCGAAATGATATCGGAACGACGGCGTTTCGTTATACTCTGCAAGCCAAAGGCTGTAATCCTCTAGCTTTGCCAAATCAAGATGCCAATAGCCGAATTCCTGATTGAAATAGACCCCTGCCGAGTAACCGTGCGCTTCGACCTCCTCGCAAAATGCAACGGAGCAGGCCGTCAGGTCGACATCATATATATTTTCCACACGTCCGCCGATGAATTCCCAGTCGAAGTAGATCGGCAGGTCGAGGCTCTCCCCCTCCAGCAGCGCACAGACATATTCCGCCTCCTCGGTCGCTTCCTCGGTCGTCAACGCCTGCGAGAAGAAATAAACGCCGACCCGAATACCGGCCGCCCTCGCTTCTCGGAGATTATAACGAAACTGCTCGTCTTCATACAGCTCACCGACCGTAGATCCGCGGTAGCCTGCCCGTATGACGGCAAATTCCACGCCGCTTTCGGCAACAGCCTGCCAGTCGATCACGCCCTGATGCACCGAGACATCGATCCCGACGAGGCAATCGCCCGAATAGCGCAAAAAATCGCCGTCATAATGAAATGCCTCGCTGTCGTATTCGTTTTTCCTCGCCGTCGGCTTAGACTGCGTCGGTTCGTGCGTCAGCGTACGAGACGGACGGACGAGGAAGATGATCAGCGCAAGCACAACGACAGTGCCAAGCGCCGCGAGCCCCCAAAGGACGCCTTTCTGTTTTCGTGACATGATGCACCGCCTTTCTTTTTTATTATATCATCGATGTCAATCCCGCAGAAATGAAAATTAGGCTTGTATCTCGGCGGATTTTGTTGTAGAATAGACGCATAAAACCATGGAGGCTCTCATTTTGAAACGAATTTTTGCAGTTTTTCTGCTATTGATATTTTTTCTCGTCTCCTGCTCCGCTGATGTGGTCGAGACAACGCAGACGGACGTCGGCAGCGGACGGGCGACCTTGGCCGCCGTCGGTGACATTTTCCTCACGGACGATATGCTGAAGGACGCAAGGCAAGCAGACGGAAGCTATGATTTTTCCCCTCAGTTTTCCGCCCTCACCCTTCCCCTCTCCGAGGCCGACCTGACGATTGGCAATTTTGAGGGAAATTTCATCGGCTCCGATTACGGCAACGCAAACGGCAGCTACCCCGACGAGCTTGCGGACACCTTGTATGACATCGGCTTCGACCTTTTGCAGACCGCCAATTCCTACACAATTTTCAACGGCCTGAACGGTCTGGAGCGGACAAAGGCCGTCATCGAAGAGGCAGGAATGTCTGCGCTCGGCTCCTATGTCGGCACAAAGGACAAGTCGGCCAATCAGGTCGTCATCCGTGAGGTCAACGGAATTCGTTTTGCCTTTATTGCTTTCACCAAGGGTCTGGGCGGCTTGGCCATGCCGACTGACACCGATTGCAGCGTCGATCTTCTCTATCGGGACTATACCTCCGACTATTCCGAGATCGACACCGACTATCTCACACAGGTCGTCGAGGCCGCCCGCGCCAAAAAGCCCGATATCATCGTCGCCGCCCTGCATTGGGGCAGTGAAAACATTGGAGAAATCAGCACGACGCAGGAGGAAATCGCCTCGCTTCTGCTGAAAAAGGGTGTGGATGTCATCCTCGGCTCCCACTCGCACCTTCTTGGGCAAATTGAGCAGCGCACCGTCACGACGGACAACGGCGAGACGAAAAACTGCTTGATTGCCTATAGTCTGGGCGATTTCTGCGCGGTGTCCGAGGGCGAATGTAACACCTCTGTGTATCTGCGCATCGAATTCCTGCGCGGCGAAAACGGACGCACCGACATCGTAGACTTCGACTATGTGCCGATCTCCGCCATTGACCGCGGTGAGGACTTTTCAAATCGCTACTGCGTCCTCTGCTCGGAAACGGCCATCGAGCTGTACGAAAGCAATTATTACGACCGCATCTCCGAAGCAGCCTACGGAATCATCGTCTCGGACGTAGAAGCCATAAAGAAAATGCACGAATCGGAAGCGGAATAACGACGACTGAGCTTTTCTCTCCGATCACACCGACGCCGAAATAAGCTGACATGATTTGACCCCCTCTGATTGTTTCAGAGGGGGTCTTTGTTGTTCTCCGTCAGATTACCGTTTGGAACTCTGTCGGAATCTTTTTTCAGTTTTCGCCGTGGATGGGGCAGACGTAGGAGCCGCCGAGGTAACGCATCATGATGGTGGCGAATTGTGCTCTGGTGGCGAAATCGGTCGGATTCAGATTGCCGTTTTCATCACCGATAAAGAGGTTTTTGCTCAATGCCCACCGCATGGCGTCTCTCGCCCATTCGCTCACGTCGGGGGAAATCGTGATCTCCTCCTCGACCGTCGGCTCATCCTGATAGCGCCAGATGATGGTGGCAAGCTGTTCTCTCGTGACCGGCTCATCGGGGGCGAATTTCGTTTCGGAGATGCCCAAGACGATGCCGAGATCCTGCGCCCACGCGATGGCGTCGGAATACCACTCGTCCTCGGGGACATCTTCAAACGTGCTCGGCTCGGTTACCTCGGGCGAACCGCTCAGGCGGTAGAGCACGGTGACGATCATGGCACGGGTGGTGATGGTCTGCGGCTGGAACATCTGCTTGCCCATGCCGTTCATCAGGCCGTTTGCCGTCATGAAGTCAATCGCCTCGTGATACCAATCGTCGGGCAGATCGGTGAATTCATCCGACGGGCAGGTCGGTGCGACCGGCTCTTCGGCGCCGCAGTGGATGCAGTGGCCGTCCTCGTACTCGTGCTCGAGCATCGCCGTGATGGAGTTGGTGTAGCTGTCGCCGCAACGCGAGCAGGTGTGCGTTGTGTAGCCCATTTCCGTACAGGTCGGCGGCGTGACGACGTCGTCATAGTCGTGGCCGAGCGCCGGCACTTCGGTTTGCGCAACGATCACTTCGCCGCAGACCGAGCAGTGCTTGCCCTCCGTGAGGCCGGTTTCGGTGCAGGTGGGGGCGACGGCTTCGTCGGTGACTTCGCTGTGGCCGAGGGCAGGAATTTCTTGATACGTCGTATAGTCGCAACGGCTACAGGTGACGTAAGCATCCCAGCCGATTTCGGTACAGGTTGCGGCCTTGGCCTCGTGGTTCTGCTCGTCATGACCGAGGGCAGGAATTTCGCTGTACGTTGTGTAATCGCAACGAGAACAGGTAACGTAAGCATCCCAGCCGATTTCGGTACAGGTCGCGGCCTTGGCCTCGTGGTTCT
>CAZKSR010000079.1:0-4143 GCA_964555465.1 uncultured Oscillospiraceae bacterium
GCCGTGTCTACTTTTTTGCCATTTTCAATTTGCGCAATTTATTGTACCTTATCGACCGCCCTTTGGCTACGATTCAGCAGGCAGGACGCAAAGCGCCACAGACGTTGGAGCAGTGCTTTTGACCGCTCTGACGCTCCTTATGGTCGCTTTTTGCCTGTATTTCTACCCATTATGGCTTTTTTAGTCCCCAAAATGAAAAAAAGAACGAACTTTGTCTTGGTAGACAAAAGTTCGTTCTTTCGTGGCAGCGGGTGAAGGATTCGAACCCTCACAAACGGAGTCAGAGTCCGGTGTGCTACCATTACACAAACCCGCTATCTTGCGCCAAGCGCAGATATTATTATATTCTGATTTTCGGAAAAGTCAAGCATTATTTTCAAAAATCCGAATATTTTTTCAGAAGGGGCGGAAGCTCCGACAAACGGCGAATTTCGAAGTCCGGGACGATGTCGCTTCTGCCGGGCTTTCCCTTCGGATTGAACCAGCAGGTCAGGATGCCGGCGTTCTTGCCGCCCAAGATGTCGCCGGTCAGACTGTCACCGACGATGATCGCCTTTTCGGGGTCAAAATTCGGAATGTGCGCGAAGCAGTAATCGAAATAGGCTCGCTCGGGCTTGTGGTGGCCGGTCGTCTCCGAGATGAAGATTCCCTTGAAAAAGCGTTCAATGTTTGCGCTGGCCAGACGGGAGTTCTGCGTGGCGGCGACGCCGTTGGAGGCAATATAGAGGTCATATTCCGGAAAGAGCGTTTCGAGCAGCTCGACGGCGCCGTCCACAAAATAGTGTCCGATGCCGAGATAGCCTCGGTAAATATCTTCACAGGTCTGCGCGCCGATGTCCGAACCCAGCTCACCGAAGAGCAGCTCGAAGCGGCGCGTGAGGACTGTCTCACGGGTGATCTCGCCGCGCTCGAAGGCCTCCCACTGGCTCGTGTTGATCTCGCTGTAGCGGCGAAGAAGCGCATCGGTCGGGTCTAAGCCGAGCTGACGGAAGGTTTTGGAGATGGCGACTCGCTCTGCCGCTCCGAAATCCAAAATAGTATCATCCAAATCTAAAAAGACGGTTTTGATCATAATATTATACCTCTGTTGCATGAAGAAGGGCATTGGACAATTGGGCGAAGGCGGCGATATCCAGAGCTTCGCCCCGAATCCCGACGGGCAGGCCGCACGACGCCATCAGCTCGGCAAGACGCTGCTTGGAAAGTGCCGCGAAGCTTGAAGTGAGGCAGTTGAGCAGCGTCTTGCGTCGCATAGAGAAGGCGGCGCGGACGGTGCGGAAGAACATTGCCTCGCTTTCGATCTGCGCGGGCGCGGGGCGCGGACGCAGACAGATGACGGAGCTTGTGACCTTCGGCTGCGGAATGAAGCAGTGCGGCGGCACATCGAAGAGGAGAGTCGGCTCGGCGTAGTACCGGCACAGAACAGAAAAGGAGGAATATTCGGCAGCACCGGCTTGCGCGCAGATACGCTGAGCGACCTCCTTTTGCACCATGACGGTGATGGAGGAAAAGCAACGGCTCTCCAGCAGCTTCGTCAGGACGGGCGAGGTGATGTAATAAGGCAGATTCGCGCAGGCGACCGCCCTAAGACCTTCGCCCTTTTCCCGAACCAATGCGGCAAGATCGACCTTCATGGCGTCCGTGAAGATGATTTCGAGGTTGTCGAACGTCCCGACCGTCTCGGCCAGAACGGGCTTGAGGGTTTGATCCAGCTCTAACGCCACGACCCTTCCCGAATGTCGGCAAAGCTCCTGCGTCAACGGGCCGAAGCCGGGGCCGATCTCGACGGCAAGGCAGCCTCCGTCGATGCCGCTTTCACCGACGATGCGCTCCGGAACCCACCGCTGCGTCAAAAAATTTTGCCCCTTGGCCTTGGAAAAATGAAAATTGTGCTTTGCCAGCAGAAGCTTGATCTGCTGAATGTCGCATACATCGATCATAACGTGCCTCCGAAAGAGAATGTCAAAAAACGGCCTCTCTGCCATTGTAGCAGAGAAGCCGTATTTTTGCAACGATAATTTACTCGGAGAGGATGTACACGGTGCATCTGCGCACGCCGAATTGGTAGCACTCGGCAAAGGTGTCGAAATACAGGTCGACACGGTTGCCCTTGATGCCGCCGCCGATGTCCTCTGCGACGCAGTAGCCGTAGACATATTCGCCGTCGTTGGAGACGATGTACATCTTCGAGCCGAGGGGGATGACCTTCGGGTCGACGGCGATGGCGCCGACACGGGCGACGGTGCCGGAATAGCAGATGCCGGTGCGCCCTTCGCAGGAATAGGCCGTGGCGGAGACTTGCAGGGTGGAGGTGAAGGTGTAGGTGGCACCGGTCATGGTGGTGATGGTGTTGTCCTGCACGGTGTAGCACGGCTCGGCATCCTCGGGAACGAAGAAATCGTAGGCGTCGGACTGCTCGGTGATGCCGGTCTGCGGCCCGCGGATGACCAGCGAATTGACAGACTGAACACGGACGGTTTCCTCGACGACCTCACGGGAGATCTCGATGCCGTTTTCCCGAATGATTTGCGCCTTGCAGTGATTGACGCCGTTGACGCCCTCGATCAGGACGATCTCCTCGCCGGGCGCCAGCTCGGGGTCTTCGTAATAATTTGTATCGTAGGGGACGACGGTGTCGTATTCATAGACCTCGACCTCCTTGCGCACGATGTCGATGACCATGCCGTCGAAGGTGAGCGAATCCCTGTCGTAGGATAGGGCGTCGTTTGCGCCGACGGAGATACCGAGGCGGTCGAGAAGGTCACCGACCGTCTCGCCGTAGGTGCCGACGTCGGTGGGCTCGCCGCAGTGGTTGACGGTGACGAGCTGCATCCGCTGGATGCAGATGGTGCTGACGCCGTCGGTGTAGGAGGTGGTATAGGTGTCCTCCTCGCTCAGCTCGATGCCGATCTCTTCGAGAACCTCGTCGGGATTGGAGCTATAGGACTGATAGACCGTGACGTTGTCGCCGTCGGTGATGACATAGCTGTTCTGGGCGAAAACGCTCTGCGAAAGCAGGAGCGCGAGAACCCCTGCCAGCACGACAACGGCAATCAGCCGACGGCGAACGGCACGGCTTCGGCCGGATTTTTGTTCGGTGCGTTGCATCATAAGTTCTCCTTTCAGAAGGTGAAATCAAGTTTGAAACTATTGTCACTATATTGTAACCGCATAATAATTATAACATTTTTTTGAAAATTGTCAAGCATTTTTATTATTTTGCGGAAATAACCGAACTTTTTGAACAATTATGTAAACAAGATAAAAACTAGATAGGCGCCGAAAAACGGGGGACGCTCACAATATCTTGTATAAAAGTTACAATTCGGTTAACATAACGCTTAAAAAAAGAAACCATTTGACAAGCGGCAAAAAAAGTGGTATAGTGAGTTCGAAAAATAGGCGACGACGAAGAAATGCGGCAAATATTCTCTGCTCAGAGAGGGGAGTGGTCGGTGCGAACTCCTGCGGAGACTTGCCGTAAACCGCTTCCGAGCTGCTGCCCTGAAATCAGTAGGGGCAGACGGGTGTGCCCGTTACAGCACTTATGAGCGGCAGTGCCCGTGCGCTGCAAGCAGGGTGGAACCGTGGGAATCGTATTTTCTCACCCCTGAATTTTTCAGGGGTGATTTTTTGTTGCCCCTCAATATCAAAAGGAGGAAACACCATGTCCGAAGAAAACCTGTACACCTTTGAAAACGAGTCCTACCGCAGAACCTACTGGCACACCTGCTCGCACATCATGGCGCAGGCGGTCAAGCGCCTGTATCCGCAGGTCAAGCTCGCCATCGGCCCGTCCATCGATAACGGCTTCTACTACGACTTCGATTGCGACTTCTCCTTTACACAGGAGCATCTCGACGCAATTGAGGCCGAGATGAAAAAGATCTGCAAGGAGCGTCTGCGTCTCGAGCGAAGCGAAAAGCCCCGTGAGGAGGCCATTGCCTATATGGAAGGCCGCAACGAGCCGTATAAGGTCGAGCTGATCCGCGATCTGCCGGAGGACGCCGTCATTTCGTTCTATACGCAGGGCGATTTCACCGACCTGTGCGCAGGCCCGCACCTCGACCACACCGGCCGCGTCAAGCACAACGGCTTCAAGCTGACGCAGTGCTGCGGCGCATACTGGCGCGGCGACTCGAA
>CAZKSR010000079.1:4153-4390 GCA_964555465.1 uncultured Oscillospiraceae bacterium
TGCTCCAGCGCATCTACGGCGTCGCTTTCCCGACCAAGGAGGAGCTTGAGGAATATCTCAAGCAGCAGGAGGAGGCGCGCAAGCGCGACCACAACAAGCTCGGTCGTGAGCTGGAATTCTTCACCACCGTCGACGTCATCGGTCAGGGCTTGCCCATCCTGCTTCCGAAGGGTGCCCGTGTCATCCAGCTTTTGCAGCGCTGGATCGAGGACGAGGAGCACAAGCGCGGCTACCTGC
>CAZKSR010000080.1:0-3910 GCA_964555465.1 uncultured Oscillospiraceae bacterium
CACAGTATTCAGCCGCAGTCTCAACTGCTATTTTCAACGGCAGTCTCAACGGCATCCCAACCGCAGCTTTTCAACCACAATTTTCAACCACGGTATTCAACTGCCGGTTTTTCAGCAGCAGTTATTGTCGCAGCTATTGCAGCCACAGCTACTGCAGCCGCAGCCGCCGGACGTGGTGCCGAGGCAGTTGCCGCCGCCGCAGCAGGTGAACAGGAGAATCAGGATGATGATCCACCAGCAGCCGCCGAAACCATTATTATTACACATATTGAACCCTCCCAAAAGACTTCTGAGCACTCGGCTCATTCCATGTTATGAAGACGGCGCCATTTGGTGACAGGGTTCCGAAAATTATTGCAGGACGACAGGCGGCTTGGCCTCGTTCGGGCGGCGCGCGCTGGTCTTTCCCTCGGGGCGGATCTCCCCGGCGAGGGTCAGCGAACGCTTCGTCAGTGCCGGGCCGATCAGCTCATAGACGAGGACGGCGAAGAGGACGACATTTCTGACCCTTGCGCCGTCGCTCAGAGCCGTGGCGGTCAGAGCCATGCCCAGCGCTACGCCGGCCTGCGGCAGGAGGGTAATGCCCAGATGCTTCGTGATGGCCTCGCTGCAATGCGTCAGCTTGCAGCTACCGTAGGCGCCGAGGTACTTGCCGAGCGAGCGGACGACGATGAAGACCGCGCCGACGATGAGCGTATAGGGGTTGACGAGCACCTTCAGATCCAGCTCCGCACCGGAGAGGACGAAGAAGAGAATATTGATCGGCACCGTCCAGCCGTCCACACGGGACATCAGCTCCTCGGAGGTGTCGCAGATATTGCAGAAGATCGTGCCCGTCATCATGCAAACGAGCAGGAGCGAGAAGCTCAGATGGATGCCGCCGACGGTGAATTCCAGCGCGGAGACGCCGACGGCCAGCAGGACGAAGGCAACGGAGATGGCCATACGCTTACTGCGGGAGTGGAAGAAGCGTTCGACAAAATTCAGCGCAAGGCCGATCACGGCACCGAGGAGGAGCGACAGGACGATCTCGAGAATCGGCTCGACGAGGACGCCCGTCAGACTGATGGCACCGTTTTCCAGAGCCGACGCAATGCCGAACGAGGCCGAGAAGAGCAGCAGGCCCACGGCGTCATCGATGGCGACGACCAGCATCAGCAGGCGCGTCAGCGGCCCTTCCGCCTTATACTGCCGCACGACCATCAGCGTTGCCGCAGGCGCCGTTGCCGAGGCGATGGCGCCGAGGGTGATGGCCGAGGATACGGACAGGACGGACGGGGCGATAAAATGCAGGGCGATGAGGGCGGCGTCGACCAGGAGCGTGGTGATGACCGCCTGTGCAACGCCGATGATGATGGCACGGCTGCCCATGCTCTTAAGCTGCGTCAGGCGGAACTCATTGCCGATGGTAAAGGCGATGAAGCCCAGAGCGATCTGCGAGATGACGCTGACCGCCTCGACCTCGTCGAGCGAGCAGAAGCCGAGGCCGTGCACATCCAGCGCACCGATGCAGTACGGCCCCAGAAGCAGACCGGCCACAAGATAAGCCGTGACCGCCGGCAGATGAACCTTCTTCGCCACGCGGGACAGAAGCAGGCCGCCGAGCAGGGCAACGGCGAGACAAATCAAATAATCCATAAAAACCCTTCTTTCCGTTTTGCGCAGGCTATCATAGCACCGAATCGCACGGAATTCAAGCAAAATTCTTCACAAAAAAATGAGGATTTTGGGGTGGAAACTGTGCAAAAATCATTGCTTGTCGAAACTTGTCGAACGAAAAAGCTGGAAATTCGGCGGAATCTGTGGTTCAATGGGAGCAAGAGGTGAAGTAATATGATCCAACAGCCCTACGCAACCGAAAGAATTGTCTGCGACGGCGGCAGCTCGGCCGACCTGACCTATCTTCTCCTGCGGCAAAACAGCCGCTACGGTGTGCGGATCGTCCTGCGGCGCAACGGTCGGAGCGAGGACGCAAGCGCATACGGCCTGACGGCCTCCCACGCGACCGCACTCGGCCTTCTGGAGCTGCTGCGGCGCAATACCGTCACACCCTGCGCCCTTGACGATGTCCTTTCGGAGCTGCAAGAGGAAATTGCAAAAAAAAGATAGACATTTGCGTGAAGCTTTGGTAAAATAAGCCATATGCAGTATTATTTTAGGAGGAATCCACCATGAAATGTCCCTATTGCGGCTATCAGGAGAGCAAGGTCGTCGACTCCCGTCACAGCGAGGACGGCGACAGCATCCGTCGGCGCAGGGAGTGCCTTTCCTGCCAGAAACGCTTCACGACCTATGAGACGGTCGAGAGCCTGCCCATCGTCGTGGTCAAGAAGGACAACAGCCGTCAGGTCTTTGACCGCAACAAAATTCTGCGCGGCATGGTTCGCGCCTGCGAAAAGCGTCCCGTCAGCATGGCCGACATCGAGGCAGCCGTCTCCGAGATCGAGCAGATCGTCCAGAACTCGCTGGAGCGCGAGGTTTCCTCGGGCAAGATCGGTGAGCTGGTCATGGAGCGCATCAAGCCCCTCGACGAGGTCGCCTATGTCCGATTTGCCTCGGTCTACCGTCAGTTTAAGGATATCAACAGCTTCATGCACGAGCTGAACCGAATTTTGGAAGAGAAGTAATGAAAGAGACGATTTTGGCCCTGCTTTTGGTGCTGGTGATCGTGGCCGGCATCGCATTGGGCGTGCATTTTCTGTTTTTCGACACGGCGGACGAGCCTGCGGTGATCACGACCGAGCCGACGACGACCGCTCCCGTGCAGACCACCGAGCCGACCACGACGCAGGCGCCGACCGAAACGGAGCCGCCCACCGAGCCGGAACCTCGGCTTCTGGAAAGCGATGCGGTCTTTATCGTCAACGGCGTGACCCTGTCGACCTTCGTTGCGGAAAATGACGACGTCATCGTGACCCGTGCGGCGGACTATCTGCAAGCCCTCGGCCTCGATACGCAGGGCGCTGCGCACACGGCCGAAAAGGAGCGCCTCGCGCTTTCGGACGAGGCGGCCATCGTCGACGGCACGGCCTACGGCGCGACCTACGGCGGCGAGCTTTACCTGCCGGTCTGCGAATTTGCCGAGGCGTTCGGCTACCCCCTCTGGGTCGACGAGGAAAACGGCGACCGCTACATCACCACCGGCGCAAAGCCCTTCGAGCTGCCGGAAAATGTCAATGTCCCCGTCCTGATGTACCACGCCGTCAGCGACTACTGCTGGGGCTATGACGAGCTGTTCGTCAGCCCGTCGTCGCTGGAAAAGCAGCTTCAATATCTGGTCGAAAACGACTATGATTGCATCTGGTTCGAGGACTTGGCCTACCTCGACGAATACGATAAGCCCGTCATTTTGACCTTCGACGACGGCTATGACGACAATTATACCGACCTGTTCCCCCTGCTTCAAAAATACGGCATCAAGGCGACCGTTTTCATCATCGGGCAGGACGTGAGCGGCATCAACCACAAGATGAACGAGGCACAGATGCGTGAGATGTCCGATTCCGGTCTGGTCAGCCTGCAGTCGCATGGCTATACGCACCACGACATGGACGCCATGGGCGAGGAGACGCTGATCTATGAGCTGAGCGAAACGCAAAAGACCATCGCCCGCATCACGGGAAGGGTGCCCTATGTCCTGTGCTACCCGACGGGAAAGTACAGCAGTCTGACGCTCGAGGTCGCTGAGCGGTATTATGCCTTCGGCCTGAAAATGAGCGGCGGTCTGTTCAATACCTCGGTCGACAGCCCGTATCAAATCAGCCGCTACTACATCGCCCGAAGCACGGATCTGTATACCTTCGCCGCCTACATCTCCCCGGCCGGAACCTCCTCGTAATTTCGTTTGCGAGGCACGGCGCTTTCACCATCGACCGACCTCGTCGCACCGCGCGAAGAGCGTCGGTCTTTC
>CAZKSR010000081.1:0-3534 GCA_964555465.1 uncultured Oscillospiraceae bacterium
GGTGGTGTATACTGCAAGTGTACTAAGTGTAGTAGTACAGTAAACACGGATGAGAAGGCTTCCCTTCCCGGCGGACACCGCAATCGGGGCAAGGGGGATGCCTCTCACGTCCGGCTCGCAATGAGACGAACGGGGCGTGCACACAAGCCTGTGCAGGAACCGACAGAAACGGGCGAACGGGCAAAAAACAGGAGGTGACAGAGGATGATTTCCATTGACTATCGCAGCGGCGAGCCGATTTATGACCAGATTGTCAGCGGCATCTTGAAGCTGCGTTCGGTCGGTGCGCTCCGTGCGGGGGACAAGCTGCCCAGCGTGCGGTCTTTGGCACTGGAAATCGGCATCAATCCAAACACGGTACAAAAGGCATATGCCATTTTGGAGGCGCACGGCGTGATCTACTCCGTTGCCGGAAAGGGTTCCTTCCTCTCCGGTCAGGACGACGCCATGGAGCTGATGAAGCAGGCGGCGAGGGCGGACTTCTCGCAGGCAGTCGCACGGGCGAAGCTCGCGGGGCTGTCTCCGGAGGAGCTGATCGCCATGATTCGGGAAGGAGGAAACAGGGAATGATCGAACTGAGATCACTCAGCAAGCAATTTGAAAAATATTTTGCCCTCGATGGGCTCGACCTGAAGCTCGAGTCAGGGGGCGTCTATGCGCTGGTCGGCTCGAACGGCTCGGGCAAATCGACGCTTTTGCGCACGATTGCAGGGGTCTATGCCGCCGATTCGGGCAGCGTTTTGATCGACGGAGAGGCGGCCTTCGATGCGCCGCAGGTGAAGCGGAAGGTCTTCTTCCTGCCGGACACGCCGACCTTCTTTAAGAACGCAAGCGTTTTGACGATGGCGGATTTTTACCGTCGATTTTACCCCAATTTCGACATGGCGCAGCTCCGCAGCCTCGAAAGGGTCTTTCCCATCGACCTGAAAATGCGCATCGACCGAATGTCGAAGGGGATGCAGCGGCAGGCGGCGCTGATGCTGGCGTTGTCCGCCGGGACGGAGTATCTCCTGCTGGACGAGGCGTTCGACGGGCTGGACCCCGTGGTGCGCGGGACGCTGAAGTCGCTGCTGATGACGTGGGCGCAGGATCGAGGGACGACGACCGTCATCGCCTCGCACAATCTGCGCGAGCTGGAAGACCTCTGCGACCATGTAACGCTCCTGCATCGCGGAAAAATCGTCTGCTCGAATGAGCTGGAGGAATTGCGCAGCGGCATCCACAAGGTGCAGGCGGCCTTCCGCACCCTGCCGACGGAGGGGGATTTGTGCGAGCTGGAGATCTTGAAGACCCAACGGACGGGGTCCCTCCTGCAAATGGTCATCCGCGGCGACCGCGAGGAGATCGTCCGACGGATCAACTCGATGGACATCCTCTTTGCCGAAACCATCGAGCCGTCGTTGGAAGAAATATTCATCTTTGAAATGGAGGCGAGAGGCTATGACATCAAGAATCTGCTCTAAGACGAAATTTTTCGCCTTCTCTCTGCGGCAGCAGACGGGCATTTCGCTGCTCGGAGCGGCGTTTTCCTTCCTCATCTGCCCGGGCACCGTCCTGCGTGAGGTCGCAGGTATTCGGCAATTCGGCTACTACTACGACCTGTCTTTACAGATCGACATTCTGAGCATCTTCGTTTTTCTGATCGCACTGGCGCTGGGTGCCGTCCTGCAATGCTATCAGCACGGCTACCTCTTCTCGAAAAAATCGGCCGACCTTTACTGCACCCTGCCGATTCGTCGCGACAGCCTGCTGATCATCCGCTTCGGCGCAAGCCTCGTCGGTGCGGTATTCTCGATGACCGTCTCCTTCGTCGGACTGGCCTTTGCCAATTCCCTGAGCGGCGTGCACGGCATCGCTTTCTCGGAGCTGGCGAAGCTATACGGCCTGTCGCTGCTCCTGCTGCTTCTGTGTATGTCGGCGGTGCAGATCTTCGTCGTCAACGCAGGGACGGTCTTCAATGTCGTCTTCTCGGCGGCGGTTGTCTGCGTGGGTCTGCCGCTGCTCTGTCTGATCGGCTATTCGTGGAAGGCGTCGGCGGCGTTCGGCGTCATCGAGAGCTACGACTGGACGCAGTACATCTCGCCCTTCGTTTTCGCCGTCTACCGACTTGGCTTGCAGGCACTGCACCTAGAGAAGGGCAGAGTGGTCGTGGAGCTTTCCACGGTGCTCGTCTCACTCGGCGGCAGCGCGGTATTCCTTGCCATCGCCTTCTTCATGCACCACTACCGCAGGACCGAGCGTGCCGGCAGCGGCTTTGCCTATTTCGCCGTGCCGGTCATCATCGCGGTGCTGGCCTCCGCTGTGGGCGGCTACCTTGTGGGCGTGATCTTCGGCGTCGGCAGCATGAGCTTTTGGCTCTATGTCTGCATCGGAGCGGCGCTGGCGGCGGTCGCCTCGGGCGCGATCATCGCAAAGAGCTTTGCCAAGCTCGGCCGCTGGTTTATCTGCGCCGCCGTCGCCGTGGCACTGCTTTTGGGGCTTTACCTCGTCTCGAATCAGATCGGGAAACAGGAAAAATACTATGTGCCGGATGCGGATGATGTTGCTTCCGTATGCCTTACCGAGATGGAGAACAGCGAATTCAGCGTAATGCTGACGGAAAACCTCGACCTTGTCACGAACCTGCACGAATATGCCATCGCCACCGAGGACGGAGACTTCGGCCCGGAGTCCTTCGAGTATACCTACAGTGGGCTGGTCACATCGGATTTCAATCTGACCTACACCCTGAAGAGCGGAGAAACGGTCGAGCGAACCTATTGGCTCCACAGTGAAAGGGCGCTTGCGATGAAGCTGGAAATCATGCAGACGGAGGAATACCGACAGGCGTGGCTCGATGCCATGCGAGAAGAGCTTGATTTGTCCTATCCCCTGTTCGATTTTGCCGCAGACGAGGAGGGCGTGTTCGCTGCGGTGCCGGCGGAAGAGGTAAAGGCTTTTCTGGAGGTCTATTCACAGGAGCTGCAAAACGCCGATCCGGAGGATCTCCTGAAAGAAACCAAAGCGTGGGAGAATTGCCGTAGGATCTCGATCGAAACCCTCCACGCTTACTCCGATGGGAACTATAAGGACGCCGATATTTATCTCACCGTCCCCAAAAGCTTCACAAAGACGCTCCGTCTGGCCGATGAGCTTATCAAAAAATATGCCTTGGCGCCGACGGAGGATCTCGATCTCCCTACGGATGACTGAGCACTAACGCACCGCTTGCCCCCGTAAACGGCGCCACCACGCACCGCTTGCCCCCCGTAGTGCGCGCCGACCCCGTCGCGCCGCATAGAACCGCACTCCGTTGACGGCACGCCGAGTCGGCGTGCCCTACGGAGAGGGAAAGCCACGCCCGGCGAAGGCTCCACCCCTTGGGGGGAGCTGTCGCGAAGCGACTGAGGGAGGCGAACGCACCGTAATTACGCTACAAAGATAAGGAGAAGGTCGCGCCGCCATCCGCACCGCTCATATGCAGCACACCGTGTCGCACCCCGTCGACCGCGCCGCCACGCTTCGTGCGCAAAGGCGCGAGACGGTTTTTTGACA
>CAZKSR010000082.1:0-3512 GCA_964555465.1 uncultured Oscillospiraceae bacterium
GCGGCGGAGTGCGGCGCGAGGAGTGGCAACCCCTCAGTCAAAAATCGGGGATTTTTGACAGCTCCCCTTACACAGGGGAGCCGATGGGTGCGGTGCGAGGCGCGGCGGAGTGCGGCGCGAGGAGTGGCAACCCCTCAGTCAAAAATCGGGGATTTTTGACAGCTCCCCTTGCACAGGGGAGCCGATGGGTGCAGTGCGAGAATGGGAGCACAGATGCACGGGGGAGCCGATGGGTGCGGTGCGCCCTACGGGGGCGAGGTGGATGATCGGTTCACCTAAAATCGCACGGGTATGCGTGCGGAAACAACATACCAAACGACAAAAGGAGGATCGTAACCCATGAACGAAGAGGATTATTTCCGTATTCTGGGCATCGAGCCACGGAAAACGGAAGACGCCGAGGATGCTGCGGCATCAGACGAAAACGAGCAGGAAACCGTCGAACCTGTCGGGGCGGAATCGTCGGAAGACGGAAACGAGGAGGAGGTCGTTGCCCCTCCCGTGGGAGATGATACAAAGGACACCGAAGAGAAAGCTCCGATGAGCAAGGAGGAACGGGCAAAGCAAGCTCGACTCCGTCGCCAACGGGAGCTTGACGAGGCGGTGGACAAGGCAAGGCAGGAGGAACGCAAGGCGGCCAAGGATCGGGCGGACAGCCTGATCAAGGGGTTAAATCTGCGTGACGTGAGCGACGGGAACAAGCCGATCGAGACGCTGGAGGATTACGAAAAATGGCAACAGCGTCAGGCGGATGCGAAGCTGCAGAGAGATCTGAAGGACGGAAAGCTGACGAGACAGACGCTGGAAAAGGTGATCGAGGAAAGTCCCTCCGTGAAGGCTGCTCGTAAGGAGACCGAGGCTCGCAAGAACGCCGAAACGCAGGAGCGGATGGAGAAGATCGTGCAGCAAGAGCTGGAGGAAATCCGTAAGCTTGACCCGACGGTAAAGGATCTGAACGACATCTGCACCCGTGAGACAGGGGCGGCCTTCCGTGAACTCGTGGAAAAGAGACACATGAGCTTTTACGAGGCGTTCCGACTTGCAAATTTCGAGAACCTGCTGAAGGCTCGGCAGGCTGCCGCCACACAAGCGGCGATTAACAATCAGGAATCCAAGCGGCATCTGGCGTCGTCTTCCTCCCCGACAACCGGTGCGGTCGACGTGCCGGGCGGCGTGCTGAAAAGATATCGTCAGCTCTGCCCGTGGATGACCGAGGACGACATCCGCAAGGATTACGCAAGACGAAACAAGAAAGGATGATGAATCATGTTTATGCCCTACAGCTTTGATGACAGCCACTATGACGCTTTCGAGTATCATGCGGCTGCGGAGGGCGTTGAGCTGTCGGTCGGTATGGCACTGCGCTTTGAAGGCGGCAAGCTGGTAACGTGCAGCGGCACACAGACGCCGGAATACATCAGCATGACCGGCAACCGCAAGACGACCGACGGAGAAAGAATCGCCGTGATGCGCATCTCGCGCGAGGCGGTCTACGAGACGGAGCTCGTGACGGCCAACGCTGCGCTGGCCTGTGGCGAGAAGTATACTTTAACTGCGGACGGGGGAAGCGTTACCGCCACAACCGGCGGCAATGCACAGGTCGTTGGATTCGACGGCACCGATGCAGGTGCAAAAGTTCGAATTCGATTCGTTGAAAAGGAGGAGACAGCTACATGAGAGTGATACTGAACGAGCAGAGCGGTGAGCTGAAGGCGCTGTACGGTGAGGTACAGGAGCCGGTGGCGAGCTATTTGGAGCACCGCGCCGAAGACATCGAGAAGGAGGAGGCAATCGCTTTCAAAATCTTCGACAAGCGCAGCTCCAACCACCGCATCGAGAACTACCGCTCCGAGACGGAAATGGACGAGATGCTTCCCGTCGGAGAGAACGGGGCTTATCCCAGCACCGGCTACAAGGAGGGCTACGACAAGTCGATTGCAAACGTGACCTACAAAAATTCGTTTGCCATTTCCCGAGAGATGATGGACGACAATGTCCTCACCACCCTCGGAAAGAACCCTGACAAGCTGCTGCGGTCTTACTACCGCGGCCGTGCACGTGATATGTTCGCACTGATCGGCAATGCCTTGCAGGGCAACGAAACCTACGTCCGAAACGGCTGGAGCTTCAATGCACAGTGCGCCGACGGCGCCTGCGTCTTTGCTACCGACCACAAGCCGAAGGTCTTCGGCGAGAATCAGTGCAACGTATTCTCGGATGAGCTGACGGAGGACAGCCTCTTTGCCGCCATGGTGCGGATGCGCAATTTGAAGGACGACAACGGCAACACACTCAACCTCTGTCCGACCGGCATCCTGATCCCAAGCGTGGCGGCGCTGGAAAAGAAGGTCTACGAGATCATTGCCTCCTACCAGACCCCGGGCTCGAGCAACAATGCCATCAACCCCCTGATGGGCTGCCTGAACATCTACGTGGCGCCTTATCTCAACGACTTCATCGGCTCGCAGACGGCACCGTGGATTCTCATCGATGAGAACTTCAACCGCAACGCCGACGGCGCAATCTATCAGGAGCGTGTGGAGCTGGAGATCACCTCCCGTCTCGGCGATCACGACGAGAACGAGTGGAGAGCCTACGCCCGATACGGCATCGGTGTTGTGGACTTCCGCTGTATGCTCGCAGGCGGCGTCAGTCACGGAAAGTCGCTGTAAACAACCGCCCCACCGCCGTAAAGACGGTGGGGCAAAAGAGTATGAGGAGAATCCAAATGACACTGAAAGAATTGATCGACTACACCGACGAGCTGGTGCCGAATGCTTTTTCCTACCGCATCAAAACGGAGCTGGTCAACCAGATCGAGGCCGAGGTACTGCACGAGGTGTTCCTGCTATCGAGCGAGGACGTAAAGCAGTACCGATGGACTGAGGATCAGGACTGCGAGCTCTTCCTCAAGCCACCGCACACGAGTGTCTATAAGAACTATCTCAAGGCGATGCTCTACCGTGAGATGGGAGAGTCGGATCGGTACAACAACGAGATCGAGCTCTTCAACGAAGCGTTCCGGGAGCTGTGCCGATGCGTGGCTGAGAAGATCAGACCGGGAAACGGAAGGGCAGAACGGGAAGAATACTATATTTCTGCCTATGCGCTGGCCGTGAAGCACGGCTTCCGGGGCACGGAGGCGGAGTGGCTCAAGTCTTTGAATGGGAACGGCAAGGACGGGAAGGACGGAGAGAATGGCGCAGACGGCGTCGGAATCACGGGAATCAAACAGACCCAGACCTCAACAGAGGATGGTGGCACGAATATCCTCACGATTACGCTGTCTGACGGAAGCAAGACAAATTTATACGTCCGCAACGGCTCGAAGGGCGACAAAGGCGACAAGGGTGACAAGGGCGACGCCGGTGCGGACGGGTATACGAACCCATTATCGGTGAACGGCGTGATCTTCGACGGGTCGGCCGCAATGGATATGACCGAGACGATCAATGATATGATCGACGAAAGGATCAAAGCTCTGGATGCAACGGGGGTGAGCTACTAATGGC
>CAZKSR010000083.1:0-2179 GCA_964555465.1 uncultured Oscillospiraceae bacterium
TTTGGTGACCCGCTGGAGATTCGAACTCCAGACCCATTGCTTAAAAGGCAATTGCTCTACCTACTGAGCTAGCGGGTCATATCGTTATGATGTTCGGCGCGAATCAGCGCCTCTCGGCGCGGCAAGGCGGATTTGAAGCGCTAAGTGAGCCGTGATTGATGTCGAAGAAGTGCACATCGGGCGGCGCGGTGAAACGGCAAGATCCGAAATAATTGCAAAAAGTCGGAGCAAAGGAACTTTGCTCCGACATGGCTGGGATGGCAGGATTCGAACCTACGGATGCCAGAGTCAAAGTCTGGTGCCTTACCACTTGGCGACATCCCAATGTGGTCAGCGAAAAAAGAAAAAATGGGGTGAGTGAAGGGACTCGAACCCTCGGTCTTCAGAGCCACAATCTGACGCGTTAACCAACTACGCTACACCCACCGTATTTTCTCTGTTCAACTCATGCAGAACCTTTGGTACGCCGGAAGGGACTCGAACCCCCCACCTACTGCTTAGAAGGCAGTTGCTCTATCCGGATGAGCTACCGGCGCGTATGGAGCGAGTGATGGGAATCGAACCCACGCCCACAGCTTGGAAGGCTGTTGTACTAGCCGTTATACTACACCCGCATAAACGGGCTCTGCATCAGCCATGAAATAGTATCACAATTTCACGTCATTGTCAAGGATTTTTTTCGATTTTTCGAGATTTTGTTCCACCGTTACAAGTGATGCGAGGCAAGCGAATCAAAAAAACTTGTTCCTCGATGTCCGCAATTCCGTGAAGCGGAAAAACGGCATAGCCGGATCAATTCAAGCTATGCCGATATTTTCCGACGCAAGCTGCTCTTTGCGAGCCGTTCTCTGCGAAGCGTTCGTGATTCGGTTAAAAGGTACAGACCTCTTCGGCAGGCTTTTCGGCAGGCTCGACCAAGGTCGCAGTCAGGACAGGGCCGACGCCGCGATAGATGGCGTGGAATTTGGCCTGAACCTTTGCCGTGAGCATGACCCAGTCGCGCGCGCGGAGGTCGTTTGCTCGGTCATACTTGCACGGGATGCCCATGAACTCGATATCCTCGACGCAGCAGGTCATCACGAAGCGGCCGGGCGCGAAATACCCCTCCCTTTCCTTGCGGAGCTTTGCGACCTGCCCCTTGAAGCGGACGGTCTTGTTATGATATTTCTTCGGCTCCTCCGTCAGGTCGCGATAAAACAGTCCGAAATCCTCATCGGCGATCTCAATGATCGGGGCGTTGATGTCAAAGGGCAGCGGATCCTGAATCTCGTCGAACTGCGTCGTGCCGTCGGTGTATTCATAAATGATACCAACCCGTCGATTGACGGCGCGCGCAAGCTTGTGCAAGGGCATGATATCCGTGCCGGTCGGCACACGGTTGAAGCAAACCATTTCACAGCCGGACAGCTTATCCACGACAAGCGAGCGCATATTCCGATTATAGTCGAGAATGTTTGACCCGTCGGCAAACATAACCTCCTGCGCGATTTGCCATTCCTGCGGCATTTTTTGATAAAACGGGGCAATTTGCAGCATACCGTTCAGCTCGACGACGACCCGTTCCGCGCGGTGCCTTTGCGCAAGGTCGGCCAGCTCCTGCGTCGAGACAGACTCCTGATCGACGACCTCCCGAAAAACGTTTTGATGCGGATAGGCGGCGATATTGAATTCCTCCTCGCCCTCCTCGCACAGCAGAAGAAGGGTACGCTCGCCGTTGTTAAATCGAGTATCGCAGAGCGTCTCCTGAATAAATTTCGTCTTACCGGCATCCAGGAAGCCGGTGAAGGCATAAACGGGAATCGGCATGATACTCACCTCAAACTCCGAAGAGAGCGGCGACGGCGTCCTGCTTCAGCTTTGCGCCGATGACGCAAAGCTTGCCGGTCACGGCAGCACAGCCGGTGCGAATGTCGATCTCGCCCGGAACATGATCAAAGTGCAGCCATGCGCCGTCCTTTCCCGCAACGACGCCCTTGGCGCGCAAAATGACGCCGTAAGCTTCCTCGTCGTCCAACGCGGTCAGAATCGTGCGAAGCTCGTCCTCGGAGTATTTCTTGGCCGTCTCGACGCCCCAGCTCATAAAGACCTCGTCGGCGTGATGGTGACCGTGATGGTCGTGATGGTGCTCATGCTCATGGTCATGATCATGGTCGTGATCGTGGTCATGGTCGTGATCGTG
>CAZKSR010000083.1:2279-3487 GCA_964555465.1 uncultured Oscillospiraceae bacterium
TCATGGTCGTGATCGTGGTCATGGTCGTGATCGTGATGGTGCTCATGCTCCTCGCGACAGTGCGGACAATCGCAATCCTCGCCGTGCTCATGGTGATGATGCTCGTGCTCGTGCTCATGGTCATGCTCGTGGTCATGGTCGTGATCGTGATCGTGATGGTGCTCATGCTCCTCGCGGCAATGCGGACAATCGCAATCCTCGCCGTGCTCATGGTGATGATGCTGCTCCTCATGCGCCAGCAGCTCTGTCAGCTCGTGCGACAGATCGGCCTGACCCTGCATTGCCTCCAAAATCTGTGCACCGGTCAGCTCATCCCACGGGGTTGTGACGATAAGCGCCTCCTTGTTGTGCTCTCGCAGAAGCGCAATGGCTGCGTCAAGCTTTTCGGGGGAAATCTTCGATGTCCGACTGAGCAGAATCGTTGAAGCAGTCTCGATTTGGTTTGCATAGAATTCACCGAAGTTCTTCATATAGATTTTACATTTCGTCGCGTCGGCAACCGTTACAAAGCTACCCAGCACGACATCCTCCGTCGCCACACGGCGCACCGCTCCGACGACGTCGGAGAGCTTGCCCACTCCGGACGGCTCGATGAGGATGCGGTCGGGGTGATATTCGGAAATGACCTTGGTCAGTGCCTTGCCGAAGTCACCGACCAGCGAGCAGCAGATACAGCCGGAGTTCATCTCATTGACCTGAATTCCTGCCTCCTGCATAAAGCTGCCGTCAATGCCGATCTCACCGAATTCATTCTCGATAAGGACAATCTGCTCGCCGGCATAGGCTTCTTTTATCATTTTTTTGATGAGCGTCGTCTTTCCCGCACCCAAAAAGCCGGAGTAAATGTCAATCGTTGTCATAGTTCATGCGTCCTTTCGCTTCCAAAAATCGCATTTATTATATCACCCTTTTCGTCATTGTTCAAGCAACGGACGCAAAAAATAGCGTTTCCCCTAAAAAAAGTGCCCCGTGCGTCAAAAATCGGGCGCACGGGGCAATGCTCATTTCCCTTTCCCGGAGAAAATCGCCGGATTCATATAATACACGTTCTTCTCGTCCAGCTTTTCCCGCAGCTTTTGGATCGCCTCACCGAAGCGCTGGAAGTGCACGATTTCCCGTTCGCGCAGGAACCTGATCACGTCGTTCACATCCGGATCGTCCGAAAGAAGCAGAATGTTATCATAGGTCGTTCGCGCCTTCTGCTCTGC
>CAZKSR010000084.1:0-3448 GCA_964555465.1 uncultured Oscillospiraceae bacterium
GCCGACGAGCGCGGCATGGTGCGCGGCCATCAGTTCAACAAAATCGAGATGTTCCAGTACACGCTGCCGGAGAAGTCCGACGAGGCATTCGACGAGCTGGTCGGCAAGGCCGAGGCTCTCGTGCGTGACCTCGGCTTCCACTTCCGTACGGTGAAGCTGGCCGCCGGCGACTGCTCGGCGTCCATGGCGAGAACCTACGACATTGAGATCCTCATTCCCTCCATGAACGGCTATAAAGAAGTCTCTTCCGTCTCGAACGCGCGCGATTATCAGGCGCGGCGCGGCAATATCCGCTTCCGTCGGGAAGCCACAGGCAAGACCGAATTTGTCCACACCCTCAACGGCTCCGGACTCGCCACCAGCCGAATTTTCCCCGCGATGGTCGAGCAGAACCAGAGAGCCGACGGGTCGGTTGTCGTCCCGGAGGTTCTGAGAAAATACCTCGGCGGCCTCGAGGTCATCGAGCCGTAAAGGGAAAGAGAAAAGGCACACGCGGTCGCGCGGAAACACGGCTTGCGCGGAAATGCGGTTTGCGCAGAAACTCGGATTGCGTAGAAACACGATTTGCGTGGAAACACAGATCGCGCGGAAGCGCAGATGCCGAATTCGTCATTGCGACCTCCGCACCCGTAGGGCGCACATTTGCAGACCGCGCATTGCACCCGTAGACCGCACCGCGACCAAAGGCTCCACCCCTCGGGGGGGGGAGCTGTCGGCGCAGCCGACTGAGGGGGGACGAGCGCACCAATGCCCTCAACCAAGCCCCCAAATACCGCCGTTCCCACGCACCGTTCGGAAGCGGCGCCCCTTTGCATCGTTCGCATCCGACGTCTCCTCGCAATCCCTGCATCCGGCAAAAATCACATGAAGCATCCCCCATCATCAAAAAAATCCCCGTTGCGGTCTGCGCACGGGAAAAAGAAAGGAGTACAACGCATGGCAAAAAAGGGTAAGAAGGGAATCCTGAAGGAATTCAAAGAGTTTGCAATCCAAGGCAATATGTTTGACATGGCCATCGGCGTCTTGATCGGTGCTGCGTTCAAGGAGATCGTTACCTCCTTTACGAACAACATCATCATGCCCGTCATCTCGGTCTTTACCACCGGGATGAATTTTGAAGAATGGTACATCGAGCTGCCGCAGATTTTCGGCAAAAAACTCGACGAAGCAGGAAACGTAATCCCGAATTATTGGTACCTCGGCAAGTTTGTCTCGGGTCTGATCAGCTTCCTCATCACCGCCTTTGTCATCTTCCTGATGGTCAAAGCGGTCAACAAGATCCGCGCACGCCACAAGAAGCAAGAAGAGCCTGCCGCACCTGCCGAGCCGACGAATGAGGAAAAGCTCCTCACCGAAATCCGCGATCTGCTGAAGGAAAAATAAGAAAGAAGCCGCAAAGCCGAACCATCCGGTCGGTTTTGCGGCATTTTTCCGACAATCGGTCGATGGAAAATCGGCGCATCGGCTTCTGCGGACAAGCAGCCGGATACAAAAATCCCCTCTCAAAAGGTGAGAGGGGAAATTTTTTACTTTGCGTATTCGGTGGCCTTGACCTCACGGATGAGGTTGACCTTGATCTGGCCGGGGTATTCAAGCTCGGCTTCGATCTTCTTTGCGATCTCGCGCGCCATGAGCACCATGTTGTCCTCGGTGACCTCCTCGGGCTTGACCATGATGCGAACCTCACGACCGGCCTGCAGTGCGTAGGACTTATCGACACCGGGGTAAGTGCCGGTCAGCTCCTCGAGCTTCTTCAGGCGGCGGATATAGTTTTCGACATTCTCACGGCGCGCACCGGGACGGGCGGCGGAGATGGCGTCGGCGGCCTGGACGATGCAGGCGATAACGGTGTGCGGCTCGACGTCGTTGTGATGCGCTTCGATGGCGTGAATGACGTCGGCACATTCGTTATACTTGCGGGCCAGCTCCGCGCCGAGCTGGACGTGGCTGCCCTCCATCTCGTGGTCAACAGACTTGCCGAGGTCGTGGAGCAGACCGGCACGCTTCGCCATGGTCACATCCACACCCAGCTCGCTTGCGATCAGGCCGGAGATGTGCGCCACTTCGATGGAATGATTCAGGACATTTTGTCCATAAGAGGTACGGTATTTCTGACGGCCAAGGAGCTTGACCAGCTCAGGATGGAGGTTGAGGATGCCGGTTTCAAGGGTGGCGCGTTCGCCCTCCTGCTTGATGACACGTTCGACCTCGCGGCGGGATTTTTCGACCAGATCCTCGATACGGGTCGGGTGGATGCGGCCGTCGGAAATGAGCTTCTCCAGAGCGAGGCGAGCCACCTCACGGCGGATCGGGTCGAAGGAGGAGACGGTGATAGCCTCGGGCGTGTCGTCGATGATGAGGTCGACGCCCGTGATGGATTCGAGTGTACGGATGTTGCGGCCCTCGCGACCGATGATGCGGCCCTTCATCTCGTCATTCGGCAGGGCGACGACGGAAACGGTGGCCTCGGCAGCGTGATCGGCGGCGCAGCGCTGAATGGCGATAGAGACGATTTCTCTGGCCATTCGGTCGGCGTTTTCCTTGGTTTCGCTTTCGATTTCCTTGATTTTGAGTGCGGCGTCATGGCGGCACTCGTTTTCCAGCAGCTTGAGCAGGTGATTTTTTGCCTCCTCCTGCGTCAGGCCGGAGATTTTTTCCAGCATTTCGAGCTGGCTCTTTTTAATGAGGTTGACTTCCTCCTGCGTGGCGGCGGCGGCAGACAGACGCTTTTGGAGCTCCTCTTCCTTGCGTTCGAAGGCATCGTGCTTCTTGTCGAGGGATTCTTCCTTCTGCTGCAAACGGCGCTCCTGCTTTTGCAGGTCGCTGCGACGCTCTTTGACTTCTCGTTCGTATTCGGTGCGGTTTTTATGGATTTCTTCTTTGGCCTCCAGCAGCATTTCACGCTTTTTGCTTTCGCCGCTCTTCATCGCCTCGTTCAGGATGCGAGTGGCTTCGGCTTCTGCGCCGGAGATCTCACGCTCAGCGACCTTTTTGCGGAAAAGAACGCCGAGAAAGAAGGAAATAACGGACAAAACGGCTGCAATCGCAACCCAAAAGTACCATTCCATATCCTGCGAATACACCTCCTGTAAGAAAATTGGGTAAAATTGGGCAAAGCCCGAGATAAAGCAACGCCCGTCCGCGCCACCCCATGTGCGGAGCAGGCCATACTAATCCAACGTCTATTTTACCGTCTTAACGCTGCGATGTCAAGTTTTTTTTGCGGTTTTATGTCGAGGGTGTGAAGCGAACCGCCGCTTTCCGGACACGGTGCGCAAAAAAATGCGCCGCCCCTGCCGATCCCGTCATTCTGAGAAACCGTCGGGCGCGGTGCGTTTGCAGCCGAGGGAGGCAAGCACACCGAAAATATGATGCAAGGACGAAGAAAATCGCACTCTCTGATCTCCCAAGGGGAGAGCAGAGAGTGCGGTGTTTCGTATCGGTGCGG
>CAZKSR010000085.1:0-3068 GCA_964555465.1 uncultured Oscillospiraceae bacterium
CCGACCCCGGCGTGCCGCAACGCACCGTGCCCCATAGGGCGCGCCGACCCCGGCGCGCCGCCCCGTAGGGTACGCCGACCCCGGCGTGCCGCAACCCACCGCGCCCCGTAGGGCGCGCCGACCCCGGCGCGCCGCAACCCACCGAACCACGTAGGGCGCGCCGCCACGTACTGCACGCAAGCAGCGTCATTGCGAACCGACGCACACACCGGCGAGGTAATCTGCGTAGCCGACAAGCATATATTCCCAATGCGGATTTCCATGCTTCGCTCGGAATGACGCAAAAGAGCCCCTCGCGCAGTGACGTCACAACGATCCCCAAACCAAAATCATTTTTACAGGAGGAACCATCATGAGCGTATTAACCGATCTCATCTATGGCGGCTCGAATGCCGTCGCCGGGCTGACCGAGAATGCCGTCAATGACGCCATCACCAAATACGGCGCCGACCAACCCGTCGCATTCCCCGATACTGCATATTATTTCCCCACCATCTATGCCGCAACCGGCGTCAAGGTCACCAAGCTCGGTGATCTGCCTGCCTGCGTCGATGTCCTCAAGAGCCTCATTACGAATCAGGAGGATCTCGGCCAAGCGCTCAACGCCGGTCTTGCGACCGCCGTCGGCGCCGAGATCCTCGAGGGCCTCGGCTACCTCAACGGGGTCAATCCCTACGAGAACGATTCCGGCATCGGCTTCGTCCCCGATCCCATCATCCGTTCCCTCGGCGTGCCGCTGGTCACGGGCGATATCCCCGGTGTTGCGGTCGTTCTCGGAAAGGCGGACAACGCAGAGGATGTCGTCTCGGTCGTCAAGGATTACCAGTCCAAGGGCATCATGTCCTTCCTCGTCGGTGATGTCATCGAGCAGTGTCTCGAGGGCGGCGTCAAGATGGGATTGGAATTCCGCGTGATTCCTCTCGGCCATGCCGTCACGAGCGTCATCCATGTCGTCACCGTCGCCGTCCGTGCGGCTCTGATCTTCGGCAACCTCACCCCGGGCAACCTCGGCGGTCTGCTGGATTACACAAAGAACCGTGTCCCGGCCTTCGTCAATACCTTCGGCGCCATCGACAACGTCGTTGTTTCCGCCGGTGCCGGTGCCATTGCCCTCGGCTTCCCTGTCGTCGTCGATATCGACCTCGGAGAAAATCAGGTTCCCGGTGCGCTGGAGTCCGTCTGCGACCACGGCCTGACCGTCAAGCGTTCCCTCGAGCTGCGGAACATCAAGATCAAGTCCAAGGAGCTGCCCATCCCCGTGGCATTCGCCGCCGCCTTCGAGGGCGAGGTTATCCGCAAGGCCGATATGCACAATGAATTCTGGTCGGGGAAGAACGCCACCGCCGAGCTGGTTCTCATGAGCGATAATGTCGAAGATCATAAGATCGAGATCGTCGGCAAGGATCTTTGCTGCGGCGAAAAAAATCTCGCCCTTGCCACGAAGATCGAAGTCTCCGGCGCAAGAATGCAGGCCGACTTCGAGTCCGTCATCGAGCGCAAGATCCATGCGTGGTTCAACTATATGGAGGGCGTCATGCACACCGGCCAGCGCAATCAGGTTCGTGTCCGTGTCTCAAACGACGCCTTCGAAAAGGGACTGCGCCTGAAGCACTTCGGTGAGGTTCTTTATCATATGATCATGGACGAATTCGACGCCGTTGTCGATAAGTGCCAAATCACGCTCATTACCGATCAGACCGAGGCCGAAAAGTTCCGCGACGAGGTCGCCATGCCGCGCTATGCCGCCCGTGACGAGCGTCTGGACTCCATGACCGACGAGGCTGTCGACCGCTACTATACCTGTATCCTCTGCCAGTCCTTCGCGCCGGCGCACTGCTGTGTCGTCACCCCCGAGCGTCTCGGCTTGTGCGGTGCTGTTTCGTGGCTTGATGCCAAGGCCACCAACGAGCTCAATCCGCAGGGCCCGTGCCAGCCGATCTTCAAGGAAGGCTGCCGCGACGCCCGTACCGGCCGCTATGACAGCGTTGACAAGATGGTCAAGGAGGCCACCCACGGTGCCGTCGAATCCGTCACGCTCTATTCCATTTTGGAGGATCCGATGACCTCCTGCGGCTGCTTCGAGTGCATTTGCGGCATCGAGCCTGTTTCTAACGGCTTCATCGTCGTCAACCGCGAGTATAAAGGCATGACCCCCGTCGGCATGACCTTCGGTGAGCTGGCGAGCTGCACCGGCGGCGGCGTCCAGACCCCGGGCTACATGGGGCACGGTCGTCACTTTATCTCCTCGAAGAAGTTCATCGCCGCTGAGGGCGGCATCGAGCGCATTGTCTGGATGCCCAAGGAGCTGAAGGATGACGTCGCAGACCGCCTGAACAAGACCGCCATGGAGCTTTACGGCATCGAAAACTTCTGCGACATGATTGCCGACGAGACGATTTGTGAGGACTGCGAAGCCCTCATGGACTTCCTCGCCGAGAAGAATCACCCCGTCCTCGGACTGGAGCCCCTGATGTAAAAAATCGAAGACAGGGCGATGCGCTGAGCGAAAAGAACGCCTCGCCCTCCTTCGTTCTGACGGTGCCGCAATGAGCCTCTGCACTCCGCCATGCAAATCGCGGAAGCCGCACTCGATTCGCCGCACCGAAAAAACCGCACGCACACTCGCCCGGAGTGTGCGTGTGTTTTTTCGGCAGACCCCGAGCCGGAGCCGTCGCGACCGAAGCGGCACCGTTTTTCTGCCCCCAAATGTCGCAGCTTGGGGCAAAAATCGGCCGACGGCCGCCACTACATCTTGTGATTTTACTTTGGCCGGAAACTATTTTTGTAAAAACCTTCAAATTTTGAAATTTTTGATTGACTTTTCCCCCTTTCTTGCGGTATAATATCAGTCGCATGAGTATGCGATCTATTTTTTGTTTGCTACGCGCCTCGGCGTGTTGAGCATAATCTTACAGGAGGTGTACACGAGATGCTGCGTACCTATCAGCCCAGAAAGCGTCACCGCGCAAAGGTTCATGGATTCCGCAAGAGAATGGCTACCGCCAACGGCCGCAAGGTTCTTGCCCGCCGCCGTGCAAAGGGCAGAGCTGTCCTGTCCGCCTAAGGAA
>CAZKSR010000086.1:0-3063 GCA_964555465.1 uncultured Oscillospiraceae bacterium
GCTCTGGAAGATACCTTCGGCGTTTCCGCCGCTGCCGCCGCTGTTGCTGCTCCCGCCGCTGCCGCTGCCGAAGTGGAAGAGAAGACCGAATTCGACGTCATCCTGAAGGACTGCGGCGCTTCCAAGCTGGGCGTCATCAAGGTCATCCGTGCCGCTACCGGCCTCGGCCTGAAGGAAGCCAAGGAAATCGCCGACAACTGCCCGAAGACCCTGAAGGAAGCCATCTCCAAGGAAGATGCCGAGAAGCTCGCCAACGAGCTGAAGGAAGCCGGCGCTACCGTCGAGGTCAAGTAATTCCATCCCATGCAATAAAAACGAGAACCGTTTCCGAACGGTTCTCGTTTTTTGTCGTGGAAGCGAAATATTGATCAAGCGGCCCCAAGCCCGTTGCGCGGAATGACGCGATTTGGGCCGTTGCCGCATTGCGGCGCGGCGGATCGGCGCGCCCTACGGGGGACGCCGACGCCGCGTCTCGGCTCATTCGACGTGCGTATGGTTGTTGATATGGTCGATGCAGTAGCAGAAGTAGCCCCTGCAACGGGAGCAATAGCGGAATTCCAGTCCCGGGCAGGAGGTATCCGTGCGGCCGCAGACCGTGCACTTGTGCCGATAGGGTCGCTCGCCGCTTGCACTGCGGTAATTGCTCGCCCAGTCGGGGTTCGGCTCCTGCCGCGCTTCGCTCCGATACTGCGTTTGTTGCCACGCCTGCTGCTGCTTTCTCCGGTGTCGGGAGCGGAAGCTCGGCTTGAGATTCTTCACGCCCTTGCCGATAAAGAGGAAATAATTCAGCAGCGATACCCACGGATAGAACGCATACAGACAGCTTGCGACACGAACCTGTGTCGGCATCAGGGGGAAAAGCACCCAATAATCCACGAAAAATCCGATCGTGTCGAGGCTGCACAGGCCGAGATAGATCCACGCCAGCCACTTCATCTTGACAGGCAGGATGAAATAAACATAGACCCTCTGCTCGGGAATGAGGCTGGCCACGGCGAGGAACATCGACAGATTCAGGTAGGTCACATTGCCAAACGTCTCCGCGCCGAAAATCCAATGGATCAGCAGGAGATACAGGTCGGTCAGAACGATGCCGCAGAGGTAATAGAGGTTGAAGCGCAGGGTTCCCATGACGCCCTCAAGCACCTTGCCGACCCAATAATAGAACAGGATGGAGAAAACGGCAGTGATAAACGCCGTGAAGAGGTTGCCGCCGCCGCAGGCGAAGGTGAAGATGTAGGAGAACAGCCGCCAAACCTGTCCGCGCATCACGTTGGCAGCCGAAAATTCGAGCAGCGGGACGATGTTGATGTTCAGCAAATACTGCACCACAAAAACGATGGCGTTGCCGACGCAGATCCACTGCATCAGGTTGGCGATGCCCCGATTGCGGTTTTTCAGCTCAAATCGGCGGTAGCTCCGACGAAGATTTCCCATAAAATTCCTCCTTTATTCCTTTCATTATACCCGATTTTTCCGCTTTGTCTATAAACAAACCGTGAATTTTGTCATGTACTTGAAAATTTCGGCCGGTTATGCTATGATAAACGCAGAAATTTTTTGGGAGGCGGAGCTATGAGCCATGTCAGAGATATGTCCCTCGCCGAGTACGGCAGAATGAAGATCGAATGGGTGCGGGATTTCATGCCGGCACTTGTTGCCATCCGCAAACGCTTCGAGGCCGAGCAGCCGTTTGCAGGCAAAAAAATCACCATTTCCATCCATATGGAGGCAAAAACCGCATTTTTGGCGCTGTGCTTGGCAGCAGGCGGTGCGGAGGTTCATGCGACGGGCTGCAATCCCCTGTCCACGCAGGACGATGTGGCCGCCGGCCTTGCCTCCATGGGCGTCGAAACGTACGCCATGCACGGCGTAACCGCCGAAGAATACCGACAGCTTCTGATCGAGGCGCTGTCCTGCAAGCCCGACCTCATCATCGACGACGGCGGCGACCTGCTGGATATCCTCAGCGGTCCTCGGAAGGATCTGGCCGAAAATATCCTCGGCGGCGCGGAGGAGACGACCACGGGTATCCACCGCCTCCACGCACGAGCCGCGGCGGGCGTCCTTCCGTTCCCGATGATGAACGTCAACGACGCCAAGTGCAAGCACTTTTACGACAACAAGTACGGCACGGGGCAGTCCGTCTGGGACGCCGTCATGCACACGACGAATCTCCTCGTGGCAGGCAAGACCGTCGTCGTCGCCGGCTACGGCTACTGCGGACGCGGCGTCGCCATGCGTGCCAAGGGCATGGGCGCGGACGTGATCGTCACAGAGATCGACCCCATCAAGGCGCTGGAGGCCTCCATGGACGGCTGCCGCGTCATGCCGATGGACGAGGCCGCCGCACAGGGCGACATTTTCATCACAACTACGGGTTGTCGTGACGTCATCACCCGTCGCCATTTCGAGCGGATGAAGCACAACGCCTTCCTCGCCAACGCCGGTCACTTTAATGTCGAGGTCAACGGCGCGGAGCTGGAAAAGCTGGCCGTCCGTGTCTTCAAGCGTCGCAACGACATCATGGGCTACGAGCTGGCCGACGGCCGCGTGCTCAATCTTCTGGCTGAGGGGCGACTGGTCAACCTCGCCTCCGGCAACGGCCATCCGGCGGAGATCATGGACACCAGCTTCTCCGTACAGGCGTTGTCGCTGGAATATATGCTCCGCCACGGCGCAGACCTCGGCAAGCAGGTCTACGAGGTGCCCCGCGAGATCGACGACGAGGTCTCCCGTCTGAAGCTGGCCGGCGTGGGGCTGTGCATCGACCGTCTCACGCCCGAGCAGGAGGCATACCTGTCCGACTGGAGAGTGTAATCGAAGCAATTCCTTTCCAATGGTTTTCAGCACCGTACCGTTGTTTGCTTTTTGCGATAATCCACGAAAATTTGTCTCATGCCGATCACGGTATCGCAATGAGCGTGCAAAGCACGCTTTGATCGGTGGTTGGCATGACCGAAAAGAGAGCACCTCTTCCCGTTTTCCACGGGAAGAGGTGCTCTCTCTGTCAAAAAACCGTCTCGCGCCTTTGCGCACGAAGCGTGGCGGCGCGGTCGACGG
>CAZKSR010000087.1:0-2958 GCA_964555465.1 uncultured Oscillospiraceae bacterium
CGACACGCTGCACCCGTAGGGCGCGCCGCGACCAAAGGCTCCACCCCTTGGGGGGGGGGGAGCTGTCGGCGCAGCCGACTGAGGGAGGACATACCGCAAACGCACCATACCCTACCGGTGAAGCAAAGCAGCGTGGGCTTCCGTCTCCCCTTCGGGCACACGCCCGAGAGTGCGGATTCCCACGCTGCTTCTGCAAGCCTTCCTTTTCGGGGCGTTACGGCTCGGAGATTTCCGTTACCTCCCATTTCCCGTCGATTTTTTCGATGCGCCAACGGGAAATCCTTCTTGCATTTTTTGTCCCGTACTGAAATAAAATATTGCCGTTTTCGTCATATGCACACTGCGTGTATGCGACCCAGACGTAGCCCTTTGCGCCGCTTGTCGAGGTCACGAGGGCATCGATCGTTGCCTTGACCTCGACCGCCTCCTCGGATTCGACGCAGTAGCGGCCGAAAATTCCGTGCTCCTCCTTGCCTCCCACCGAGGTCATTGCCGCCAAAGCCTCGGCTTTCAAGGGTCGGTAGAGGTCATCCGCCTCGCTCAGGACGTAAAGCTCGTCAAACGTCTCGCCGTAAAAATCCTCTGCGTAGCCGAATTCGCTGCGCAGACTATGGCAGTGGTAAAAGAAGAGCGATGCGGCAAAGATCAGCAAAACGACGGCTGCGATCAGGCAGTATTTCGGCCATTTTTTCTTGGTTTTCGGGGTACGATTCATTCGGTTCATATGGTTCCTCCGTTCTCGGCGGCAAGCCGCTGCGTCAAGTCGGCCTGCGGCGTGACGATAACGGTGCGGTAGCTGTCGTAGATCACCATGCCGGGCTTGGCGCCGTTGGGCTTTTTGAGCCTGCGGACAGGCGTGAGGTCGACGGGGACGTTCTGCCCCTCCTTCGCCTCGGAATAATAGGCGGCGAGCTGCGCTGCCTCGGTGATCGTCTCATCGGGCGGCGTCGTGCCGTTGCACTCGATGACGACATGGGCACCGTGGAATTTTTGCACATGGAGCCAGAGGTCGTCTTTTCTTGCCGTTTTCAGGGTAAGAATGTCGTTTTGGCGGTTGTTTCTGCCGACAAGGATGCGATATCCGTCCGTCGAGCAAAATTCCATCGGCTTTGAGGGCGGAAGCTTTTTCTGCCGCTTGGCATCGGTCGGACGGAGATAGCCGCCACCTTCCAATTCCGCTCGAATTTCGCTCAAATCTCGCTCATTTTCCGCGCGAGAGAGGGAATCGAGGACGGAGGACAGGTACGCCGCCTCGATCTCTCCCTGCGCGATCTGCTCGGAAAGAACCTTTTCGGCGTGCTTGGCCTTGGTGTACTCCTTATAAAAACGGGCGGCGTTCTGCTGGGGCGAAAGCTCGGGCTTGAGCGATATCTCAATTTCGCTCATTTCGGGATCATAAAAATTCACCGCTCGTAAAAGCGTCTGTCCGCGTTCGATCGCGTGAAGGTTGGCCGTGACGATATCGCCCTGCCTGCGCAGTGTTTCCCGATCGAGCGTCGTGTCAAATTCCTTCCGCTGCAGGTTCAGCTTGCGAACGGCACGATCTCGAAGCGTGGTGACCGTCCTGCGGAGGGTCTGCGATTTCTGCCGCATCCGCTCGGAGTGGTCGGTTTGGGTATAAAATGCGTCTAAAAGCTCGGAATATGTCGGAAATTCTTCTGTTTCCGTCAGATTTCCGTATTGCAAAATCTCTCGATATGTGATGTCCGACGGCTTCCCGTTCCTTCGCAGAAGAACGGGTCTTTGCTCCGAAAAGCGGAATTCCCGAAGGAGATACTCCGCCGCGGCCGCCTTATCGAGCGTCATCAGGTCGGCGTCCGTTTCGCCGCTGAAGCGGTAGGACAGCTCTCTGGCGATTAACGGCGACAGCCCCGAAAAATGGTCGAGGAGCCATTGATCGAAATACGTCGGAGAATCAACTTCGCTCAAAAGCGCGCAAATATCGCTCAAAGAGGCAGTTTGCGGAATTATTTTATTCTGTTTCGGCGGCTCGTGATAGTAAAGCCCCGGCAAAACCTGCCGCAGTTGGCTCATTTCCATGTCGACCCGTCGGAGACAGTCGAGGATGCGACCCTCGCCGTCTGTCAAAATCAGATTGGAATTTCGCCCCATCAGCTCCAAAATCAGGCTCTTGCGGCACGGCTCGCCCATTTCGTCCGTGCAGTCGAAGGCGATCTCGATGCACCGCTCGGCCTGCGGCTGGCGAAGCGCGACGATGCGTCCGCCGGACAGGTGCTTGCGCAGAAGCATACAGAACATCGGCGGCTGCGCGGGATTTTCATAGGTTGCGTTCGTCAGTTGGATGCGCGGACGGCTGACGTTGGCCGAGAGGAGGAGGCGATCCTTTCCGCGCAGGCTCAGCAGCACCATATCGCGCGCAGGCTGGCGGATCTTCTCCACCCGTGCGCCGACGACCCGACTGCGAAGCTCCTGCGCAACGGCGGTCAAGAATACGGCATCAAAGGGCATGGTCGGCCTCCTCTCCGCTGCCAAGCGCAAACAGCTCCCGAATCCGTTCGGTCTGCCCCGTCAGGTAGAGCATCCCGAAAAGTGCCTCCAGGCCGGTCGCTTTGCCGTACTGCGAGGGTGTTGCGTTTTTCGGGATCGTGTTGACATGGGCATTGCGGCCGCGTCGATAAATACCTCGCTCATCATCGCTCAAAATCGGTAAAATTCGCTCAACGAAGCTTGCCTGCGCCGGAGCGCAGACCCGTGCGACCGTCTCACGGTGCAGATTTCCGTTGACGGCAAAGCCCTGCCGACAAAGCTGAGTGCGTACCAGCAGCTCAAAAACCGCATCGCCGATATGTGCCAGTGCAAGTGCCGACATTTTTTGAAGCTCCTGTGTGGAGAGGATCGGTTCTGTCATAATAGTTTCCTTCTTTGTGATTTTTGGGAGGCGGAGCAGGACGCCCCGAGGACGGTCTGACGAGCGCAATGACGCCTCCTGGGTGCGGC
>CAZKSR010000088.1:0-2548 GCA_964555465.1 uncultured Oscillospiraceae bacterium
GATAAAAGGACAGAACGACAAAATAACCGCCTCGTACAATGTACGAGACGGTTATTGGCAGGGGCACAAGGACTTGAACCCTGAGCCTACGGTTTTGGAGACCGCCGCTCTACCAATTGAGCTATACCCCTATATCCCGTCGCCGCAAGCCGAAGGGAGTGGTGGGCCTTCGGGGACTCGAACCCGGGACCGTCCGGTTATGAGCCGGATGCTCTAACCAACTGAGCTAAAGGCCCATATTGCGGCAAACTTTTTCAGTGCACTGCGGATTATACCACATCATCCATGCGTTGTCAAGAAAAAAATTGGCATTTTCCCGTTTTGCCGAATGTGGTGAAATCCGATCCGCAGCTCCACCGCAAAAAACTACTCCCTCTTTTCGCGAAGCTCGCTTACGATAAGGGCGATTGCTTCGATTTGGGTTTGGGTAAGACCGTCGACGTTGACGCATTGGTAGGAGGGCGCACCGAGAAGATAGTCGGTGCTGACCCCGAACAGCAGGGCAATTCGAATCAAAACATCATACGGCGGCATATGAAGCTCGTTCTCGTATGAGCTGATGACCGATTTGGAAACACCGAGCGTTTTGGCCAAGGCGACCTGCGAAATGCCTCTTTGCGTGCGGAGCTGCTTGATTTTTTGCCCGATTTCAGGAATATACAATACGATCACACCTCCGGTTCGTTTTCTATATTGTACCGATGATATGTCAACTATTTCGGGAATTTTTCTCGAAATAGTTGACATTCAAAAATAATTGTGCTAAAATTACGGCAAGACCTCGCGGATCATTTCCCGTGGGGGGACAAAAAAGAGAATGGAGAGATCAATATGGCCTGTTTTTACCACCCCGACCGTGAAGCCGCCGTTACCTGCAGTGACTGCGGCAAACTTCTGTGCAGAGAATGCGGCAGTCTGTTCCAGCCGCCCACCTGCCGAGCCTGCGCGGAGGCTTACGCACAGAGTGTTCGTTCCGAAATGATCCGCAGCATTGCCATCAGTGTTGTGCTGATGCTCGTCGGAATCTTTGCCATCGGCAATGTCTACGGCATTTTCTTGGCAGGAATTCCCTATGGCTGGGCGCTTTTGAACAGAGTACAGCCGTCGATGTTCCTCTGGCTTTCCTGGGTCGGCTGGCTTGTGTATTTCTTTATCAAGCTTCTCATTGCCTACCTCGTCGGCGCTGTTGCCCTTCCCATTAAGCTCGTCAAGTGGATCACCGAGCTGCGCAGGATGAACGGTCTGCTGGAAAGCGCAAGAAGCTGAGTGCCGGTGCTGCGAAAGAGCCATGACACAAAAGGAGGACGGCAATGGCGAACAAGAATCTGATCGCTTATCTGGAAAACATCATCGCACTGGAAAAGGATTCCTACATTCAGGGACAGATGATCACAAAGATCAACGAAAAGATCGAAACGCTCGGAAACCATGCGACGATCAACCGGCAATATTCCCCGAGAGTCGACTTCAAGGATGATATCGAGGCCGGCCTCGGACTCGGCATCATCGGCGGTGCGATCATCGGTCTGATCTACGGCTTCTTCACGGGCAGCGGCTTCTTCGGCACGATCTTCGAAATGATCGGCTGCGGATTTCTCTTCGGCATCGGCGGTGTCGGTGTCGGCTTTGTGATCGGCTTGGTGATCTATTTCTATGAGAAATCCGTCGAAAAGAAAAACGACGCCTACTATTATCAGGAATATCTCGACGAAAAGGCGGAGGACAACCGTCGGGTTCAAATGGAGAAGGAGCAGATCAAGCAGCTCGATGAGCTCAGAGATTCCATCGTGAAGGCGAAGGTCAAGACCGTTACGACCTTGGGGAAATATTATCAGTGCGGTGCACTTTACGAAACCTATCGCAATTTTGCGGCGGTCTGCTCCATCTGCGAGTATCTGAAGTCGGGCAAGTGCAGCGTGCTGGAGGGACATGAGGGAGCCTATGTCCTGTACGATACGGAACGTCGTCTGGACAAGATCCTCGATAAGATCGACGATGTCGTGGAGCATCTCAATCAAATCAAGTCCACGCAGTTTATGCTGTATTCTGCGATCCAAGAGGGGAATCGGAAGACCGACCGCCTCCTGCAGGAGAGCTATCGGCAGACGGAGCTTCTGCAATACAATACCGAGCAAAACGAGATCATCGCCTACAATACGCAGTGCGCCGTCAATGCGGCAAACTATCAGAACTGGCTGCTTTCGACCAAGCGGTTCTACTGATCCGAAAAACCGATTAAAGTATTCATTTCGGCCGGTTTTCTATGGCCGAATGTGCACAGCGCATTTTGCCCGGTGAACGGTATGAGCGAAAAGCAGAGCACCTCTTCCCACGAAAAACGGGAAGAGGCGCTTTTGCGTCAGAACCACGAAAAGAGGGCTTGCAGCCATTCGAGGGCTTTGAAGCGGTAGGCATAGCTTTCTTCGCCGCCGCTGATGAATCGGGCTTCGTCCTCCGTGAAGCCGCCGACTTGTGCGCAGTCGGTCAGGTCGTCGCTCGTGGCGGCCATGCAAAGCGACGGGAAGACGACGCACCACCAGTTTTTGCC
>CAZKSR010000089.1:0-2373 GCA_964555465.1 uncultured Oscillospiraceae bacterium
CGTGGCCGATTCCGTCAATTTACACGGTCAGGCGGTTGGCGCCGTACATTCCGGCATCGTTTCCGAGCGTTGCCAAGGCAAATTTTGTTCCTGCGCAGGCGTGGAAGCGGTGCCTTTCGAACGCCTTTCGTGCGCCCGAAAGCAGGTATTCTCCTGCCTTTGAGACGCCGCCGCCCAAAATCACGCACTCGGGGTCGCAGACACAGCAGGCCGAGGCAATGGCCTCACCCAAATAATCAAAAACCGTATCGAGCGTGCGGACGGCAAATGCGTCCCCGTTTTTCGCCGCATCGAAAATGTCCTTACAGGTCAGCGGCTCGGCGGCCGTCAGGACGGTGCTTCCGTGAAATTCGGTAAGCCGCTGTCTGCACATTCGGACGATGCCGTTGGCGGAGGCGTACTGCTCCAGACAGCCGAATTTGCCGCAGGTGCACGGCGCCTTGTCGGGAGCGCTGACGGTAATATGCCCGATCTCGCCGCCGCAGCCGTGTGCCCCGCCGAGGATTTTCCCGTTCAGAATCACGCCGCCGCCGACGCCCGTGCCCAGCGTCAGGAAGAGGACGGATTTCGCCCCAGCGCCGCCGCCGTCGTAAAATTCGCCCAAGGCAGCGCAGTTGGCGTCGTTTCCGCCGACGACACGCAGGCCGGTCAGCGCGCCGAGCGCCTCATGCAGATTGAAAACGCCCCAGTTCAGGTTGACGCACCGATTGACCGTGCCGCGCGCATCGATCGGCCCCGGGACACCGACACCGATCCCTCGCACGTCGTTTTTTTCGAGCTGCCGCGCTTGGCAGATCTCGTCGATTTTCCTTGCAATGTCGGGCAGGATCCCCTCGCCGCCGTTTTGCGTGCGGGTCGCAAGCTCTGTCTTTTCGATCAAGCGGTCATTTTCGAACAGACCGAGCTTGATCGTCGTGCCGCCGACATCTACGCCGAAGCTGTATCGCATTGCGCTTCCTCATTTCTCCGGTTTTTCCTGTATTATACACAATTCCGCCGCAGATTTCTACCCCAAAACTTTTTTTCATTTGCGGTTGAGTTTTTTTGGATTCTGTTGTATGATATAGATAGGAAAAATATTGACAAAAGGAGCTGCCGCCATGATAAAAGTTGACATTTCCAATGTGTGGGGAGATCTCTCTCTGAACGACCTTCTGGGCTGCGAAAAGGAAATTTTCGATGCGCACAGAACCCTTGCCGAGGGAAAGGGCCCCGGCAACGACTTCCTCGGCTGGCTGAATCTGCCGACCTTCGAGGAAACGGACGAGCTTCGTCGTATTCGCCGCGCCGCCGAGCGCATCCGTTCGGATTCCCAGGTCTTCGTCGTCGTCGGAATCGGCGGCTCGTACTTAGGCCCCCGTGCCGCCATCGAGCTGGTCAAGGGTCAGAATCACAACCTCCGCAGCAACGATCCGCAGATCTTCTTTGCCGGAAACAATCTCTCCACCCGTGCGTGGCAGGAGCTGTGCGCCCTGTTGGAGGGGAAGGATTTCTCCATCAACATCATCTCCAAATCCGGCACCACCACCGAGCCGGCCATCGCGACACGTGCCCTGCGCTGGATGCTGGAGCGTAAATACGGCGCGGAGAAGGCCAAAAAGCGCATTTATGTGACCACCGATCCGCAAAAGGGCGCCCTGCGTCAGATGGCCACGGACGAGGGCTACGAGACGTTCGTCATTCCGCCCGATGTCGGCGGCCGCTACAGCGTCCTGACTGCCGTCGGCCTCCTGCCCATGGCCGTCGCCGGAATCAGCCCGACCGATGTCATGCTCGGCGCCGCCCGCGCCCGAAAGGAAATGGATATCCGCTCCTTCGAAAATCCGGCGTGGCAGTATGCCGCCATCCGCAACCTCCTGTACCGCAAGGGAAAGGCCATCGAAATGCTCTGCTGCTATGAGCCGAGCTTCCGCTATTTTGCCGGCTGGTGGCAGCAGCTCTTCGGTGAGAGCGAGGGCAAGGATGGCAAGGGTATTTTCCCCGCTACGGCGGAATTTACAGCGGATCTCCACTCCCTGGGGCAGATGATCCAGCAGGGTGAGCGCAATCTCTTTGAAACAGTGCTTCGCTTCGCACCGCCCCGGAAAAAAACCTCCATCGAGGTGGATTGGAAGAATCTGGACGGCCTGAACTATCTGGAGGGCAAGACGCTGGACTTCGTAGAGGAGCAGGCATTCCTTGGCACCCTCAATGCCCATGTGGATGGCGGTGTGCCGGTTATGGTGCTGCAGGCCGATGAGGTGGACGCGGGCACCGTGGGTGAGCTGTTCTATTTCTTTGAGCTGTCCTGCGGTATTTCCGCCTATATGCTGGGTGTGAACCCCTTCAATCAGCCCGGCGTGGAATTCTATAAGAAAAATATGTTCCACCTTC
>CAZKSR010000090.1:0-2372 GCA_964555465.1 uncultured Oscillospiraceae bacterium
TCTATGTCAACAGTTGGGGTAGCGGCAAAATAAGAGTTCTATGTCTACAGTTGGGGTAACGGCAAAATAAGGGTTCTATGTCAACGGTCGGAGTAGAGCCTTTTTCTGTCTTTCCGGCAACCGTTAGGATGGAGATAAAAACCCCGTCTGCCGAAAGCAGACGGGGTTATCGTATCTTATCCGTGTTTCTTGGGATTTTTATGCACATAGAGGATGCCGAGGCAGCCTTCACCGCAGTGACAGGAGATGGTGCAGCCGGCAGTCGTCTCGTAAACCGTTCGGAAGCTACCGCTTTCCTTCACGGCATTGCGCACCGTGTCAAGGATTTCGTCGGAGACAGGCGTGTGCGTGATGAAGATCTCGTCATAGATCAGGTCATCGGCTGCCGAGAGCCGTTCGCGAACATAGCTGTCCATACACTTGGCATAGTTTCCACGATATTTCTTTCCGACGATCATCTTGTTGTCGATAACCTCGATGCAGGGCTTGAGCTTCAGAAGGTTGGCGCCCAGCGCAGCGACCGTAGAGCAGCGTCCGCCCTTTCTCATGTAGTCCAGGCGGTCAAGGAGGAAGCTGGCGTCAACGCATGGGGCAAAGGCATTGAGCTTTTCGACGATGGTTTTGGGATCATCCTCCGTCTTTGCCAAACGGCAAGCCTCCAAAACAACATGGCCGTGGCCGGTCGAGAGGTTGCGAGAGTCGACAACATAGACGTTTTCCATCTCCGCAGCGGCAGCGCAGGCATTCTGATAGCTCGACGAGAAGCCCGAGCCGAGATTGATGTGCACCACGGCATCGGCATCATGCAGAAGGCTCGCAAAGAATTCCTGATATTCCCCGATGGGAACCGCCGAGGTCGAGCAGAGCGGATTACCGGCGGCAACGTGTGCAAAAATCTGCGCCGGTACAACATCAACACCGTCGTGGTAGCTTCCCTCACCCATATTGACGATGAGCGGTTTGATGGCAATGTTGTTGGCACGGATCAGCTCCGGCGACAAATCGCAGGTGCTGTCCGAAGAAATCCGAATTTTCATAGCAGCGGTTCCGTTCCCCTTCTTATTTTTTCTTATTATACCGAACTTTTTCTCTTCTGTCAAAGGGCAGTTGATTTTTCGTGCGCAATGTGATATAATTATTATGAGGTGATATGCGTTGACGCTGATTGAATATTATTTACGGTATCTGCAGGAGCTTGCCGATGAAACTCGCCTGCCCCCGGAGGGTATCGTTTTGACCGAAACCGAGCCGCTTCACCGTGCCACGCAGCTACAGCAGCAGATTCAGTCCATCGGCATTGCGGAATTTGTCCGCCGCTGTGCCGCACAGGACGGACAAGCCCTGCCGGACGAGCTGTATGACAATTTCAAGCCCGAGGATCTGATGGCGACCTTAGGTGCACTGACATCGCAGGAGGAGTCTTCTGCGGATTCCGAGGCCGAGCCGCCGCAGATTGACGAGCCCGACGGCCCTCGCAGTGCATACGAGGTTCTGCTCGACTGCTGCTGTCTGGACGAAAATCTGCTGTTTTACCTGATCGACGTCCTCAAGCGCAACGCCGAGGAGGAATTTCAAAAGCTCGCCCTCGTCACGGCGCGCAAGGCATTTACGCAGGCCGATTTTCTCTATTGGTTCGCGACCAAGCCCGACCGTGCCCCTCAGGAGGAGCTGGTCTGCGTAACGCTGATCGACGCCTGCCTGGATCGTCTGCGCACCGAGGGTCAGACCGAGCTGATTGCCGCGCTCATCAGCGGCGACCGAACGACCTTTGAGCTGTTCCGCTGCGATGCGCCGGAGCTTGTGCATCTGCCCGATGCCACCTACGAGTGGTTTGAGCGCAACTACCTTGAGAAATTCTACCCCATCCGCTATATGCTGAAATTTAACGGCGTGACCTTCCCAAAGGAGGCAGACAGATGACACACGCGGAAAAAGCGAAGGCACTTTTCGAGGGCGGCTGTAACTGTGCACAGGCGGTTTTCCTCGCCTTTTCCGACCTGACCGGTCTGGAGCGTGAGACTGCCTTGAAGCTCTCCTCGTCCTTCGGCGGCGGGATGGGCCGGATGCGTGAGGTCTGCGGCGCAGTCAGCGGCGCTTTCCTCGTCGCCGGTCTGCTCTACGGTACAACGGACGCATCCACGGGTGAGGAAAAGGCCGCCCACTACGCAAGGATTCGGGAGCTGGCCGCCGCCTTTCGGGAACAGCATGGCAGCATCCTCTGCCGTGACCTCCTCGGCATAGCGCCGGAGAGCGATCCCTCCCCCTCCCCTCGGACGAAGCAATACTATCAAAGCCGCCCCTGCGCCGCCCTTTGTTACGATGCCGCAGAAATTCTCGACAACTACATCGATTCTCATCCAATTGTATAAACA
>CAZKSR010000091.1:0-2239 GCA_964555465.1 uncultured Oscillospiraceae bacterium
CAAAAATCGGGGATTTTTGACAGCTCCCCTTACACAGGGGAGCCGATGGAGCGCGAGGATGGGAGTACAGGTGCGCAGGGGAGCCGATGGGTGCGGTGCGAGAATGGGAGCACAAATGCACAGGGGAGCCGATGGGTGCGGTGCGAGGACGGGAGTACCAATGGCGGCACGCCGGGGTCGGCGTGCCCTACGGAGGCGGATGGCCACGAGAGAGGCGAGGACGGACGGCGTGCCCTACGGGGACGAAGAAGGAGACGCGTGTTTATGACCGGTGAAAGCATGAATCCCTGCAGGATGCTTCACAGATGGAAGGAGGGGTGGAGTTGAGGCTGAAAAAACTGGATGAGTACATCGAAAATTTTTTGAAAATACGGACGAAGGACGGCAAGGAGATCCCATTTGCACTGAATGCGGCGCAGAGAAAGGTCTACGCGGCAATGAGAGCACAGGCACAGGAGGGAAAGCCCGTGCGCGTGATCGCTTTAAAAGCAAGACAGCTCGGCTTCTCCACCCTCGGTGCAGGGCTGGGTTTTGCTTTTACGGCCGTGCAGCCGAACACCGATACGATGGTCTTGGCACACGTCGCGGAAGCAACGAATAATATTTTTAAGATGCACAAGCTATTCCTCGACCGCCTTCCTGCACCGATCCGGCCGATGATTAAAAGCTCAAACGCACAAGAGATCCTTTTCGAGAATCCGACGCTCGACGAGGAGGAAAAGAGCAGGAATCCCGGCCTGCGCTCAAGGATCCGATGCGCAACTGCCGGCGGCCACGGCGTAGGACGAAGTTATACGATCCGTTGTCTCCACGCCTCGGAGATGGCGTGGTGGCCGGGGAATCCAAAAGACACACTCATCGGCGCAATGCAAGCGGTGCCGTCCCTGCCGGGGACGATCGTCTTTATCGAATCTACCCCGAACGGGTATAACGAATTCAAGCACCAATGGGATATGGCGGTGGCCGGAGAGAGTGACTTCGTGCCGGTCTTCTGCGCATGGTTTGAAAACGAGGACTACCGCAAGGCGGTAGCGCCCGGGACGGTATGGTCGGAGGAGGAGCAGGAGCTAAAGGAACGCTTCCGCCTCGACGAAGAGCAGCTTGCGTGGCGGCGCTGGGCGATCGTCAACAACTGCGGCGGCGACCTGAGACTCTTCCGACAGGAATACCCGGCGACGCCGGAGGAGGCGTTCCTCAGCTCCGGAGACTGCTACTTTGACAGCAACACGATCTCCAAAAGATTGGAGGAGCTGCGGTTATATCAGCCGGCGGCGAAGGGCCGCTTTATCTATGACGTCGTCTATTCCGAGGCCGCGCAGTTTATCCGCCTGACCGGTATCCGATGGAATGAACAGAACGGTGGCCCCGTGAGGATCCACAAAATGCCGCAGAAAGGAGTACCGTATGTCATCGGCGGAGACACCGCAGGAGAAGGATCGGACTATTTCACGGCAATTGTGATGGACAACACAACCGCCGAAATCGTGGCCGAGCTGCGGCAACAAGGCTCAGAACAGGAATATACCCGTCAGATCTTCTGCCTCGGCCAATATTACAACAATGCGTTACTGGCAATCGAGGTCAATTTCTCAACATACCCAATCAATACGCTTCAGGCGATGGGCTATCCGGCGCTCTTCGTACGGACGAGCGAGTCGAGCTACACCCACGAGGCGAAGAAAGCTTTCGGCTACCGCACGGATGCGGTGACGAGGCCGATGATGCTGGCATCTTGCAAACAGCTCGCAGAGGAGTTCCCGGAGAAGCTCTGCTCTGTTGCACTCCTTCGGGAGATGCTTTGCTTTGCCTATAACGACGACGGCAGACCGGAGGCGGTGGCAGGTGAGCACGACGACATGGTGATGGCTTACGCGATCACAGTGATGGCAAGGGTACAGCAGGCGTACCGACGAACGCCCGATGCGAAGGCAACCAGGCATTGGACGGAGGATATGTGGGAGGACTATCGCAATGCCGACGAGAAGGAGAGAGAATTGATCCGGCAAATTTGGGGAGAACCGGGATAAGAAGCGGCTGTTTCCTTTTGGAAGCGGCCGCTTTTTGCATCACGAAAGCACACGGGGGCGTGTGCGCGCGCGGTACTATATTGCGGCGACGGGGGGAGAACCTTCGGGCGGCAACCACTCAGTCAAAAATCGGGGATTTTTGACAGCTCCCCTTACGCAGGGGAGCCGATGGAGCGCGGTGCGAGAATGGGAGTACAGATGCAAAGGGGGAG
>CAZKSR010000092.1:0-2205 GCA_964555465.1 uncultured Oscillospiraceae bacterium
GGAGCCTTCACCGGGTGCGGTTTTCGGGAGAAGGCTTCGCGCCATAGGGGGCTGCCTCGGAAGGAGTCGATTGTCTTCCGGCCTCCTTCTTTGCAACAGGAGTTTTTCTTCCTCCAATTATCATACAAGACCAAAAAGTACGCGTCTGTCTATACTTTGCTACAGGAGTTTTTCGTCCTCCGATATCATACATCACATCATACATCATATCATACTTCATATCATGCTTCGGTGGGCTTTCTCCACTTTTTCGGCTTCGGATTATCACGCAAGGCTTGGAAAAAATCCGTCAGCAGCTTAGCGGCCTCCTCTTCCATGACGCCTGCGGTGACGAGTGGCTTATGGTTATACGGCAGAGCGAAGAGGTCGGTCAGGGTGCCGCAGGAACCTGCCTTGGTATCCCTTGCGGCATAGACTACCCGTGCGATTCGGGAATTGATGATGGCTCCCGCGCACATCGGGCACGGCTCGAGCGTTACATACATCGTGCACCGCCACAGCCGCCAGCCACCCAGTGTACGACAGGCCTCGTCAATCGCCTCCAGCTCCGCATGGGAGAGGGCATTTTTGCTCGTTTCCCGTCGATTTCGCCCACGACCGACGATTTTCTCGCCGTCAACGATCACACAGCCGACCGGAACCTCGCCCTCCGCCGCCGCCTGTCTTGCCAGTTCCAGAGCCTCCTGCATGAATTGCCCGTCCATCTGCCCACCTCCGTTTTTCTCCATGATACCCGATTTTTCGTCGTCCGTCAATGACAAAATGACGGAAAGGAGCATCGCCGCCGTTTTTTCGGGCAAATTCAGCTCTGTCTGCGCCCGAGCCAGCAGGCCGCGAAGGGCGGCCGTATCGGACGAAAGACTCTCGCCGCGAAGCAAAAAATCCGTCGAAACGCGGAAAAGCTCCGCCATTGCGACCAAAAGCTCGCCAGACGGCTCGCGTCTGCCCTGCTCATACATCCCGACCGCACTGGCGCTGACGGCAAGCCGTTCGGCTAACTCTCCCTGCGTAAGCCCCATCTGTTTGCGCAGCAGGGCAATGCGTGTGCCGATCATTCCCTCACCTCCGAGTTCACCGTACCACGATTCGTGGTGCGGATTTTGTTTTTTTTCGACGAGTGGAAAAAAAGACTTGACATCCCACGAAATGTGTAGTACACTCTTCGTGTAGATGGAAATATTTGGAAATTAAATATTGCGATTTTCTTCTTGTTTTACTCCTTTCTTCTCGGTTGTTTGGACAATTGCCTCGCTTTGGATAAGCTGAATTTCAAAGGAGGTGAGTGCCGATGACGGAGGAAAAATTTTGCGAGTGCTGCGATGCCTGCGGCGAGGAGCTTTATTCGGGCGATGTGTTTTATCGCATCGGCCTGCGAAAGCTTTGCCCGGAATGTCTTCGGGACTTTGCGGAGGATTTTTTTGCGGACGCTCGGGAGCACGCCGAATGAAGCTGTGCGAGCTTTCGGAGGGTTATCTTCAGGCGGCCGTTCCGCTTCGGGAGCAGCTTCGCGCACTGCGCAGGCTGCTGCGTTCGGAGCAGGACGCCTGCAATCGGGCGGTGCTGCGGCATCGGATCGCCACACTGACGGCGATTTTGACGCAGTGCACCGATCTTGCCGACCTGACGGCGCATTATTACGAAAGGGGTTACACACGCAGTGGAAAATATACTTTATAATGATCTTCGCCTGCCGAGGGAGGTGCAGCTTCGGCGCATCCGTCATGTCATGGAGCAGGAGCTGACCGACCTACAGCGTCAGATGATCACGGCGGTTTATTTTGAGGGAAAGTCGCAAAAGCAGATTGCGGAGGAGCGCGGCGTCTGCCGCTCAACGGTCAGCCGTACTTTGAGCCGAGCGGAAAGACGCCTCAGAAGATTTTTGAGATATTGACGAAGGAGCGCGTTTTTCCGCAAATGTCACGGAAAATGCCGCTGTCATCCTCGCAAGGAGGGACAGCGGCTTTTTTGCGTGCCGTATGGGTATGGAGCGTGGCGGCACGCCGTCAGCAGATGCGGAGGATTGCGGCGCGCCGGGGTCGGCGCGCCCTACGGGTACGGTATGTATGGCGGCGCGCCGGGTCGGTGCGCCCTACGGGTGTTGTGCACTGCGGCACGCTGTTTCCCCCCTCAGTCGGCTGCGCCGACAGCTCCCCCCCGAAGGGTGGAGCCTATGGATGTGGCGCGGTTTACGGGTGCGGTGCGTTT
>CAZKSR010000093.1:0-1959 GCA_964555465.1 uncultured Oscillospiraceae bacterium
CGTCCGCGAGGTTGCCACCAATTCCAACGACGTCGCCGGCGACGGCACCACCAGCGCCACCGTTCTGGCACAGGCCATCGTCCGCGAGGGCCTGAAGAATCTGGCCTCCGGCGCCAACCCCATGGTCATGCGCAAGGGTATGCAGAAGGCTGTGGATGTCGCCGTTGCGACCATTAAGGAAAATTCCGAGGCCGTCAAGGGCAGCGAAGACATCGCTCGTGTCGGCACCGTCTCCTCCGGCGACGCCGAGATCGGCAAGCTGATCGCGGAGGCCATGGAGAAGGTCACTGCCGCCGGTGTCATCACCATCGAAGAGTCCAAGACTGCCGAAACCGGTCTGGAGGTCGTCGAGGGTATGCAGTTCGACCGCGGCTATATTTCCCCGTATATGGTCACCGACACCGACAAAATGGAAGCCGTCATTGACGATCCCTTCCTCCTCATCACCGACAAGAAGATCTCCTCCATTCAGGATATTCTGCCCCTGCTCGAGCAGATCGTCAAGGGCGGCCAGAAGCTCGTCATCATCGCGGAGGACGTCGAGGGCGACGCACTGTCGACTCTGCTCGTCAACCGTCTGCGCGGCAGCTTCAACTGCGTCTGCGTCAAGGCTCCGGGCTTCGGTGACCGCCGCAAGGAGATGCTCCGCGATATCGCCATCCTGACCGGCGGCACCTACTTCGCCTCCGAGCTGAACATGAACCTTCAGGAGGCACAGCTTACGGATCTCGGCCGTGCCCGTCAGATGAAGGTCAATAAGGACACCACCGTCATCGTCGACGGCTGCGGCGACCCCGAGGCGATTCAGGCACGTATCCACGAGATCAAGGCCGCCATCGCCGTGACGACTTCCGACTACGACCGTGAGAAGCTCCAGGAGCGTCTGGCCAAGCTCTCCGGCGGCGTTGCGGTCATCCGTGTCGGCGCACAGACCGAGGTCGCCATGAAGGAGCAGAAGCTCCGTGTCGAGGACGCCCTCAACGCCACTCGCGCGGCAGTCGAGGAAGGCATCGTCGCAGGCGGCGGCACGGCCTATGTTAACGCAATTCCGGCGGTCGAAAAGCTTGTCGCCAAGCTCTCCGGAGATGAAAAGACGGGCGCTGCCATCATCGCAAAGGCGCTGCAGGCTCCTATCCGCCAGATTGCCGAGAATGCCGGCGTCGACGGCTCCGTCGTCTTCGAGCGCATCAAGAACAGCAAGAAGATCGGCTACGGCTATAATGCCTATTCCGCCGTCTATTGCGACATGATCCCGACCGGCATCGTCGACCCGACCAAGGTCACCCGTACCGCTCTGGAGAACGCCGCCTCCATCGCATCGTGCGTCCTGACGACCGAATCTCTCGTCGTCGATAAGCCCGATCCCGCAGCGGATGCGGCAGCCGCGGCCGCGGCAGCCGGCGGCGGCATGGGCGGAATGTACTGATTTCCCGACCGTCACACTCGGCTGCGTTTCGCAAAAACGCCTCGGAGAACTCCTCCGAGGCGTTTTTTTGCGCCGAACGGCACAAAAATCCCATGAAAAGCGGCCTGCCTTTCATGGGATAACAGGATCGGAAGCACCCTGCAAAGCCTCTTCGCACGGCGTGCGTTGAAAAGCGTTTCATAAAATTTCCCGTTTCTTCAAAAAAGGGATTGCTTTTCCGCGCAAACGGTGATATAATATATCCGCGATTCGAAAAAACGGGTCATCGGCTGAGCCGAAGGAGCAAGCCGTGTGCAGGAAACGCTCCGTTTTGCTTGCCGATTTTCCTCGCACATTCGCTTTTCGGCGTTCACCGATTTTCTTCGCGTATCCGAACTTTCCGGTTTCATCCGAAAAGTTCGGAAAACAACCTAATATCTGGGGTATTAGCTCAGCTGGGAGAGCGCAAGGTTCGCAATCTTGAGGTCAGGGGTTCGATCCCCCTATACTCCACCATTGAGAAGCATTCGGTTTTTACCGGGTGCTTCTTTTTT
>CAZKSR010000094.1:0-1809 GCA_964555465.1 uncultured Oscillospiraceae bacterium
ATTTTTCTCAGGCCGAATTCCTCGGTGATCACATAGCTCTTCGGGATATCGTTGGAAATATCGATCACCTCGCCGCGCTGCTCCGCTTCGGATAAAAACGCCCTCGTTTTAACAGAGGTTGTCGTATTATCCAAGTCGAAAATGCCGACGATACTGCTGCTTCTCACGGAAAAATCCGAGCCGATGGGCACATACATACAAAAACCTCCTACAGACGGATTTTTCCGTTTTCAATATGAATCACCTGTCCGAGCGTGGTCAGGCGATCCGTCTCGCAGCAGGTGATGAAGACCTGTCCCTCCCGAAGCTGATTCAGAACGAAATCCTGCCGACCGGCGTCCAGCTCGGACAAAACGTCGTCCAAAAGCAGCAGCGGCAGCTCCGAGCAGTCGCGGCGCAGGATCTCCCGTTCGGCCAGCTTGATGGAGATGCTCGCCGTCCGCGTCTGTCCCTGCGAGGCAAACTGCGCCATCGGCAGACCGTTTAGCGAGGCGACGAAATCGTCCTTATGCGGCCCGGAAAGACACTGGCCGCTCTCAAGCTCCGCCCGTTCGTGGCGATCCATATGCTCCTGAAGCTGCTCACGCAGGCTTTCCGGAGGCGCAAAGGGATCGGAAACGGTGGAAACGGTCTGATATTGCAGGGTCAAATTTTCCCTGTCGCCGGAAAATTCCCGATGGAAGCGCGCCGCCTCCTCCTGCAAAGCCTGCAACAGCCGCGCCCGATAGGAAATCAGGCTCGCGCCGTAGGAGACGAGTCGGAGATTATAATCCGGCAAAAGCGACAGCATAGAGGGGGTTTTTTCCCGCAAAACGGCGGATTTCTGCTCCAAAATTCTCTGATATTCACCCAGAATCAGAGCATAATTCGGTCGCATCTGGGACAAAACGGCATCCAGCAGCTTTCTTCTCGGCGCTGCGCCCTTTTTGAGCACCAGCAGATCCTCCGGACAGAACAGGACGCTTCGCAGGACGCCGAGCATGGGCGCCGCAGTCTTGAGCTTGACACCGTTGAGAAAGAGCTGCCGCGGCCGTCGGGACGAAAAAAGCAGAACACGCATGGTCTGCTCTCGCTCCTGCGAGGAAATTTCGCCCGTAAGCTCGGCAAATTCCGCCCCGAAACGGATCAATTCCTGTTCCCTTCGGGTGCGGAAGGCGTGACCGGTCGAAAGATAGGAAATCGCTTCGAGCAGATTTGTCTTGCCGTTGGCGTTGTCTCCGACGATCAGATTGACGCCGGGGACAAACTGCGCCCGTGCAGATTCGTAATTGCGAAAGCCGCAGACGGACAGACTATTCAGCCGCATGGCAGATCATATAGGTTTCGCCGCCGAAGCCGACGATGTCGCCGTCACGGAGCTTTTTGCCGCGCATGGTGCAAACCTCGCCGTTAACGGTCGCCTCGCCGTCCTGAATGACGAGCTTGGCTACGCCGCCGGATTCGACGGCATTGACCAGCTTCAGAAAGCTTTCGAGCTTGATATATTCGGTTGTGATGGTGACAGGCTTCGGCTCCGACGCCCGTCTGACGGTAACTTTCATAATGATCTCCGAAATGAATGATAATTTTGTTTTGCGGTCATTCCGCAGTCAGCCGCACGAGCCGACGGATTTTTTCTCTTTCCGCCGGCAGCGCCGACAGCTCCCCCAATGGGAGAGCCAAGGGTCGCAGCGCGTCGTATGGGGACGGTGCATTGCGGTACGCTGACCTCGCTTCTCCCTCTCCGTAGGGCACGCCGACTCGGCGTGCCGCCAACGGGTGCGGTGGATTGCGGCGCGCTCTACGGGGTAAAGTGCGCGTTGCGGCGGA